>CAYNFX010000028.1:0-20869 GCA_964396555.1 uncultured Alkaliflexus sp.
AAATATCTATTTTTATTTTTTGTGGGAAAAAGTGGTTGATTGTGGGAGATAAATTGCTTAACTTTACAATCTAATAGTATTGAGGTGTAATGAGCACATTTATAGGTGATTTCGAATGTAAACCAGATGCAAAGGGACGCATAGTTCTTCCGGCTGCCTTTAAGAAGGCGTTAGAGGAAGAAGAGTTGCGTTTTGTGGTGCGCAAGGACCTGTTCGAAGATTGTCTTGTGCTCTATCCTTATGCCTATTGGGAGGAAGAGCGTAAGCGTCTGCACCGTAAGCTTAATCCTTATATCAAGGAGCACAAGCAGTTTTTGAGAGAGTTTTTCAGGGCTTCTGCCGAACTGAGTCTTGACGGCAATGGCCGGTTCCTAGTGCCACGTAGGTTGATGGAGCAGATAGGAGCCAATGGCCCTGTGGTACTGGTGGGCATTGATCGCTATATTGAGATGTGGTCTGCTGATGCTTACAATGCGTTGGCCGACAATCCTGCAGCACTTGCCTCACTGGCTGAGGAATTGCTGGGAACAACGGATAATGGTGATAAATGAAATAGATAATAATCTCTTGGTAAGGCGGCAGGCAAAGTATGTCGACAGGCTTTATTGGGGGAGTGTTGTCCCGGACCTGAGTAAGCTAATTAGGTATCAATGAGGAGGTGAAATATTGCATTATGAATGAAGAGGTTTACCATATACCCGTTTTGCTGGAGCAATCCATCGAGGGGCTGAATATCAGACCTGACGGTGTATATGCAGACCTGACTTTTGGTGGAGGAGGACATAGCAGGGCTATACTAGAGCGTTTCGGTCCGAAGGGTCGCCTGATCGTTTTCGATCAGGACGAGGACGCCTGGCACAACAGGATTGACGATAAGCGTGTTGAGTTTGTAAGACACAACTTCCGTTTTCTATACTACTTTGCCAAATATTTAAAGGCCTTACCTTTAGATGGCATACTTGCCGACCTAGGCGTATCGTCCCACCATTTTGACGAGGCTGAAAGGGGCTTTTCTTTCCGCTTTGATGGTGACCTGGACATGCGGATGAACCGAAATAGTGGTAAGACGGCTGCCGAACTGGTCAATACAGCCAGGCCGGATGAGCTCATGAGAGTATTCAGGATGTATGGTGAACTGAACAACGCCCAGAGGCTTGTTCAGGAGCTTGTCTCAGAGAGGAATACAGAGGCGATTCTGACTACCACCCGTTTGAGAGAAATAGCTTCGAGATTTGCACCACGCAAGGATGCCGCCCGTTATTTGGGTCAGGTGTTCCAGGCATTGCGTATCGAAGTCAATGGGGAGATGAATGCTCTCAGGGAAGTGATTGGAGCTTGTGAAACAGTGCTACGTCCCGGAGGACGGCTTGTTGTGATATCATATCACTCGCTTGAGGACAGGATGGTCAAGAATTTCCTGAAGACTGGCGATGTTGATAGTTCTGAGGCTGAAACAGACGTGTTTGGCAGGAGTAATGTGCCTTTCAGGGCTGTCACTCGCAAGGTGATAGTACCCGGTGACGAGGAGTTAAGCAGGAATCCAAGGGCCAGAAGTGCAAAACTCAGGATAGGAGAGCGAAATGAAGCTGTTTAAGAAAAGTAAGAAATACGAAGAGTTCGAATCCGGTAATGAAGTCGTTCAGGATCTCAAAGGGTTTGACTTCCGGGAATTGATGAATGGCCAGGCATTTAGCAGGATGTCTCTGGAAAAGCATTGGTCCTATGCTTTGTTTTTAGTGTTCTTTGGCTTTGTATACATCAACAATCACTATTCTGTAGAAAAGCTTTTAAAGGAACAGGTGGCTCTAAATAAGGAACTTCAGGAGCTGAAGTACGAGGCCATTACCACATCTTCGCAACTGATGCAAATGAGCAGGCAGTCGGAAGTTTTCAGCAGGGTGAATGATGCTGGACTGGGACTTGAAGTGCTTAAGACCCCTCCAAGAATAATCAGGGTAGATGACTGATCAAAAGAAAATTTGGGCAAAAAGAATAGGAGCTGGTAGATTATGACCATAAAAAAAAGCATAATGTTCAGGATGGGGGTTATTTACCTATTCTTTCTGGGCCTTGCTTTGTGGTTGTTTGTTGAAATGTTTAGCCTCAAGGTTTTCCAGTCTGATAAGTGGAAAACCCAGTCGAGTGAGGTTGAACGCAGTGAAAACATAGTAATGCCCAACCGCGGCGACATCCTTGACATCAACGGAAAGAAACTCGCAACATCTGTTCCCTCATACCGTCTTTATATGGACCTTATGGCCGAAGGTCTTACAGATGCCAAATTCAACTCCAACATAGACTCACTGTCACTCTGTCTTGCACACTTTTTTAGGGACAAGAGTGCTTCTGCATACAGACGCGATTTGCAGCTAGCCCGTCAGAAGGGCAGGCGTTATTACCTGGTTAATCCAAGGCGTATTTCCTACACGGAGTTTCAGGTAGTCAACAAATTTCCAATTTTCAGGGAAGGGCGCAACAAGGGTGGCTTTATTCCCGAACAGTATGACCGTCGCCAGCAGCCTTTCGGTAGCCTTGCTTCACGAACCATCGGTAAAATGTATGGTGAGAGTAGCAAAGGTGGAATGCTCGGTTTGGAAAGGGCGTATGACGACAAACTCAGAGGGACTCCGGGCACCAGTGTTATGAAACGTATTTCAGGACGCTGGGTTCCCGAAGTTGTTACTCCACCTATTGACGGCTACGATGTTGTCAGCACAATAGATATCAGCATTCAGGATGTTGCCGAGCATGCTCTCCGCAAACAACTAATCCAGCGTAATGCCGACCACGGTATCGCTATCCTGATGGAAGTGCAGACCGGGGCCATCAAGGCCATGGTAAACCTGCACAGGGTAAGTGCCGGAGTCTACGTCGAGGACTATTTTAATTATGCAATTGGTGCGGCAACGGAACCGGGTTCTACGTTCAAGCTGTTTTCTCTTATGGCGGCACTTGAAGACGGTGTTGTAAGGGTTTCAGACTCAATTGATACCGGCAATGGTTCGTATCGCTTTTTCGACCGCATAATGCGAGACAGCCAACAAGGAGGTTTTGGAATGCTGAGCGTTGCTGAGGTACTTGAGAAATCATCAAATATTGGTATTGCCAGAATCATTTATGAGAATTACAAGGACAATCCAAGGCGTTTTGTTGACCGCTTATATAACATGGGACTTAACAGACCTCTTGGAATAGAAATACTCGGTGAGGACCGTCCTCTTATTAAGTACCCTGGAGATAATTCATGGTCTGGGATTACCCTGCCTTGGATGTCAATGGGTTATGAGGTCAAGATGACTCCACTTCAAACGCTGACCTATTACAACGCAGTTGCCAACAAAGGCAAGGTCGTAAGGCCAATGTTTGTCAAGGGACTGAGCCATCACGGGAAGATGGTGGAGCGCTACTCGCCTGAGGTTCTCAACAGTTCCATGGCATCAAGACATACTATTGAGGCTGTGCATAAGATCCTGATGGGTGTTGTGGAACGTGGTACAGCCAGGAATATTCGCAACAGCAACTACTCAATAGCCGGCAAGACTGGTACTGCACAGGTTGCCAAGGGTAGCCAGGGTTACCAGAGTGGCGGTGTCGAATACCAGGCCTCGTTCGTAGGTTATTTCCCTGCTGAGAAGCCTCGCTATTCATGTATTGTAGTGGTCTCAGCACCATCCAACAATGTCTATTACGGTAACGTGGTAGCCGGATCTGTATTCAGGGAAATAGCCGACAGGGTATATGCAACTGGCTTTGACTTTGTAGTTGAATCGCAATGGAAGCCCGGAAGGGATGTCTATGTCTATCCATATTCAAAGGGAGGTACTTTGGATGATATAAAGACCATCTTTAAGGAGCTGGATTATCCGTTTTATGCTGGTAGATCTGCAAAGGAATGGGTGTCCACAACTGCAGCCGACAGTGGTATCGTGGTAAGACCAAAACCAATGCCCAATGGAGTAGTGCCTTCAGTTATTGGCATGGGAGCAAGAGATGCTGTGTCATTGCTTGAAAATGCTGGTCTCAAGGTACATATGCAGGGAGTGGGACGTGTAGTTTCCCAGTCCATCCGGGCTGGAACAGATATAAGACCGGGAAGTACTGTTTTTATAAGACTCGAATAGTAAGAAACTGAAATACTGGGTTTATGAAGAACTTTAATGAATACATAAAATGCCTTGCTGTGGTGGAGGAGAGGGGCGATGTGAATCCCCCGGTAGCCGGGATAAGCTTTGATTCACGCAAGGCAGCCGCTGATTTGATCTTTGTTGCCATCCGCGGATGGAAGACTGATGGACATCTTTTTATCCCCGCTGCAGTAGAGGCTGGTTGTAAGATGATTGTTTGCGAGGAACTTCCTGCTGAAATCCGTGAGGGTGTGCGTTATATTAAGGTGGCCGACAGCTCTGAAGCACTTGCAAAACTTGCTGCTGAGTACTACGACCATCCAACACGTGGACTGAAGGTTGTGGGGGTGACAGGTACCAACGGCAAGACTACTGTAGCTACTCTGCTGTACAAGCTGGCAGGCTGTCTGGGATACAGAGCAGGACTTTGTTCCACAGTGGCCAACTATATAGGTGAGACCAAGCTTGACACGACACATACAACGCCTGATGCATTGACCCTTCAAGCTCTTATGCGTAAGATGGCTGATGAGGGATGCGATTACTGTTTTATGGAGGTCAGTTCCCACTCGGTAGTTCAGAAACGTATTGCTGAAATTGACTTTACCGGAGGAATTTTCACAAATATTACACATGATCATTTGGATTATCATATTACCTTCGATGCTTATCTGAAAGCCAAGAAGGGTTTCTTTGATGGGCTTGGAAAACAGGCGTTTGCGCTTGTTAACGCTGATGACCGCAACGGGGATGTGATGCTGCAAAATTGCTCGGCCGCAAGGAGGAAATATTCCCTGCGGAGCATGGCTGACTTCAAGGTAAAGGTTGTTGAAAGTCTGTTTGAAGGTATGCATCTCGAACTGAATGGCAAGGAGCTGTGGACGCCATTTATTGGACGCTTCAATGCGTCCAATCTTGCTGCAGTGTACGGTGCTGCTGTGATGTTGGGCTGGAATGAGAATGATGTGCTGACAGCCATGAGCACGCTAAGATCTGTTGATGGAAGGTTTGAAACAATCCGCTCCTCTGATGGAATCACTGCCGTGGTTGACTACGCTCATACTCCCGATGCTCTTGAGAATGTTATAGAAGCTATTAACGAAATAAGAGGTAACGACAATAGCCTGATAACTGTTGTAGGGGCCGGTGGAGACAGGGATGCTACCAAGCGTCCGGTAATGGCGGCAGATGCTGTTAAGGGAAGTAACAAGGTGATACTCACCTCTGACAATCCACGGAGCGAAGATCCTGAAAAGATCATTGAGCAAATGATGGCTGGTGTCGCTTTTACTGATCGTTCGAAGGTGCTGTGTATAACCAACAGAAGAGAGGCCATACGCACTGCGTGCAGTATTGCACAAAAGGGCGATGTGGTTCTCGTGGCAGGAAAGGGCCACGAGACCTATCAGGATGTTAAGGGTGTAAAGACTCATTTTGATGACAGGGAGGTGATCAGAGAATTTTTTGGACAACTTTAATTTTGTAGCTCATGCTTTTTTATATTTATGAACACCTGCAATCATACAACCTCCCGGGGCTGGGGATGTTTCAGTATATCACCTTCAGGTCGGGTATGGCGGTAATATTTTCGCTGCTGATCGCAACTGTTTTTGGAAAAAGACTGATTGGTATTTTGCAAAAGAAGCAGATTGGTGAGATAGTGCGTGACCTTGGACTTGAAGGTCAGTATCAAAAGAAGGGAACACCGACTATGGGAGGTGTTCTGATTATCATTTCAATTCTTATCCCGGTTCTGCTTTTTGCAAGGCTCGACAACGTGTATATCCTGCTTATGATTATCACTGTGTTGTGGCTTGGTACTATCGGTTTTCTGGACGACTACATCAAGGTTTTTAAAAAAGATAAGAAGGGTCTTGCCGGAAGGTTTAAGATTCTTGGACAGATCGGACTTGGCCTGATTGTGGGACTTACACTGTATTTCTGCGGTGATGTGGTGGCAAGGATCAAGACTCCTGTGCCCGCCGAAGAGAAGATAGAGATAGTACAGGAAGAGGCTGCTGTTGCAGCTGTGGTTGTAGAAACTATCAAGGCACCCGTTACAAATGTTCCGTTTTTCAAAAACAACAGGATAGACTACGGTACGATATTCAGTTTCCTTGGTGAAAAAGGCAAGTCATGGGGCTGGATTTTCTTTGTAATAGTAGTAACCTTTATTATCACGGCCGTGTCCAACGGGGCCAATATGACAGACGGACTGGATGGGCTGGCGACTGGCGTCTCGGCAATAATTGGTGTTACGCTGGGAATCTTCGCCTATCTGTCGGGGCATACAATTTACGCCGATTACCTCAATATAATGTATATCCCCAACTCGCAGGAGCTTGTGGTCTTTATGGCTGCCTTTATTGGTGCGACGGTTGGGTTCCTTTGGTACAACTCTTTCCCGGCCCAGGTCTTTATGGGTGATACCGGAAGTTTGACAATAGGCGGTATTATAGCTGTCTTCTCGATTTTGATAAGGATAGAGCTTCTGCTGCCGATACTTTGTGGGGTGTTTTTTGTGGAAAGCCTTTCTGTGATAATCCAGGTTAGCTGGTTTAAGTACACAAAGCGCAAATATGGTGAGGGCCGTAGAATATTCAGGATGGCACCGCTGCACCACCACTATCAGATGAAGGGCTATGCGGAGTCCAAGATAGTAACCCGTTTCTGGATCGTCAGTCTGCTGCTTGCTGTACTGACAGTCGTAACACTTAAGATCAGGTAGGAATGCAAAAGGAACTTGTAATACTGGGTGCCGGTGAAAGCGGTGTAGCTGCAGCCTTGCTTGCAAAAGCAAAGGGTATTCCTGTGTTTGTAAGTGACAGCAATGCTATTGCGGATAAGTTCAGAGCCGAACTGACTGCTGCGGTGATAGCCTTTGAAGAGGGCGGTCACAGCAGGGAAAGGATACTGGCAGCCGCAGAGGTAATCAAAAGCCCCGGTATTCCTGATAAGGTCGCGCTGATAAAGGACCTGGACCATGCAGGCATTCCTGTGATTTCGGATATTGAATTTGCAGCCCGTTATTCAAAGGCTCATATCGTGGGTATCACTGGTAGTAACGGAAAGACAACTACAACACTGTGGACATACCATATACTGAAGGTGGCCGGAATAGATGCCACCCTTTCGGGAAATGTAGGCATAAGCCCCTGTCGCCAGCTTGCTCAGAAGGATCCGGCTGTCTTTGTGATGGAGCTGAGTAGTTTTCAGCTTGACAGAATGTACCACACCAGGGTCAACACTGCTGTGTTGACCAATATCACACCCGATCACCTTGATAGGTATGATTACAAGTTTGAAAACTATATAAACTCAAAACTGAGGATACTACAAAACCAGGGTGAAGGCGACCACTTTATCTGGTGGACAGGTGATGAAGTTATGAAGGAGCACTTTAGGCCCGAGATGACTCTTGCCGCGAAGGTCCCTTTCAGTCTGGGTAGTGTTAAAAATGACTGTCTCCATTTGGAATTTAATGGTCAGGTTTTGAATGTACCGCTAGACAAGGTTGCCCTTAAGGGAAGACATAACCTGTGTAATGCGATGGCTGCATCGCTGGCTGCGCTAAGTGCAGGAGCATCACCTGAGGCGGTAGCCGAAGGTCTTGCAACATTCCAGGCTGTAGAGCACAGGCTTGAACCTTGCGGTGAAGTTGACGGAGTCCTTTATATAAATGATTCCAAGGCTACAAATACAGACTCGGCATGGTATGCCCTCGACAGTATGACAAGGCCTGTGGTGTGGATCGCCGGTGGTACCGACAAGGGCAATGACTATTCGGTACTCTTAGAACTGGCCCGGAGTAAGGTAAAGGTTCTGATATGTATGGGAGTGGACAACTCCAAACTGATAAAGGCATTTGAGGGAGTGGTTCCCACCGTTGTAAGCACTGCAAGTCTGGATGAGGCATTCAGGGCAGCCAGAGTGTATGCCGAGAGCGGCGATGCAGTATTGCTTTCGCCTGCATGTGCAAGTTTCGATCTGTTCATAAACTATGAGCAGAGAGGAAAACAATTTAAGGAAAAAGTAAAGGAAGTATTGTAAATGAGTGATAAATTAAGAAGATATCTGAAGGGCGATCCTGTTATATGGGGGATAGTGATAATACTTTCAGTAATATCGCTACTCTCAGTTTACAGCGCCACTGGCTCTCTGGCTTACAAGCACCAGGGAGGCAATACTTCCTACTATATGTTCAAGCAACTTTTTTCATTAGGAATAGGCTTTGGTATCATCGTACTTATTCATAATTTTCATTTCAGGTGGGTTGCAAAATTCAGTTTTCCGGCACTGGGGATAGCAGTAGTATTGCTGTTGGTTACACTGGTTGCCGGTGTTAATCTTAATATGGCATCAAGGTGGCTTACAATACCTGGTATTGGAATAACCTTCCAGCCCTCTGAGATGGCAAAGCTTGCGCTGATAGTATGGGTAGCCAAAATCCTTGCACAGCATCAGAAACCAGATGCTTCTACCTTGCAGGCATTCAAACCGATTATAATCTGGGTAATCATTGTGGCAGGACTTATTTTCAGGGAGAACCTGTCAACAGCTCTTCTTGTAGTGGCAGTATCCTTTGCCATGATGTATGTAGGCCGTGTACCCATAAAGTATCTTGCAGGTACGGGGCTTGTAGCCATTGCTTTGGTAGTATTGTTGCTGTTTTTGGCTCCCAAGGTTGATTTTTTGCCTCGTGCCGCCACATGGACGGCACGTGTAGAACAGTTTTTCGATCCTGAAAAGGCTGATGAAGCATCCAGTTACCAGTCTGTTCAGAGCAAGATTGCAATTGCAAATGGTGGTCTGATGGGCAAAGGGCCTGGCAATAGTGTACAGAGGAATTTTATCCCTCACCCTTACAGTGACTTCATCTTTGCGATTATTGCAGAGGAATACGGGCTAATAGGTCCTTTGGTGGTAATAATGTGTTATCTGACCTTGCTTGCCAGGATAGGGGTGATAATTAGGAAAAGCAACACGACCTTTCCGGCCTTTCTGTCATTGGGGCTGGGGCTTATGCTTGTATCCCAGGCCTTTGTAAATATGGGGGTTGCTGTTGGTATTTTTCCGGTTACGGGACAGCCGTTGCCGCTTGTGAGTCTAGGGACTACATCTGTGTTCTTTACCTGTGCAAGCTTTGGACTGATTCTTGGTGTCAGCAGGTACAATGAGGAAAGAGAGAAGGAAGCTGCGGGTGGAACAGACAATGTTACAGAGGAGCAAGGAGAAAAAGAGTAGACTGAAAACCTGTCTGTAAGTTTTTGCAGTTGTTGGTATGAACTGAGAAGTATATAGAGTTTGATTTAGGTCTGTAATTGAAAGGACCGAATTATGAATACCGGTAATATGGAAAATAGAAATCCGAAAATAATAATCAGTGGTGGAGGAACAGGTGGTCATATTTTCCCGGCCATTTCCATTGCTGATGCCCTTAGAAGGGTTATGCCTTCCTGTGAGATACTCTTTGTAGGAGCACTTGGCAGAATGGAGATGGATAGGGTCCCGGCCGCCGGATACAAGATAGTCGGCCTTCCGGTTGCAGGCTTTCAGAGAAGGTTTACATGGAAGAACCTTACCTTCTTTTACAAGCTTGCCGCAAGCATGATAAAAGCCAGGCAGATAATTCGTAGTTTTCGTCCCGACGTTGCAGTCGGTGTGGGTGGCTATGCCAGCGGACCGGTACTACGGGCCGCTGCTGGTGCGGGAGTCCCAACAGTACTGCAGGAGCAAAACAGCTTTCCCGGGGTGACCAACCGCATCCTTTCCAAGAAGGCAGCCGCCATTTGTGTTGCCTATCCTGAGATGGAGCGTTTTTTTCCGGCAGGGAAGATAATATTTACCGGTAATCCGGTGCGCAGTACTCTTACTCAGAACCTCAACCTTCAGGAGGCCTATGCAGAATTTGGGCTGAATCCTTCATTACCGACCATCCTGGTAATTGGCGGAAGTCTGGGTGCAGGAAGTATTAACAAGGGTATGCTTGAAAAAATTGAGTTGGTAAGGGGTAAGGATGTGCAGGTGCTCTGGCAGACCGGAAGGAATTACCATGAAAGTATACAAAGAGATCTGCAGCCACTGGGCTTAAACAATGTTAAGGTACAGCCCTTTATCTCAAGGATGGATTATGCCTATGGTATTGCCGATGTGGTAGTGTCAAGGGCGGGAGCAAGTTCTATCAGTGAACTTGCATTGCTGGGAAAGGCGTCCATACTGGTGCCGTCGCCCAATGTGTCGGAAGACCACCAGACCAAGAATGCAATGGCCCTGGTTGACAAGTCTGCTGCCATCCTTGTAAGGGATGCAGAGACAAGTGACAAATTGCTGTCAGAGGCACTGAGATTACTAAATGAGCAGGATCTTAGAAAGAGCCTGTCGAACAATGTAAGGCTGTTTGCCCGTCCCAATGCTGACCGGGATATAGCCGAAGAGGTTTTGAAACTTTGTGGTATTGAATAAATTAACAACGAAATGATGCTTCCTGAAGACATAAAGAGAGTGTGGCTGATAGGTATCGGTGGTATTGGAATGAGTGCACTGGCACGTTATTTCAAACTGCGCGGCTGTATGGTGGCAGGATATGATCGTACGCCATCGCCAGTGACAGATGCTCTTCAGGAGGAAGGTATAGAGGTTGTATTTGACGAGAACCCTGGCCTGATAGCACCACCTTTCAGGGCAAAGGAGGGTACGCTTATTATTTTCACTCCTGCAGTAGGGGAAGATCAGGCTCAGCTTGTCTTTTTCGGAGAGGGAGGTTTTACTGTTATGAAAAGGGCTCAGGTCCTTGGTCTTGTAAGTAGAGGAAGCAAGAGTGTCTGTATAGCGGGAACACATGGCAAGACTACGATTACGACACTTACTGCCCATCTGTACAGGGAAAGCAGTTTGGGTTGCTGTGCTTTCCTTGGTGGTATCTCCAAGAACTTCAACACAAACTTCCTGTGGGATGAGGCATCTGAGTATGTGGTACTGGAGGCTGATGAGTTTGACCGTTCCTTCCTGTGGCTAAGGCCATACACTGCACTGATTTCGGCAGTAGATGCCGACCACCTGGATGTGTATGGCACACGCGAGAGTTTCCTTGAAGCCTTCGCTGAGTTTGCTTCAGGAGTGATTAGTGGAGGAAGTCTCCTGATTAAGGAAGGTTTGCCTGTGGATCTGTCAAAGCTGGATTCGGGGGTGAATATCCATACCTACTCGCTGAAAAGCAAGAGAGCTGATTTTTACGCTGAAAATATAAGGATAGAAAACGGTTCCTATTGCTTTGACCTTATGACACCGCGAGGTGTAATAAGTGAACTTAAGATGGGAATTCCTGGCCTTTTAAATGTTGAGAATGCTGTAGGCGCCATGGGACTGGCTCTACTTAACGGAGTGCAACCGGATGAGCTTCGCAGTGCACTGCCTATGTTCAGGGGTATCAGGCGCCGTTTTGATATCTGGCATAAGACTGAGGACTTTACCTTTATTGATGATTATGCACACCATCCAGAGGAAATAAGGGCTACGGTACAAAGTGTAAGACTGATGTATCCGGACTATTATCTGACCGGAGTTTTCCAACCTCACCTCTATACGAGAACCCGTGATTTTGCTGATGGTTTTGCTGATGCCTTGTCACTTCTTGATGAGGTCATACTTGCAGATATTTACCCTGCAAGGGAGGAACCTATACCGGGCATAACAAGCAGAAGCATTGGAGACCTGATTAAAGGCACTCCGGTAACATATGTCGAATACGATAAACTGACTGAGAGTCTGATGCCAAGAACGGATGTTCCTCAGGTCATACTGACAATGGGTGCAGGTGATATAGACAGGCTGGTTCCCATCCTTGCGGATAAGTTTATACTATTAAAAAAGTAAGCGTTATTGTTAAAAACTATAGCCAAAGTGTTGATAATTATTGATCCTGATATGTAGGGTCTTGAGTTCAAAACAGTTATATTTAGCCGGTCAGGCGGCTTTCGGGAATACAATATGAGAAAGGCTGTCAAAATATTGAAGTGGGGTTTTGTGCTGGGATACTTCCCTGTGATGTTGTCCTTTGTGGCAGTCAGTCACAGGTCGGTAGTTTGTTCCGACATAAGAGTTTATGTCAAGGATAGTATGGATGCCCGCTTTATTGATGCAGCTGATATAAGGAAGCTTGTTATTGACAAAAATCCCTCATTGCTGGGTGAGCCGGTTAGGAATTTGAACTTTGAGGAATTGGAGAACTTTGTTAAGCGTAACAGTTCTGTTCGTACCTGCGAGGTGTTTAATTCGGGTTCCGGTGTTATAAACATAGTACTGACCCAGTACAAGCCTATAGTCAGGGTGCTGGCAGCAAACGGATCTTTCTATCTTGACAGTGAAGGACATCAGATACCTGTATCGTCACGATTTTCGGCCAGAGTGCTTGTTGCAAACGGAACATTACCGACCGACAAAACAGAACTGTTGAATGTAGCTCGTCTGATAGCTTCAGATCCTTTCTGGGAGGCTCAGTTTGAGCAGATTTACGTACGCAAAAATAATGATTACGTTTTGGTGCCACGGGTAGGAGATCATTTGATACTGCTTGGTCCGCCAGATGAAGTGGAGAAAAAGCTGAGAAACCTTAGGGCTTTGTATCAAAGCGGACTGGATCCCAGGGAGTGGAACGAATACAAAGTGATCAACCTGAAATTCATGAATCAGGTTATCTGTTCAAGAAGCAGGTTGTTGTGATTAATGGAAGAATATTTTTAGATATAGATAAACCCCATAGAAATGAATCAAGAGGCTAAACTGGTTGCTGCAATTGATATCGGAACCACTAAGGTTGTGGCTATTGCCGGGCGCAGGTATCCTGACCGCAATATTGAAATTCTGGGAGTGGAGAAGACGCCTTCAACCGGTGTCAAGAGGGGAGTGATTCTTAATATAGAAGAGACTGTTTCTGCGATCAAGGAGGTGGTTTCCAGGCTGGAAGCCAGGCTTGATGTGCGCATTGGTGAAGTTTATGTGGGGATGGCAGGCTACTCAATGAAGAGCCTTACAAATCGTTGCTACCGGTTTATCGATCCAAATAAGGAGATTTCTACGTTTGATCTTGAAGAACTTAGCAAAGACAGTCATAAGATATCGCTTGAGCCAGGAGAAAAGGTAATCCATGTAATAGCGCAGGATTACAGTGTGGATAATGAGCATGGTGAAAGAAACCCTGTCGGCATGGCAGGTCACAGACTTGAAGGATACTACCATGTGGTGATAGGCCGCATGACTGCCATCAAGAATATAGAAAAGTGCGTGCACAGGGCCGGACTACAGCTTAAGGGTATTATCCTTGAGCCTTTGGCTTCAGCTCATGCTGTACTTACAAAGGATGAAATGGAAGGCGGTGTTGTTATGGTTGACATTGGTGGAGGAACAACCGACCTGGCCATATTCCAGAACGGCGTAGTTCGGCATACTGCTGTTATTCCTTTTGGTGGAAACGTAGTTACCAACGACATCAAGGAAGGCTGTTCACTGCTTTTCAAGCAGGCCGAAATGCTCAAAGTACAATTTGCCTCTGCTATGAGCAGTCTGGTACGTGAGGACCTTTATGTTTCAATTCCTGGTATGCCAGGATGGGAGGCCAAGGAGATTTCCTTCAGGAACCTGGCTGCAATAGTTCAGGCCCGTATGGAAGAAATTATTGAATATGTTGCACATCATATCGAAAAATCCGGGTATTACGAAAAACTATCAATGGGAGTTGTGGTAACCGGAGGAGGAGCATTGCTTAAGGATATAGCTCATCTGATCAAGCTCAAGACAGGTCTAGAGGTCAGGATAGGAAGGCCGTCAAGGTATCTTGGAACGACTGATATTGAACCTGATATGATGCCATTATACTCTACCGCTGTTGGTCTGCTGATCGGTGCACCAGAATATGCAGCTAAGCAGGTTGTAGAAGCGAAGCTATTTGATATGCCACCTGTAGCGGAACAGCAACAAAAGGATGAGCCGCGCAGAACTACAAGAAACAAGACTACTAAGCCGAAACCTGAAAAGGAACCTATTCTTTATACAGGAGACCTTTTTGAGACTATTAAGAACAAGATCGCGGGGATATTTGACGAAAAGGACGTTGAGATGTAGTATGCCGTCAGGCATAGTAAACACTGAAAAAGGCTTATATGACTGATGATTTGATCAATTTTGATATTCCTGGCAATCATGCTTCCATTATTAAGGTAATAGGAGTAGGCGGAGGTGGGAGCAATGCTGTTAACTACATGTACAACCTGGGAATTAAGGATGTAAACTTTGTGGTTTGCAATACTGATGCTCAGGCTCTTGCCAATAGTCCTGTGCCTTCCAGAGTTCAGCTTGGCTCATCTCTTACCGAGGGACGGGGTGCAGGAAATAAACCTGAAAGAGGAAGACAGGCGGCTATTGAAAGCATAAATGAATTAACCAGGGTGTTGGATGACGGGACCAAGATGGTTTTTATCACTGCCGGTATGGGTGGTGGTACAGGTACTGGTGCTGCTCCTGTAATTGCTAAGGTGGCCAAGGATATGGGCATTCTGACCGTAGGTATAGTTACCATCCCATTCAAATGGGAGGGGCATTTGCGCATCAATCAGGCCATCGAGGGGATATCTGAGATGGAAAAGCATGTTGATTCTCTCCTGGTTATCAATAATGAGCGTTTGCGCGAAATGTATGGTGACCTTAAGGTCAGCATAGCTTTTTCAAAGGCTGATAATGTATTGGCTACTGCAGCCAAGGGTATAGCAGAAATCATTACTGTGCACGGTTACGTCAACGTTGACTTCGCTGATGTTGAAACAGTGATGAAGGACAGCGGAGTAGCCATAATGGGCTCTGGAACAGGTTCAGGGGAGCACCGCGCTATCGATGCAATACAGGCTGCTCTTGAGTCTCCGTTGCTCAACAATAACAATATTAAAGGCGCAGGTAATATACTTCTGAATGTCACTTCCGGTGTTGATGAGATCACTATGGATGAGGTTGGCATTATTACTGACTACGTACAAGACATGGTAGGTCGATCTGCCTCTATCATCTGGGGTACTGGAATAGATGAAAGGCTCAAGGATGAGGTGGTGGTCACCATTATTGCCACCGGTTTTGCTTCGGGTAATATGGAAGAGAAAAAGCCAGAAATGCCACAAAAGAAGGTAATGCGTCTTGAGATAGATGATGAAGGCAACCTGCATAAGGCTTTCGATTTGATTGGAGAAACCTTTGACGAGGATGAAGAAGATGAAGAAGGACATACAAGGGTTGTTACCTTTAATGATTTCGAAGAGGATAACAGGAGGAAGGTAGAACTTCTCTACGGTTCTGATGATGAAGAAGAGGACGATGATATGTATAATCTTCGAGATGAGCCTGAGGAAATCAGCCTCTTTGTACGTGGAAATGACGGGTCACGCATAAAGGTGGACCCGGAAGAACTGTATGATGAAGGACGACTTGAAGAAATAGAAAACGTACCTGCTTACAAGCGCAGAAATGTTAGCTTCACGCAAACCGCTAAGAGTACTGAAACAAAGGTGTCAAGGTTTTCTATTTCCAAGGATAGCAAGGGTAAACCAAAGATCGGTCCCAACAATCGTTTTTTGCACGATAACGTAGATTAGTACTTTCTCTTTGCTAGACAAAAAAAAGATGCTGAGCCCCGAGGCTCAGCATCTTTTTTTTATGGCGTTTTACTGATTTCTTTTTGTTCGACTATTAATAGAACGTTGCCCTCCTGTCCTTAATAACAGCATCATTACGCAAAGTTCTTATTAATTGATAGTCAACCCTCATAAGAGTGTTCTGAGCGAATTCAGTATCCAGAAGGTCTTCTGAAACTTCTTGATTCTCAACATTATTAACAATCAGTACATAAACACCGTTGTTTCCCTTAACAGGTTTTGAAACCTGTCCGGCAGGAGTGTTTACAGCGGCTGATACAAGAGCTGGTTCTACACCTGCACCTGGGATCTGAACGTCTGAGAAGCTAAGACCATTTACACTTTCAACTTGTGTATCGTATTCGGCAGCAATTGTTGCAAGGTCAGCACCTGAAGCCAGCTTGGATTCAAGTTGAGCAGAAAGCAAATCAGCTTTCTTTTGTTGTTTCAGATAGTTGGTTATTTGCGGGCTAACTTCGCTTACAGAAGCATAACCTTCTTCTGCAGAACTAACCAGGTTAGCGATCACAAATTGATCATCGAATTCGAATACAGGAGACAGTGAGCCTACCTTTGATTCAAATGACCATCTTACAAGTTCCCTTGCTGAAGTAAAGGTGCCTATATTGTTGTCATTTTCCCTGATAGAACGTCCAAAACGTTTTACAAGTTTGCCTTCCTCAATGGCCTGGTTAAACTTCTCAACAGTATTGTTGTCTGCAGCAAACCTTGCAGCATATCGGTATACATCCTGATATGTTTCGGAGCTATACTGAATTTCACGTACAAGGGTTGCCAGGTTATACTTTGTTGTAGCAGGACCCTGTTGTTGAATATTGATGATATGTATGCCATACTGGGTTTGGGTCATTACTATATCACCGGTCTTTCCAAAGAATACGGCATCATTGAATTCAGGTACCATCATACCTTCAGTAAACCATCCAAGATCACCACCGTTTATAGCACTACCCGGATCCTTAGAATATCTGCGAGCAAGGTCAGCAAAGTCAGCACCTTTTTTGATAAGTCCCATTAAACTGTCAGCAAGTGCATTGGAAGCTTCCAGTGAGGCTTCTTGAATCAGTATGTGACTAGCTCTTGCAGAGTCGGGTATACTGCTGATTGAAACCAGGCGGCTTGCCTTGTAGGCGTTGTCTTCAAAATAGGGTCCAAATACATCACCTACTTTTGCAGAGCTGATAAAATCCTGAACCTGAGTGCTGAACTCTGCAAGGCGTTGGTTACGACCAAGGTACTGAATATCTGAATTGAGATTGACAAACTGTGCTGCATCAACCTCGGGTGATGAGAAGTCTACCAAAAGCTTGTTTATCCATTCCATAGCAGCTTCTCTGTCAGCTGCAGTAGGTTCGATAGCAAAAGTAATGTACTCAATGTCACGTGTTGCTTCACGCTTGAAGTACTTTTTGTTCTTATTGTAATAGTCCTTTATTTCCTTGTCAGAGACAGTTACAAGTGAATCGGCAACAGTAGATAGGCGTACTCCAATGAAGTCAAAATCAACGCTCTTGTTCCTTGAAACAATTTCCTGGTTCTTGAGGGCTGTTGGCATATACATACCCTTCTTGAGAAGGTTGCCATATTTGATAAAGAGCTTCTCATTAAGCAATTGCTCCTCCATTACCATCCAGTAGAAATATGCTGTCGGATCTACATTCTTGTTTTGCAGGAAGCTCATAACCCTTTGTGGATCGAATATCCCTGTGTTAACGTCAGCAAACAGCGGGTGTTGATATATTGCAGGGTGTATGTTACGTCCGGTAACCATATCAATAAGCTCATCGGAAGTTACAGCTATACCTAGTTGTTCATAACGTTCTTCAAGAATAGCCTGATTGATGTACATTTCCTTGATCTGTTCCCTGAGACTGTAGGTTTCCTCTTCGGTAAGACTTGTTGCACCGGTGTTGAGTTTATTGAACTCTTCCATCTCGGAAATCTTATTCTGGTATTCTTCTATACCGATAGACTTGCCGTTAATGTTGAGAACTTCTGTCTGATTTCCTGAGAATATTGAAGGACCTGAACTCATAAGGTCCGTCATAATAAAGGCAGCCAGGGCCAGTCCTATAAAGATCGCTACAAATGCTCCTCCTTTGTTGCGAATTTTCTCTAAAGTTGCCATTAGAAATAAATATTAGATTTTAGCTTTTCAAAACGGCTACGAATATACGAAAAAATGAATAAGTACATTCTAAAACCGTAATCTGTTTCTTTATGTTATTGGGCAATATTATGAGTGTAGTATGGTAATCTGTACCAGGTCAATTCTAGACTTGGATGCCTCAAGTATTTTTATAGAGATGTTTTCAATAACAATTTCTTCACCAACTCCAGGTATTGCTTCGCTATGAGAAAGGATAAGACCGGCAATGGTCTCATAGTCGTCTGAAACCGGAAGGTTCAGACCGTACTTCTCATTTAGATAGTCGATCTCGGCACGGGCCGAGAACTTGTAAATATCATCGGATATTTTCACCTCGGTTAGGTCAGAGAAGTCGTGTTCGTCGTTAATCTCACCAAAGATTTCCTCAAGGATATCTTCCAGGGTAACGATTCCTGAGGTACCTCCAAACTCATCTACGACTAGTGCTATGCTCTTATGTTCCTTGGTGAAAATCTCAAGCAGTTTGTTGGCCGTCATTGATTCCGGCACCACCGAGACTGGAGTGATTACACTTTGTACGCTGGCAGGGTTGTTGAAAAGAGCAGATAGGTGGACGTACCCAACTATATTGTCAATTGTATCCTTATAAACGAGGATCTTTGAGAAACCTGTTTCTATAAACATGTTTCTCAAAGTTTCAATATCGTCACTAATCTCTACAGCTTCGAGGTCGGTACGTGGTACGTAACATTCCCTGATTTTTATACTTGAGAAATCAAGGGCATTTCTAAAGAATTTAACCTCTTCGGGTTCCGGTTCAGGTTTTTCTTCGCTTCCTGAAGAGTCTATCAGGAGGTGATCTATACTAATTCTTTCAGGGACAGGTACTGCTCTGCTATTGCTATTCTTTCTGATCTTGCGGTACAAGTAATTAGTAATTCCTGAAAGTGGTTTTGCAACCGGATAAAGTACTGCATATATACCAAGAAGGGGTACGGATATAATGTTTAGTGAACGAGAAGGGTTAAGTCTGAAAATAAGTTTAGGAAGCACCCTTGAAAATAACATTATTACAAAGGTGGCTATCAATACTTGTATTATTGCAACAATTAGTATGGATCCGCTTATGTTCGTCAGTTCCGAACCAGTATAAAATGCTATGCTTATCGAAAAGGTCGAAAGGGCAATCACATTGCCTACAAAGACAGTAGTAACAAAGAGATGACGGTTGTTGAAAAAGATGTCGGTTACCTTGCTGTAGGAGGGATACTTCTGTCTGTTTAGTTCTATCATCAGCTTGTTGGATGCTAGTAAAGCCATCTCACTCCCTGAAAGGATTGAACTGATAAGAAGCGCTACAAGCATTACGGCAATATGACTCATAAATCCGGATTATTATCAGGCTAAATATACAGATTTTTCGATGTCCATGGATGTAACGTCACTTGGAGTATAAGAAGATTAGTGTTACTTACCTGAAGAACCGCCAGATTCAAGGGCGTCTTCGTCGATGTGTAGTATTCCGCTGATGTTGAGTATCTTGTAGTTTTCCAGCCTGTCGTCAGACTCAAATCCGCGTCCCGTGATGATCTCATCATCTGTGCTGATCTTGATAAACTGATCTGAATATACCTTTTTGTTTTTGGTGTCCCAAAACATGAGTTCGGTATTTATTACATCACCACTTGTGTTGACTGCTTCAACATCACTACGTAGTTCCCAGAGCTCTTCATTCTGGTGGTAAATAGCATAGTTGCATCTTACCTGAGCCTCTACATCCTCAAAGGCATTGTAAACATATAGATGCAGGCCATTTGGGAAATCTACTATAGGCTCACTGCGCTGATCATATTGAGCCATCTCAGGAGTGATGAACCGATACTTGACACGACCTGAGTCGCTCACTATTGAGGTAAGATCCTTAAGGATCAAACTGGGAAGTTCCTCATTATTGGTAAGTTCCTTGATTTCCTCAGCCTTATTGGGTTTACATGAAAAAAAAGCAGCGGCAAGCAGTATGGAAATACTGCCTGCCGTTGTTTTAAAAAGCCTTCTGATTATGTTTTTTTGTTTCAAACGAAACACCGTATTATCTATTTTCTAGCTCTGACAGTTGTTCTTTCGTTAATCCATCCTCCTACTTCATAGGTCTGCCCTTCTTGAAGATTTTCGAAAAACACTTCGTTAATTGGAGGGAAGTGAGCAGAGTAAACCTTGATATATTCATTAGCCGCTTCAGAAACACTTGGGTCAACAGATCTGGCTTTCATGAATTTGTCCACAGCTGCCCAGTAAGCAGCTTTCTTTTCAATTTCTGTGCTGCCTATAGAGTTGGCTGATAATGCGTAGGCCTGACCAATAAGGAGATAAGGCATACCCCAGTCAGGACGAGCTTCAATAGCCCTTAGAGCAAAGCTTCTGGCTTGTACGAATCTTTCCTGAGACAGGTGAATAATACCGATCTGATACAGGTAATCAGCCTTTTGAATATTGTCATCAGATAATTCTACTGCTTCATTGAAGAATTTCAGAGCCTTGGTAAGATCATCAGCTTTCAGGTACATTCTTGCAAGACCGAAAGCAGAAGAGCTTGAAGGTTCGATATTGTGCTGATACTCAGAAACTTTATAGAGAAGGTTGTCATCGCATGAAGCTCTAACAAGCATTTGGCTTACACGCTTTAACCATCCAAGGTCAAACTTATTGTCTTCAAGTTGTGGTTGGTAAATCTTTACGATAACATCACAGGTAGCAACACCGCTTTTCGCGAACAGACCTTCAACGCCACCCTTAACTTGTTCATATATTTCCAATTGAGCAGCTGTTTTCGCCTTGTCCTTTAGGTTAACATCAAGATACTCACTCACCGTTGAGTAGATATCAATTATATTTTCAGCGTTGATCTTACCCATCTCATACATATTGACAGCAGTGCTCATGTATGT
>CAYNFX010000029.1:0-20250 GCA_964396555.1 uncultured Alkaliflexus sp.
AGGTAGACCAGGGGCGCATTCCAGTTAATTGCTATCTCATTTGTTGAGTAGCTACATACCATATCGACATACGATTTGGCAGGGAAGAGGCTTCTTCCATTTCCATCCTCAGAACAGTCGGTTAGTACATCCAAATTGGGACCTCCTGCAAGAAATCCGGGAATCGGATCGTGAATACCATCAGCTTCCGAAGGACGGTGATGTATATTCATGACCCTTTTCTCTCCGAAGCCAGTGACAAAACAATAACCTGTGGCATTGCGACCCAGAATATAATCCAGATCACTTATTGCCGATTCCAAATACTTCCTTTTGCCTGTCAGCCTATAGGCCGACATTTTCAGCATCCCTTCATTAGCTACGGCTGAGTTACTGCCCCACACAAAGCTTTGAATACTGACAGCATAGGGTGAGGTTTCCCACTTGTGAATAAGGCTTTCTGTGAAAGCCAGAAAATCATTACTCAATGGAAGGGAAAGGTCCACTTCAACCTCTGCACATTCACAAAGAGACATAATACCTAAAGTACCTACCTCATTCCAACTTGGAATAGCCGGTTGACTGTAATACTTTCCAACATAGTCCTTTACTCCAGAGTCTCCAGTTGCAAGAAACAGTTCACTTGCAGCCCAGAACCACTCATCATTCAGACTTATGTCACCATAGGCTCCGGTTACTATATCATCAGGCTGCTTGTAATAAATATCTGGGTTCTCTAAAGCCCAGTTCCATGCCTTCTTCGCAGCTGCAATGCAACTGTCAGCCAGTCCCGGAATGAGTTCTTCATAATCACGCAGGATACGTGAGGCAGCAGCATTAAGGGCTGCAAAATCTAGTGCAGCGGCTGTACTCTTGGCTACCACATATCTCTCGCTTACAGACTCATGTGGCATAATAAAGTCATCAAACTTCTTGGATGTCAATTTGTGATAAACGCCTCCATCAAAAGGGTCCTGCATTGTAAGTACCCATCTGAGATTGAACAGGGTCTCAGAAAGCAGGTCCGGCAGGCCACTGCCGGACTCTGGAATGTTCATATTCAGGGTATCGAAGTAATCACTGTAATCCTTTAGTGCCTTAAGCAAAGTATAGGTAGTAATCGCACTGTTGACAACATACTTATTATAGTCACCTGCATCATACCAGCCTCGGGGTGAAGATATCACTGTGCCCTCAGGCCTTTGTTTTGTAGCAGCGGATGAGTGTACATATACAATAGTATCAGGATGCCCTGCCATCCTACTCCATTTTCCTGCATAACTCTCCTCAAGAGGAATGGCTGTACGATTGTAGTAAAATGCCTTGATGGCTGCCCTTACAAGCTCATCATAGGGGTTGTCACTGACTGTTATCTGATACTGGACATCAGAACCTGGAATCTCCAGCAAGTAGGTTCCCTGGTTGTCAAGCCAACTCAAGTTAACCTTACGAACAGTATCACCTGAAGGCTCCCAGAATTTCGCACTGTCGGCAAAGACCCTGAGAACAAGTTTACCGTCAAGGTCTTTTATCAAAACCTCTTCGTAACTATCGTCAAGTAAAACCAGTTTGGGTCCGCTGGTATAATAGCCCACCTGATTGTACTTAAGTACGTCCTCTCCGGAATGGTTGCCCTTTCCGTTACAGCCACCTGAAAGGAGGGTTGTAAAGATTAAAGCTGACAGATAACTAAACAATTTACTTTTCATAGGTCCGGATTTTTATCCCATTATCACCTCAACCAGGTATTCACCGGGTTTCATTATTGGTATTAGCTTGCCTGCAAGCTCCCTGCCGTCAAGCAGGATAGTTTTAACACCCTTGCTAACCCTGTTTGGGTTTGTGACTTTTATCCTGTATTCTGCATCACGAAACTTCCTCCTAACCTCGAAGCCATTCCAGTCTTTCGGAATACATGGATCGATCAACAAACCGTCGTATGAGGGTCGTACTCCAAGAATGAACCTGCTTATTGCATAGAAGTTCCATGCAGCAGTACCTGTTAGCCATGAGTTCTTTGCCTCACCGGGTTTTTGTGCATCCTTGCCTGCAATCATCTGAGCATATACATAAGGCTCGGTTCTGTGCAATTCACTTATATCTTCAAGATAGGAGGGGCATATTTTCTTGTAGTATTCCCATGCCCTTTCACCCCTTCCGATCATTGTCTCGGCAATTATTATCCATGGGTTGTTGTGGCAAAAAATTCCTGCGTTTTCCTTATATCCCGGAGGATAGGTAGATATCTCGCCATACTCCAGCACATAACTAGTGAAGGCAGGGTTGTTAAGAACTATTCCATAATCGCAATCCAGGTACTTCTTGACTGAGTCAAGAGCTTTTTCTACTAAACCCTCCTCTAATCCAACCTTTGCCATTGAACACCAGCCCTGGGATTCAATAAAGATCTTGCCCTCTTCGTTTTCTTTGCTTCCCACCTTCTTACCATAGAAATCATAAGCCCTGAGAAACCATTCACCGTCCCAGCCGTGACTCTTTATCGCTTTAACCATATTGTCGACATGAGTCAGAGCCTTGTTGGCCTCATCCTCTTTGCCAATTTGTCTGCACAGTTGGATAAACTCCCTTCCATAGACTACAAAGAGACCAGCAATCATAAGAGATTCGGCTGTTCCACCAGACTTGTTCTCTGTAGTTTGAAAGGATTCATCAGGATTGGTTGAGAAACAGTTGAGGTTAAGACAGTCATTCCAGTCAGCCCTTCCGATAAGGGGCAACTTATGCGGTCCAAGATTTCTTACAACATGGTAGAAAGAAGCTTTTAAGTGCTCGAAGTGTGGCTTTGCATTACTTTCGTCATTGTCGAATGGCACCATCTCGTCCAAAATCGAGTAGTCGCCGGTTTCCTTTATATACTCTACGGTCGAGAGAATAAGCCAAAGCGGATCATCGTTGAAATTACCTCCAATTGCATTATTGCCTCTTTTGGTCAAAGGCTGGTATTGATGGTAGGCACCTCCATCTTCAAACTGGGTAGAGGCAATATCGATAATCCTCTGACGCGCCCTCCCTGGTATCTGATGTACAAAGCCAATAAGATCCTGATTAGAATCGCGGAAACCCATTCCGCGACCTATTCCTACTTCAAAGAGAGATGCAGACCTCGACATATTGAATGTAACCATACACTGGTATTGATTCCAGATATTAACAATTCTGTCAAGACGTTCATCCTCACTTTTGACCAAATAAACATTAAGTAATGAGGTCCAATAGTTCCTCAGATCTTCAATTGCCTGATCAATCTTCTCAGATGTATTGAAACGACTAATAGTTGCAAGGGCCTTAGTCTTATTAATAATGCCTTTGGACTCCCACTTTGCATCATCCTCATTCTCAACATAACCAAGAATGAAAACAAAGTCCTTGGTTTCCTCTGCTTCTAGTTCAATCTCAAGGTAATGCGAAGCTATAGGTGACCAACCATGAGCGTGGGAGTTGCGTGGCTTTCCCTCTACTACGACCTGGGGAGCAGACAACTCGTTATATAGACCTACAAATGACTCACGATCACTGTCATATCCATGAACCGGAACAGCAGAGTGATAATAAGAATAGTGATTTCGCCTGTCCTTGTACTCTGTTTTGTGGTAGATGGTGGAATCCTTTATCTCCACCTCTCCGGTACTTAAGTTGCGCTGTAGATTGTTCATATCATCTTCAGCATTCCACAGACACCATTCAATAAAAGAAAACAGTTTGAAAGACTTCTTGGCACCGGTCAGGTTTGTTAGTCTCAACCTTTGAACTTCACACAGAGCATTCAGAGGTACAAAAAATAGAGCTTCAGCCATAAGGCCGTTCTTTGCACCCTTAATAACAGTATAGCTCAGGCCATGACGGCACTCATAGGTATCTAGTTGTGTTTTAACAGGCTTCCATCCAGGAGACCACACAGTACCACCATCATTAATATAAAAGTAGCGTCCGCCGTTATCCATGGGTACGTTGTTGTACCTGTACCTAGTAATACGACGAAACTTGGCATCTTTGTAAAAAGCATATCCTCCCGTTGTGTTGGATACAATAGAGAAGAAATCCTCATTGCCAAGGTAATTGATCCAGGGCCATGGCGTTTCAGGATTTGTGATCACATACTCCCTTCTATCATCATCAAAATAACCAAACCTCATCTCTTAAATTATAAATGTTAGTTGTAATTGTTTGTGCTTAATATGTTTCAGCAGCACGGCGACGCGCCAGTTCCGCTGTTATCTCATCCATCCTCCTTGTTGTAAGTGGGTAAAATGCCATTACTATGGCTCCAAACAATGCAATAACCGCAGGTATCCAGCTCATCAGCATAATAATGCCGGGAACGGCCTGCCGTATTGATTCATGACTCAATCCGTCATAATTGAATGCTGCCAGTACCATTCCTATAATGGCTCCGGCCACACCACCACCAAACTTTGTAGCAAGTGAACCGGCAGAGTACACCAGACCAGTGGCCCTGCGATTGTTGACATATTCAGAATAATCCGCAGCATCACCCAACATGGCAAAGAACAGGGTAGGGAATATTGCAGCGCCAAATTCAGATACAAGCCCTATTGCAAAGATTGCTACGATGTCGTTGGGGCCACAGAACCAGAACAGTGCGTTAATACTGCCTGAAAAGACAAAGGCAGCTACAAAAAGGTTTCTCTTACCCATAATCCTGCTCAGATAGGAAGTCACCATTGCACCTGCTATCGAGGCCAGCATCAGTCCTACCATAAAGAAGGACGCCAATAATTGATTGTGCAGGTAATGACTGAAATAGTACAGGATAGTGCCTTGCTTTATAGCATTGTATGTATTAAAAATCAGACCAATAAACAAAAGTACCAACCACGGCCTGTTAAAGGCAAGGTCCTTCATATCCTTCCAGAGATTTGCCTTCTGAGATTTTGGAGGTTGCACCCTCTCCCTTGTAGTTGCAAAGGTCACTACAAGGAAAAAAGCAAGAAATACTGACAACAGATAAATCGAATTGCTGTATCCCCTCTTTTGATCAACTATACGTACATCATCAGCCTTGATATCATCTTCTCCGGTTACAATAAAAGAATACTCCTTATCTGCCTCCATCGAAAGGCTCCAACCAACCCGCGGAACATTGTAACTGTCCGCAGTTTGATCAGATAGTTGCAATAAGGCGTTGCCTTCTGAAAAGAAAGTCCGGGCACCTGCCTTGATATTTACATTATCTACACTTTTATCTGTGGATAAGGTGAGCAAGTATTTCTCGCTATCCAGCTTCTCAACATTAACCTTTGGGTCGATGTTGCCGAAATAAGCAACAAGAAACAGCAGAGCTCCCTGTACTACCAAACCTCCGGTAAAGGCTCCTACCATTCTGTATGATCCAAGACTGGTACGTTGCTTGTCATCACCGGTCATTACGGCCATCAGGGCTCCATAAGGCACGTTGTTGGCAGTATAGATAAGGATAAACAGCAGATAGGTTGCGTATGCATAAACGATCTTTCCCTTTGGACCCAGATCAGGAGTAGTAAATAGTAAGGAAAGAGAGACTGCAAGAGGGATTGCCGTCCACAGTACCCATGGTCTAAACTTACCATACTTTGAATTGGTGCGATCACAGATAAGTCCCATTAAGACATCAGTAATCCCGTCTGTTGCTCTGGCTACCAACAGGAGCAAAGCAACAGCCGCAGGATGTAGTCCAAAGACATCTGTGTAAAAAATAGCAAGAAATATGGCAACACCACGCCAGGCAATATTTGCTGCTCCGTCACCAAGGGCATAGCCCACTTTTTCTTTAAAACTGAGTTTCTCTGAAAGGTTCATATTTTGTTTCAGTTCATTGTCCGATTTCTATATCGCAAAATCCAGAAGCTCCCTTCGGGTTGCTTCAAATGTGTCCTTGTCAAAAGAGTAAAGGCGAGCCGGTTTATGTGCCACACCTACCTGTTTCTCATCAAGCTGCTTCAGATATTTCATTCTTGCTACTTTCTTTCTGAAATTACGCTTGTCAAGGCTTACCCCCAGAATCACTTCATAAGCCCTTTGTAGGTGAGACAAGGTAAACTTATCAGGCAGCAACTCAAATCCAATAGGCTCCCGAATCAAATCTTTGCGCAACTCCTTAAGAGCCTCATTAAGTATGTCAACATGGTCAAAGCCAAGGTCAGTAACCTCTGCTACCGGAATCCAGCGAACGTTCCTCCCCTTCCATTGAAGAGTTACCTGATCTATATCCAGGAGAGAATAATAGCCCACAGTGACTATCCTGTCCTCAGGATTTCGCCCACTTGCCTTTAGCCATATCTTATCCTTCTCCCTGCTTATCCGTGTCGGAGATCCAAAGGCTTTAAACTGCTTCAGGTAAATATCCTCAAGACCTGTAAGGTCAAATAGAATACGTGCTGCAGCTTCGTCAAGGTCCTCGTTCTCATAAATATGGTTACCTGTTAATGTAAGGTCATTTACTATCTCGCCTCCGGTATTCTCATCTATCAATACCCTGTCTACAAGCAGCACATTCAGTCTGTTAAAGTCAAAACCAAATATCACACAGTCAACAGAAACAAAATTGTTAATTACTCCTCGCTTGTACTTATGGTTAGTGTTTTCTTCCATCATCTTCACTTAACGTGTTAGTGTGTTTTATACACTATCAAAAACTTATGCTAAATTATTACTCTTTTACAAAAATGCAAACAAGTATTTTTTACACTTTTAAATCTTATTTTAGGATTGGCATTCTGAAATACAGTCAGCAAGCAGCTTTGTGTATTTTTTACACTAATTATAATTTCTGCAATTTATATTCTTTCTAAATTACATTGGGGTATATAAAAGTGTTTTGGACAAAAAAACCAAATAACTTACTCTTGATTATCATAGATTAGCAACACAGGCGTAAAGAGTAGGCCATCGTACAATAAAAAATGGGTAAGCCAGGAGGCTCACCCATTCCAACTTATTTAAAAAGAAATCTATTCAGACAATATTGCCAACCCTACTTTTGGTTATTCATTCTAAACACTATTCCACTATAAGGCTCAATCTTTCCAGGTTCCTTAAAACTGTAATAAAAGGCTCCCTTTCTAGAATTGGCCTTGTCTTTGAAATTCAGTCTTTCAATTACATTCAGAGACTTTACCTTTTTCCTGAAATTTGACGGGTCAAATGGCCTTCTGTAGATCGCATAGTAAAGCTCTATCAACTGATTGAAAGTAAAGAAGTCAGGAAGCAGTTCCCTGCCTATCACTTCGTTGGATGCCTTTGTCTGCAATGCCTGTAATGCCTGGTCGACCATAGCCTTATGGTCAAAGATAAGTTCAGGAAGTTCACCAATAGAAATCCAGTGCGCCCCATTCTTACGAACCAGTTCGGTATCATGATTCTGAATCTTGATAAGTGCAAAGAATGAGACACTTATAACTCTCTCGCCCGGATCACGGCAGGGTTCGGAAAATGTATAAGTCTGCTCCAGAAAAATATCCTTCAACCCTGTAGTCTCAAATAAAACCCTAAGGGCAGCATCTTCAACTGATTCATTTTCATTAACAAAACCGCCAGGCAGAGACCAACCTCCTTTACCGGGATCAAAGTCACGATGACGCAGGAGTACTTTCAATTCGGAATCTTCATATCCAAAGATCACACAGTCAACTGCTACAAAAAATTTTGGGTGATGATAGGTCATATCGGGCAAAAATTACTTTATAGTGAATATACTATTTTTTCTTCTCAAATTCACCTCTCACATTTTTTGGTAAGCTTTTATACACCAAAGCATATGAATGATCAATCATTCTTCTAAGAAATTCATCGTTCAGGCTCCCGTCAATATCTATTGTATTCCAATGTACCTTATTCATATGATAACCCGGGCGTATAGCTATATGTTCCTCTCTGAGTGCCACTGCATATTCAGGATCACATTTGACATTTATGCTAAATGGTCCATCGAGTCCTGTCAAAAGAAATAACTTTCCACCCACCTTGAAAACAAGGGTATCAGGACCAAAAGGCATCTCTTCAGTAACATGGGGAAGCGACAAACAATAATCGCGAAGCATCTCAATATTCATAGGTTCATGCCTAAGTTTAGGACCTTAAACTTAGTAAATAATCAATTAATACAACTATTCAGCCTGGGCAGTAAACGCATTCTCGATATGCTCAATATCCCAAAGCTCTCCACTACTAAAAATGCAGGCTACCAGATCGAATCTGATTCGGTTGTCCAGCTTTTTGTACCTAACATAATGATCAGCAGCAAGAATAAGGTAGCGCATTTTGAGTGGCATCACGCTGTCACGCGGGTGTAGCACATTACTACTTGATCTGGTCCTAACCTCCACAAAAACTACAATATCTCCATCAAAGGCGATAATATCAACCTCCTTATGGTGAAAGTACCAATTGCGTTCCACTATCCTATAACCCTTGGCCTGCAAATACTCAGCAGCCTTGTTTTCACCTAGTCGCCCAAGGTCATTATGCTCAGCCATAGCATCAAGTATTGTATTGCAAAACTAGCCCTTCGTACGTCACCTTCATCCTGACCTTTGTACCAAATACAAGTGGCAGGTTAAGAGGGTCATGACCGGCAGGAAATCCATAGGCAACAGGGAATGGCAGGTCCTTTACAACTTCAGCGACAATCTCATAAGCACTTTGTCCGAATTCTGGTTTAGAATCCTTCATTTCAGTCATCCCTCCGATAATAAGCCCGGCTAGGGCTTCAAACTTGCCCGCAAGTTTGAAGCCCCTCAACAACCTGTCTATATGGTACAGATACTCTCCAATATCCTCAATAAACAATACTTTTCCCTCAGGATTAAAATCCAGAATACTTCCCTTAAGGATATCCAGAACTGTTAGGTTACCTCCTATAAGCACCCCCTCTCCTATTCCAAATCTATTTAAAGGATGTGGATCTATACTATACTCTGGCCATAGTCCTGAAAGCAAATCCCATAGCATACCAACGCCATTCTCATCAGCACCGTCCCTTTCAAAAGCCTTGGGCATGGGGCCGTGAACTGAAGTAAGTCCCATTGTGTTTTGAAGCAATGAATGGAAATAGGTAATATCACTGCAGCCCACCAACCACTTATGCCTCTTTGCCAAAGGAGAAAGGTCTACCATGCCGATCAGTCGTCCGCAGCCATAGCCTCCACGACTAAACCAGATAGCTGCAACTTCGGGATCACTTATTGCAGCCTGAAGATCTTCAGCTCTGTTCCTGTCAGTACCGGCAAAGCGGCTCCACGAATCATATACGTGGTCTCCTATCCTTACCCTGAATCCCCTTCCTCTTAGATACTCACTTGCAGCCTTAATATATAAGGCATCTACCTTTCCTGCAGGTGATACTATTGCAACCAAATCTCCGGGTCTCAGACTATCTGCTATTGTCATTACATTTGATTTAAAACAATTATTAAAAATAACACTTATCCATAAATACCACGAAAGCATATCCCGGTCATTTTCTAAATCTTTAGTTATCTTTGTCACACTTGTAAAGAGAATACAACAATACCATATTATTTAGTCTCAGAATCTATGACGAATTTCAAACGTACGCTGGTCACCTCAGCACTTCCTTACGCCAACGGTCCTGTGCATATAGGACACCTTGCTGGGGTTTATGTGCCTGCCGACATTTACACACGCTACCTCAGACTTAAAGGTGAGGATGTTTTGTTTATTGGAGGATCAGACGAGCATGGTGTGCCCATTACCCTCAAAGCCAGAAAAGAAGGCATTTCACCCCAGGATGTGGTTGACAAGTACCACAACCTTATAAAGAAATCATTTGAGGAGTTTGGTATTTCTTTCGACATATATTCAAGAACCACAAGCAAGGTTCACCACGACACTGCTGCACGGTTCTTCAGAACTCTATACGATAAAGGCGAATTCATCGAGAAGGAAAGCGAGCAATATTTCGATCCAGAAGCTCATCAATTCCTTGCCGACAGGTATATCACGGGAACCTGCCCCCACTGCCATAAAGAAGGCGCCTATGGTGACCAATGTGAAAGCTGCGGTACTTCACTCAATGCTATGGACCTAATTAATCCAAGGTCTGTTATTTCAGGAAGTACTCCTGTAATGAAAAAGACAAAACACTGGTACCTGCCTTTGGATAAGCATGAGCCTTTCCTTAAAAAATGGATCCTTGAGGATCATAAGGAATGGAAGCCCAATGTTTACGGCCAGTGCAAATCATGGATAGACCTTGGCTTACAGCCCAGAGCTGTAAGCCGTGACCTGGACTGGGGTGTACCCATCCCGGTTGAAGGCGCTGAAGGCAAGGTCCTTTACGTTTGGTTTGATGCCCCTATTGGATATATTTCAGCTACTAAGGAACTGACACCTGATTGGGAAAAATACTGGAAGGATCCGGAAAGCCGTATGCTCCACTTTATCGGTAAGGACAACATTGTATTTCACTGTATTATCTTCCCCTCAATGCTTAAGGCTGAGGGTTCATACATATTGCCCGACAATGTGCCTGCCAATGAGTTTCTTAATCTTGAGGGAGACAAGATATCAACCTCGCGCAACTGGGCTGTATGGCTACATGAATATCTCGAGGACTTCACAGACAAGCAGGACGTACTACGTTATGTGCTTACTGCAAATGCGCCTGAGACCAAGGATAACGACTTTACCTGGAAGGACTTTCAGGCAAGGAACAACAATGAGCTTGTTGCAATCTACGGTAACTTCGTCAACCGCAGCATAGTGCTGACGCATAAGTACTACAACGGACAAGTTCCCACTCCCGGCCAGTACACTGACTTTGACAAGGAAACAGTAACCGGCATTCAGGATATGATTGGAAAGGTTGAAGCAGCACTTGACAATTTCAAATTCCGCGAAGCCGTTAAGGAAGCTATGAATCTGGCAAGGCTGGGTAACAAGTACCTTGCAGATACCGAACCATGGAAGCTGATCAAGACCGATCCTGAGCGTGTAAATACCATAATGTATATCTCACTGCAGATCACTGCAGCCCTCTCTGTAATGATGGAGCCCTTTATGCCATTCTCATCACGCAAGCTGAGGAGTATGCTGGGCATGGAGGAATCAGACTGGACTATCTGCAAACAGGCAGAGATTCTGGAGCCTGGGCATACGATCAATGAAGGAGAACTCTTGTTCCAGAAGATCGAAGACGCAGAGATAGACCGTCAGCTAGAAAAGCTTGCTGCATCCAAGAAGGCAAACGAGGAGGCTGCAGGTAAAAACGTAAACCCTCAGAGAGACAACGTAAGCTTTGATGACTTCAGCAAGATGGATATCCGTATTGGAACCATCCTGGAGGCCGAAAAACTGCCTAAGACCAAGAAGCTGCTGAAACTAAAGATAGATACAGGTATTGACCAACGTACTGTGGTTTCAGGGATTGCCGAACACTTCAACCCTGAAGAGATTGTTGGTCGTCAGGTAACAATACTTGTAAACCTGGAGCCAAGGAATATCAAGGGAATAGAATCTCAGGGTATGATACTGATGGCTGAAGATACTGATGGCAAACTATTATTTGTAGGTCCTGACAAAAAGATAGGTAACGGATCTGAAGTGCGATAAGTACTGACTTGAATAAAACTCAAAGCCCGGACTTCCATCCGGGCTTTTTATTTAAAAAACCCTCAGGCTGGAGCTCTGAGGGTATGCATTATCATGAACAGGATGTTTCACCTGGAATGGTGTACCCAAACCGAAGCAAAGCGACTTTCCTTTCTTAGTTCGTTCATAGCCAGCACAGCCTCATCCATATTGCTGTATGACTTGATAGCAATTCTGTGTCTGCCTGATTTATCGGCAAGCACCATAGCATCTTCAAAGCCTTCTGCTTTGAATTTATCTACAGCCCTGGCAGCAGGTACTGCTTCAACAAAGCTTGCAGCAATAATATGGTAGGGTCCGGATGATATAACATTTGCAGGTTCCGCAACAGGCGCTGGCTTGATGGCAACCTCATCAGCCTGAACCTCTGACAGAGAGGCTTGAACAGAAGGGCTTAATGTAGCAATATCTGAAACTACATTAGTATCAGCGGTCATGGCAACTGTCTGAGCCGCATCAACAGGATAAATTACTGTCTGCTTAAAAGACGGTGTAATACCGGCCTGATACATATCAGGTGTATTCAGATTAAAGGTGGAAAGAATAAAAAACCCTGCAACCATGGCTGCAGCTACTTTGTAATACCATGGCGAAGGCATAGAGATAACCTCCCTGACCATTCGACCGGTCTCAATCCTTGCTACATGCTTGTATTCCAAAGGCTCAAACCTGAAAGAACTCAAACCAAAAGCCTCTGGCAGGAATGACTTGCTGTCACCGGCTTCAAATAAAATATTTCCTATCGCATCACAGCGTAATACTCCTACCTCACCCAGACCAACAGCTTCCCCAGCCTTAATACGTTCGCGTATGCCAACCACAAAACTGCTGACTATACCTGCAGCATCAGCATAGGAAACAGAACTCTTCATTGCAATATGACTGACAAGGAGTCCGTCATTGTGATGCAGACTACGGTTAAAACCAATCTCCTTGCAAGGTGGCATAAAGACACACCTGTCAGCAGCCATTACAGCAGACCTGTGATTGGCAACAAATGCACCCAGTCCGGGCACTATCACGCAGTCGTGATAGTGCAGTAGTTCTGCGATATGTTTTTCCACTGCTTCTTTCATACATACAAATATAAGGAATTTTAAACGCTACAGGAAGATTGTTTTTTAACATCTGTTGAAATATTGTTGATAAATCCCCTGTAAGACTTCTACCTTTCTCTTAGTCATAGACAAAGCAAAGTACCTAACTGCAGGGTTTTCCCAAAAATCTGGCAAAAATCATATTCCTGCCCTGTATGTCCCGCCGCCTGTCAATATTCTTGGGCAAGTTGATGTATTTATCACTACTTTTACGATTGAAGTTCATAACATAAGTACTTGAATAATGGGAGTAAAAGTTCTTGTAACCGGAGGTGCCGGATATATCGGCTCTCACACAGTTGTAGAATTGCAAAATGCAGGCTATCAAGCTATAATAGCCGACAATCTGTCAAATTCCCGCATCGAGGTAGTTGACTCAATTGCAAAGATAACAGGCAAGAAGCCAGAGTTTGAGAAGGTGGATCTATCGTCGGCATACGAATGCAAACAACTATTCGACAAGTATCCTGATATTGGTGCAATAATTCACTTTGCTGCATACAAGTCTGTTGGCGAGTCCGTGGACAAGCCACTTGAATACTATCGCAATAATATAAACTCGCTGATCAACATACTTGACAATATGCGCAGGCTGGACATAAGGCACATGGCATTCAGTTCAAGTTGCACAGTCTATGGTCAACCGGACCAACTGCCAGTCACCGAGCAGACCCCAAGAAAGCCTGCCCAGTCACCTTATGGCAATACCAAGGCGATTTGCGAGGATATTATTCGTGACTTTTGCAAAGTACAACCTGACCATAACTGCATAGCATTACGCTATTTCAATCCAATAGGAGCTCATCCTTCTGCACTAATCGGCGAACTGCCCATTGGAGTTCCCAACAACCTGGTTCCCTTTATTACCCAGACAGCCGCTGGTATAAGAAAGGAGCTGAGCGTCTTCGGGGATGACTACAACACTCCAGACGGCACTGCAATAAGGGATTATATTAATGTGGTTGACCTGTCAAAGGCTCACGTGGTTGCTATCAAGAGGCTTATTGACAAAGGTCAAAAGAGCAACTTTGAGTATTTCAATATAGGGACTGGCAATGGCTTAAGTGTTATGGAACTGGTACAAACCTTTATCAAGGTTACAGGAGTCAATCTGCCATACAAGATTGCCCCCAGACGTCCCGGAGATATTGAAAAGATCTGGGCTGATACCTCACTGTCAAACAAAGAGCTGGGCTGGAAGGCAGAAAAAAGCGCGGAGGAGACACTGCTGTCAGCATGGAACTGGGAAAAGCATTTTAGGGCAATCTGAAGCATTGCGTCTCATATAAAAAAAGGATAATTTGCCCTTTCTTAAAAAAAGAACCTATACTATGAAGAAGATTCTGATAACTGGTGGAGCAGGTTTTATCGGCTCTCATGTTGTAAGGCTGTTTGTCAACAAATACCCCGACTACAAGATTTTCAACCTTGATGCCCTGACTTATGCAGGAAACCTGGAAAACCTTAAGGATATTGAGGATAAGCTTAACTATGAGTTTGTAAAGGGTGACATTACAGATCAAAAGACCGTAGGTCGTTTGTTTGCCGGCAATAAATTTGACGGGGTAATCCACCTGGCAGCTGAGTCCCATGTTGACAGAAGCATTAGCAACCCTATGGAGTTTATCAATACCAACATAGTTGGTACTGTTAGTCTTCTAAATGCTGCCCGTGAGCAATGGAAGGATGACAAGGAAGGCAAACTCTTCTATCATGTCTCAACAGACGAGGTATATGGCACACTGGGAGAAACAGGTATCTTCACTGAAGAGACACCTTACGATCCACGTAGTCCTTATTCGGCATCAAAGGCTTCATCTGATCATCTTGTAAGGGCCTATTTCCATACCTATGGCCTTCCGGTTGTGATAAGCAACTGTTCTAACAACTACGGGCCAAACCAGTTTCCCGAAAAACTGTTGCCCCTGGCAATAAACAATATTCTAAATAGCAAGCCCATTCCTATTTATGGCAAAGGCGAGAATATACGTGACTGGCTGTATGTCGAGGATCATGCAAGGGCAATAGACCTGATATACCACAAGGGTCGCATAGGAGAAACATACAACATAGGCGGCATCAACGAGTGGAAGAATATCGATCTGATAAAACTGCTTTGCCAAGTTATGGACAGGGAACTCAATCGCCCTGCAGGCACTTCTGAAGGGCTTATTACCTATGTCAAGGACCGTGCGGGACACGATTTGAGGTATGCTATAGATCCAAACAAACTGGTTAACGAACTAGGATGGAAACCGTCACTACAGTTTGAAGAAGGTCTTGAGAAAACAGTAAAATGGTACCTTGCCAACCTTGACTGGATGAAAAGAATTATATCTGGGGAATACGAATCCTATTACAGTGACCAATACGAAGGCAGGTAGTAAAAATTCTCCCTGCAGTAGTTATACCCCTTAAAAAGAAAAAAGCCTGAGATCAGCAGATCTCAGGCTTTTGTATTATATTGTTATGTATTATTCTACAGTTACCGACTTGGCAAGATTTCGTGGTTGGTCAACATTACAGCCCCTCATAAGGGCAATATGGTAGGCCAGTATCTGCAAGGGTAAAATACTAATCATAGGAGCCACCACTTCATGAGCATCGGGGATCTCAATTACATGATCAGCCATACTTTTTACAGCCTTGTCACCCTTAGTCACTATAGCTATCACTTGACCTTTGCGAGCCTTAACCTCCTGAATATTACTTATCATCTTTTCGTAGTTATTGTCATTCAGGGCAAGCGCAAACACAGGCATCTTTCCGTCAATAAGTGCTATTGGTCCGTGTTTCATCTCGGCGGCAGGATAACCTTCGGCATGGATGTATGAAATCTCCTTTAGCTTCAGAGCACCTTCAAGGGCTACGGGGAAAAGAGAACCTCTACCCATATAAAGAGCATTGGAAGCATCCTTGTATTTTGCAGCTATCTTCTCTATCTTATCTTCAATAGCAAGAACCTCTCTAATCTTGTCAGGCACGAGAGTAAGCTCGTGTATCAGCTTTTGATAATCATCTGTTGAGAGTATCTGTTTTTTGTGTCCCAGCAACAGAGCCATCATCGTAAGCACTGTTATCTGAGAAGTAAAGGCCTTTGTCGATGCCACACCAATCTCAATACCAGCATGAGTATATACCCCTGCGTGAGTTTCCCGCGATATTGAAGAACCAGCCACATTACATATACCGAGAATTGTAGCACGTGTATCCTTTACCTTACGAATAGCTGCAAGAGTATCGGCAGTTTCACCACTCTGGGATATTGCAATAATAAGGTCATTATCAAAAATGATCGGGTCACGGTATCTGAATTCGGATGCATACTCCACCTCTACAGGAATACGGGCATACTTTTCAAAAAGGTATTCACCTACCAGTCCTGCATGCCATGAAGTACCACAAGCCACTATTACGACCCTTTTGGCCTCCATAAGTTTGGGCATCACATCGCTTATACCTCCAAGAAAAATCTTGCTCTCATCCATAGCAACACGTCCTCTGAATGTCTCCTGGACCGTCACTGGTTGCTCATGGATTTCTTTTAGCATAAAATGCTCGTAATCACCTTTGTCAATATTCTCAATTGAGAGTTCAATTGTCTTGATATCAGGTGTCTTGCTGTCATTATAGAGATTCTTAAGCTCAAGCTTTTCCCTTGTAATTACAGCAACTTCCTCATCATTAAGGTAGATTACCTGGTCGGTATACTCAACAATAGGAGTGGCATCTGAAGCAAGGAAGTATTCTTTGTCTCCTACACCAATTACAAGAGGACTACCCTTACGTGCTGCTATCAGAGTACCGGGCTCATCTTCGCAGAAGATAACCAGGCCGTATGCACCTACCACCTTTGTCAGAGCCAGTCTAACGGCCAGTTCGGCACTTACCTTCTGTTCGAAATAAATATTCTCAATTAGGTTTGCCAAAATCTCAGTATCAGTTTCACTGGCAAACTTATAGCCTCTGTTTTGCAGCTCCTTGCGAAGGTGTGCGTAGTTTTCTATAATACCGTTGTGAACTACATAGAACTTTCCGTTCATCGACCTGTGCGGGTGGGCATTTTTGTCACTAGGCTCACCGTGAGTTGCCCATCTGGTATGTCCCATCCCCATAGAACCGGAAATATCCTTTTCCTGTGAGAGTTTTTCAAGGTCATTAACCTTACCCTTGCACTTATACACATTAATACTTCCATTAACCAGTGCGATTCCGGCTGAGTCATAGCCCCGGTATTCCAGCCTTTGCAATCCTTTGATAATAATGGGATAGGCAGTTCTTTCTCCTACATAAGCAACTATTCCGCACATATGATTTTATTTTTTAGTTGTTTTCTTGTCTGCTACACTGATGGCTTCAAGTTTGCGCTGCACTTTTGCAGCCAGGGCGCTTTTCTTTTCAATATGTTCTATAATATCTTTTACAGCAGGGTGTTTACTAAATTCACCACGTACATTCTCAAAGTCCATAGCCCTTGTCTCAGCCTCTCCATCAATTCCAAAGCCGGTCTGTGACTTAAGGGTAAACTCCTTCCTTGCATCGCTGTACATCATCTCATCGAGCGACACTACTGCATTACGCCACTCTTCAACAAAAGCCGATACCTTATCACGTGTCACAGTTGACACATCAATTTTCATCTCTGATTTAAGGCGAACTACTGTCCAGTTCCATGCCCAGACAAAATAGTTTTCCTTCCATTCTTTGTAGTAATCATTAATACTTTCAATTGTTCTTATCTCTCCATTTTCCACAGAATCAATAAAGTCCATTACCACTTCCTTGGGAACCATCACTCCGGCAACATCAATCCACTCTCCCGTTCCTGTTTTTCCCTCAGGTTTGAGAGCATCGCGCATCTCCTGTTCGCTTGCATATTCTGCAAGCTCCAGCTTTTTGACAAGACCATTGCCAAGAAATTTTACCAGACCTAAACGGTAGATAGCCAGTCCGCGCTCCAACGCGGACGCTGTTATCTTCACCCCATTGTACATAAAGTATTCCGATGTAGGGCCAGATGTTTTTTGCAAATCCTTGAGGACAGCAATACCTCTGACAATTTTTTGAATTGAATAGGGACTAAGCAGGTTAAAGACAATGGAGTCAGGCTGTTTTTTGGACTTGCGACGGTCACGCTTTGGCCATTTTTGAGCATCCCTTATTGTTCCTATGCTCCTCAGGTTAACTGCTGGTGCAAGGAAGCTCTCATCCGTATTTTCTATGATATAAGAGAATGGAAGGTCTGAAGTATCCGGATTACGGTAGTGACGTCCCATTACAAGGGTAAAAGCACCAATTTTAGCAGGCCAGAGAAGATATGAATCGCTAGTGGTCTTACTGCCCCTTTCCAACACTCCCTGGTGGATGGGCCCCAGCTTGTACATATGGTTACTCTGGTTAGATCCGCTACCCGCATTAAGGAAGGAATAATAACCTGCAATAAGCAATGTAGATTTGTGGTGACTTACAGTGTAAGGTCCTGCAAAGATTGAACATGCCTCACCATGAAAACCCTGACAATTGGCAAAGAACACAGAGTTTTCTGCTGAATACTGTTTACCTAATACTGTTCCCTGTCCCACAAAGCAGTTTGTAACCATTGACATATCGGTAATAACACTGCCACAGGAACTTATAAAATTTTGCGCAATAACCCCAGGTCCAATATAAGCAGGATCTTCCTCGCAACTATTGACAGTTCCGTTTGTAAGGCGATAAACCCCCTCAATACTGGCATATGGTCCTATATTGACGTTAATTATTGTACGACTGTTGATCAGGTGAGCCCACTGCCCTACCCTTCCCATGGCTGATGTAAGCGATTCAGCATAGGCATCAGCCATGGCCATCAGCCGTTGCACCAAAGCAGGCCTATGCCTGTAGAAAGCCATCAGATATGCAGTATGGGCGGACAGTTCGTTGTACATTACCACCTCACGGCCACCAGTCTCATTCAAAACAGCAATCCGACAACCGTTACCAAAACTTGACTTCTCGGTTACAGCCATCGAATCGACGCTCTCTATAACAACATCATTTTCGATAATATAGTTGGCCAAATGATTTTTGACCTGATTTATATAAGCATCATCTCCGATAATGCAATTGTGAATTGACGCATTATAGATACCTGAAACTTTGGGGACTCCTCCGTCGGTATAAAATGTTTTTTCAAGTACTCCGATGGTTATATCTCCGGAAAAGACAACATTGCGAATGTTGTCGGCAATAAATCCTTCTTTTACTTTCACTCTGTGCCATTCGCGACAAATACAACCGTTAGTCTCAAGTTGTCGGCGCTCGGCTTCAGTAAGTTCTCGAAATTTCATCAGATCAGGACATTAGTATAACAATTCGAAAGTACAATAATTATAATACCCAGATAAATTTCATATAAAAACGAAAGCAAAACAAAACAAAATATGTTGCCCAACATCACCTCCGAAACTTTTCGAAAACAATAATCATTCTTCAACCTATAAAAAAAAGGCTTTTTGATAATTTAAGCACATAATAAGCCTTCGTAAATAAATTAACTTACTAATGCTTTCTTATGCTTGCAAAACCCTCCATTCAGGATACCTTTTCAGGAATAATTCAATGTATGGACATACAGCAATAATTAGGACTCCATTATCACGGCACCATTCCATTGTTGCCAATGTCAATTTGGCAGCAGCACCTTGACCACGTAGGGCCTCCGGCACCCAGGTATGTGTAAGTGAATATACTTTGGGCTTATATTCCCTGTATTCCAAATAGCAAATATGTCCGTTGACAAGCAGCTCAAAGCGCCTGCCATCAATGTTATGCAAGAATTTATTCATATTTTACAATGTGGTTTGAATCTTGTAACAAAAAAAATTGACAAAAGTTGAGGAATTTATTAATTTGTTCAATCTTAAACTTAAAACCTTAGAAACTATGAACACTCTTTTCCTGGCAAATGAAACTCTTATTGGCCTGCTTTACATGCTGCTATGCATCTTTGCTATCGTTGTAATGTGGAAGATTTTTGAGAAAGCCGGTCAAGCCGGCTGGAAATGCATAATTCCTATTTATAGCACAATTGTCCTACTTCAAATTGTAGGCAAACCATGGTGGTGGTTACTTCTTATGCTTTTCGTGCCAGTTGTGAATGTCATTCTTGCCATTTACGTAATCCATTTGTTGTCAAAAAGCTTTGGCAAGGGCGTAGGATTTACTTTAGGATTGATTTTCCTGTCTTTTATCTTCTTCCCAATCCTGGCCTTCGGCAAAGCTTCCTATACTAAGCCTGCATAAGACCTAACTAAAAGGCAGACAGCCGACTTCTATTTACTACACCTCCCGGGCTCTCATGGGGTATGTGATTAAGATCAAGTCTTTCCCACCTATTTCCCCATGAGGGTCCATTTTTTTTGATTTTTTTCGCTCTGTGGGGTTGGAAGGAATTAAAGAAACCATTACATTTGCACACGCAAAAACCAAGCATGCCGAGGTAGCTCAGCTGGTTAGAGCGCATGATTCATAATCATGAGGTCGGCGGTTCAAGCCCGCCTCTCGG
>CAYNFX010000030.1:0-19900 GCA_964396555.1 uncultured Alkaliflexus sp.
ATGCTTGACTATATTACTCGTGCGGGTGAACAGCTTATGGGTGATGACCTTTTTATGCTGGTGCAGGCTACATCTCCAATGACCAGTAGTGAGGACTTTAGCAAGGCCCTGAATATGTACACAGAAGGGAGCTATGATTCCCTTCTGAGCGTTGTCCGTAACAAGAGGTTCTTTTGGAACAGTGACGGGACGCCCAAAAACTATGATTATCGCCAAAGGCCCCGAAGGCAGGATTTTGACGGAGAATTGATGGAAAACGGGGCCTTTTATATAAACCGTGTTGGCAATATTGTTGAGTCAGGAAACAGGCTTTCGGGAAAGATTGCTCTGTATGAAATGCCTGAATATACTGCTGTTGAGATTGACGAGGAAGATGACTGGTTGCTGGCTGAAACGCTGATGCGCAGGCATCAGCTTACAGGCGATAGGGATTATTCTCGCATCAAGGTCTTTCTGACTGACGTCGACGGCGTCCTGACCGATGCTGGTATGTACTATTCCGAAGAGGGTGATGAGCTTAAGAAGTTTAATACCCGCGATGGAATGGGCCTTCAACTCATTAAAGGCAAGGGTGTCAAGACAGGTATTGTTACATCGGAAGATACACTAATGGTAGAGCGCCGATTCAAAAAGTTGAAGCTCGATTACCTGTATCAGGGTAAGAGAGATGGTGGAAAGCTAGCCGCTGCGCTTGATATCTGTGCGAACGAAGGTGTTGACCTGAGCGAAGTCGCATACATTGGTGATGATGTCAACTGCCTTGATCTGCTTTCACGTGTGGGATTTCCTGCATGCCCGGCGGATGCTGTTGCCAGAGTTAAGGCAGTTCCCGGCATACGTATTATGACAAAGAAGGGTGGTGAAGGTGCGGTTAGGGAATATATTGATGAAATTCTAACTCAACTAGAAAAGCACTAAAATTTTAGATTAATGAAGATTTGCTTTCTTGTTCCCGATGGGGTTGGACTGCGCAACTATTTATACAGCGGTCTTATTGATAAATTTCCGGCTGATGCTGAAATTATGCTGCTTACCGTATTGCCCCGCGAAGTTCTAGATGAGGTGGAGAAAATCCACAGGCGTAAGTTCTCTTATGTTGCAATGACTGCATACAATGAGGCTTTTAAGGGTAAGTTATTGAAAGAGGCTATCACTTATGCGCGCCTGAGGTACAATACCCGAAAGATGCGCAATGATACAATAATGATCAACTGGACCCGTAAGCACTATTCCTTTGCCAGAGGTCTTTTCTATAAGGCTGCTGCCTGTCTCGGATGGTTATACTCATTTAGTTACAAACGTATATTAAGTCTGGAAAGGGCATATGAAAAGCATGTTCACTCTACTTCCTATTTCAGGGAACAGCAGGAAATGCTTCGCAAAAACAAACCTGATATCATTTTCAGCACTCACCAGCGTTCACTGGATGGTTCGGTAATTATTGAGGCTGCAAAATCTCTGGGCATCAAAACAGTAGGTGCAGTGTATTCATGGGACAACCTGCCTAAAGCCAGATTGCTGGTTCGCACAGAAAATTATGTGGTGTGGTCGGAGTATATGAAGCAGGAAATGGCCGACTACTACCCCGAGGTAGAGGCGGCAAAGGTGCTTATTACAGGTACTCCCCAGTTTGAATTTTACTTCAACAAACAGCTTTATATGAGCAGGGAGGAATTTTTCAACGCAATCGGTCTTGATCCCGACAAGAAAGTTCTCTGCTTTTCAGGTAATGACCTGACTTTTCCATGCGATCATCTGTATCTTGACGATCTTTGTGATGCCCTGATGAAGATGCCTGAAAAGGACAGACCTCAAATCTTGCTACGTCGCAGTCCGGTAGATCTTACCGGCCGTTACGAGCCCGTTGTAAAGAAATATCCCGAGCTTATCAAGGTGTCCGATCCGATGTGGAAGTCATATTCAAGCGAATGGAGCTTTACAGTTCCAACCATGGATGATGTAAAGCTGCTTGTAAATGTTGCACTACATTCGGATGCAGTTATTAATGTGGGCTCAACAATGGCTCATGACTTTGCTGTATATGGAAAGCCGGCTATCTATATCAACTATGATCAACCGACTGTTACACATTGGTCCGCTATCACCAACAATCAATTCCAGCACTTTAGAAGCATGCCGTCATATGACTGCGTAATATGGTTAAATAAGAGGGGAGATATAGAATCCTGTGTAAGGGAAGCTTTATATGGGCAAAGCAATCAAAAGGGTGATGCATGGTTTAAAGTTGTGGCTATGCACCCTGTGCAAGAGGCCTCTCAAAGGATCGCTTCTGCTATTACATCCTTAGTTTCCTGATAGATGCATATTTGTTTCCTGACATATGAATATCCGCTCTGGGGTACAGGCGGAATAGGCAGTTTCGTGCAGACCTTCGGCCGGGCCCTTGTCAGAAGTGGACATAAGGTTACAGTCCTTGGCATCGGTAAAGGACAAGAGACTGAGCATATGGACGATATGGGAGTAGAGATTATTCGTTTGTCAGCCCCGCGTTACTTGAAAAGCAAAGCATCCTTTGCGGAAAACGCATATAATATCAGGATCAAGCTAAAGGAATTGCATGGTAAGCATCCCATTGATATCGTCGAAAGCCAGGAATCACTGATGTTTATGCTTCCATGCAGGACTCCTTATGTGAAGGTCATCCGTATGCACGGAGGTCACCACTTTTTTGCTGAAAGTGAGAACAGGAAAATAAACAAATGGAAGGGCTTTCTGGAGAAAAGATCCTTCGGTCGCGCTGATGCTTTTGTGGCAGTGTCTAATTTTGTTAAGGAACATACAGGGAAGTACCTGTCAACTGGTAAAAAACCAGTTGAGATAATTCGTATTCCTGTTGATGGTAATTTATTTGCCCCTGCAGATGCAGACAAGGCGGTAGCCTATCGCCTTGTGTTTGCTGGTACGGTATGCGAAAAGAAGGGTATACGTCAGCTTGTAGAAGCACTTAAGTATGTAATCCCAAGATTTCCATTAGTTCACCTTGACGTGTATGGCCGCGACTGGTTTTTTCCAGGCGGACGTTCCTATATTCAGTTTCTCAAAGCCTCTTTTCCCTCGCATATTTTAAGGCATGTAGTGTTTCATGGACCTGTTAAATTGCAGGATATACCTTTAAAGTATGAGGCTGCTGAACTTTGTGTATTCCCTTCTCATATGGAGACTCAGGGGCTGGTGGCACCTGAGGCAATGTTTGTTGGAAAACCTGTGTTGTTTTCAAAGCTGGGGCCAGGACCAGAGACTATTGATGATGGAGTTGACGGTCTGCTTTGTGATCCTCATTCACCCGAGGATATTGCCGAAAAGATAATATTTGCATTTGAGAACAGGGATATTATGAGGAGGATGGCTCTTAAAGGGCAGCAAAAGGCACGCGAAATGTTTGACACAAATAGGATTCTTGAGCATAATATTGAATTTTATCGTAGCTTGCTTGACAGGAAGTTTAAAGGGAAAAGGCTGTAATGATAAACCTGATTGATACAAAGAAGGGCTTTGTTGTTTTGATACTTGTACACCTCTTTTTGGGGGTGATGCTTAAATTTGCACCTATAGTCACTGCCTTGGCATACCCTGCCATGCTGGCCATTTTTTTGCTCGATATTCTGTATCACTATGACAAGGGTTCCAGGGCAGGGTATTATGCGCTATACATGGTTGGTTATGAGATGGTTTATCGTATGGCCGGTGCGCCTTTCTCATGGGAACTAGGTAAGTATTCGGCGATAATACTCCTTGTGTTCGGAATTTTTGTAGGACCGCGCAGGAATGTCAACTGGATATTCCTGTTCCTGCTTGGCTTACTAATTCCTGCGATATTTCTTACACATCATTCTGATCCTTCCAGGCTATACAGTATGGTCATGTTTAATATCTCAGGACCGCTGAGTCTTATTGCTGCCGGCCTTTATTACTACAGGCGTATAGTACTTAAGGAAGATTTCTTTGCTCACCTCAGATGGGCCTTTCTACCGGCTTTTACGATTATAGCCGGGTTGAGTCTTGTTGCGACTATTGCTGATCTTGAATTTACTAGTGTGCAATCAAGTTCACAGGCAGCTGGGGGCTTTGGTCCCAACCAGGTTTCCACGATTCTGGGGTGGTTTATACTCCTTGTTTTATTATACAAAGTCAATGGCGAAAGGATTACTCCTTTTAAATGGCTTGACTGGGTGATGTTGTTTTATCTGGTACTTCGAGCCCTGCTTACTTTCTCGCGTGGTGGTGTAATGGGTTGTTTGCTGGCCTTCCTTGGCGCAGTTACCGTTCTCTTCTTTTCCTATTACGGTTTCAGGAAGCAGCTTAGGAGGTCGTTACCATTTATTATTATTGGTGTAGCGTTTTTTGTCGGGGTGTTTTTAATAGCCAACAAAATTACAAACAACTTCCTCTTATATCGTTATCAGGGTCTTAACACCACTGAAGTTATGACTGGGCAAAGAAAAGAGGGAAAGAGCATGCTGACAGGACGGGATGAGATAATGAAGGCCGATTTTATAGTATTTAAGCAGCACCCGCTTTTCGGTGTGGGTTATGGAATGGGTGAACTATACAGGGCACGGTATTATGGCCAGTATGCCGCTGCACACACCGAATTTGCGCGTCTTATGTCAGAAAACGGACTTTTTGGGATGATTTTTATGCTGGTAGGGCTCATTTGCCTTCCCACATATTTCTTCTTTGGTTCCAAAGGCTACCTGACCCGATGTTTTATGGTTGCCTTTTTTCTTCTGAGTATGTTTACAATGTTTCATGCGGCAATGCGACTGGCATTGCCGGGGGTTGTCTTTGGTGCTGCCTTTATGAGAATTGTTTCTCTCGATAAACTGTTAAAGGGCGAGCTTAAATGATCAGGTTTTTGATTATTTCTCCTGTTATTCACAAAACGGACGATAAAGGTTATGCTGCTTATACTCCCTACGTAAGGGAGATGAATATTTGGCTTAAGTATGTGGACCAGGTAAGGGTTATAGCCCCTCTGTCAAATAAAGATCCTGATCCGCTTGAAACATACTACCAACACGACTCACTGATTTTCCGGTCAGTTCCTCCCCTCAATTTTACAAGTATTGGTACCCTGCTTTACTCGCTGGTTGTTTTGCCCTTGGTTATGTATCATATCATCCGGGGGATGATTTGGGCTAATCATATTCACTTGCGCTGTCCTTCCAATATGGGAGTGCTGGGTGTTATTGCCCAGATCTTTTTTCCACATAAGATCAAGACTGTGAAGTATGCCAACAACTGGGATCCTGCAAGCCGACAGGCTGGCACCTACAAATTTCAGCAGAATATCTTGCGTAATGGCTTTATGACTCGCAAGGCTTCCGTACTGGTTTACGGTGACTGGAAAGAAATCAGTCCCAATATAGTACCCTTTTTTACTGCCTCTTATAGCCGCTCTAAAGCGTTGCCAGTTGAGATAAGAAAAATAGGACCGGGTAAGGAAGAAGCATTGAACCTGATTTTCGTTGGCACTTTAACTGAAAATAAAAGGCCGCTTGAATGTATAAAGGTTTTGCAGATTTTAAAGGGCAAAGGCTATAAGGTAAAGCTTGATATGTTTGGTGACGGGGCTCAAAGACCTATGCTTGAGCAGTATATAGCTAAGAATGGACTGGGTGATGAGGTCAAATTATGGGGCAGACAGAGTCCTGATACTGTTGAGTCTTTCTTTATGAAGGCTCATTTCCTTGTCTTTCTTTCATACAGTGAGGGGTGGCCTAAAGTAGTTGCTGAGTCTATGTGGTGGGGTTGTATGCCGCTTACTACGGATGTGTCATGTGTGGCTCAGATGATTGGAGGAGGCGAGAGAGGGATGATAATTGAGCCAGACGCCACAAAAGTTACTGACGTGATTGAAGAGTTTGCCTCTGATCCAGAAAGATATGCGAAGGTCTGTCAGGCCGCTATAACATGGTCACGTCAGTATGATCTTGAGTACTTTGAAGAGGAGATTGTCAAATTAATTAAGGTGTAGCATGAAGGTCATGGCTATGATAGACTCGCTTATTGCTGCCGGAGCTGAACGTATGGCAGTCAATATTGCCAACGGATTGGCAGAAGCGGGTATTGATAGTTATCTGTGTGCCACACGAGTCGGGGGGCCGCTTGAGGAGTTTGTTTCTCCCGACGTGAAACTGTTTATTCCCGGTAAAAGAAATTCCAGAGACCTGAAGGCTTTCTTCAGACTCAGACGATACACCCGCCTGAACGGCATTGAGATTATTCATGCCCACTCTTCGTCGTTGTTTTGGGCAGTTTTACTAAAGCTTACCTTACCCTCACTAAAGATTGTATGGCACGATCATTTCGGTTTCAGTGACTGGCTTCATGTGCGCGAGACTATATATCTACGTATGGCAATGCCGTTTACAGGCCATGCATTTGTCGTTAACGAGAAGTTGATGAATTTTGCACGGGAGAGATTAAAGGTGAGGGAATCAAAACTCGCATTCCTGCCAAATTTCGGGGAACTTACAGGGGATAGGACTAAGGCTGAACCATTACCTGACAAGGATAAGGGGCCTAAGCTTGTTTGCCTTGCCAACCTTCGTATGCAAAAAGATCATGACAACCTGCTGGATGCATTTAAGGCAGTTGCAAACAAATATGATCTCGCACGCCTATATCTTGTTGGAGGCCACTTTAATGATGACTACTATAGACACATAAGTGGCAGAGTGGAAACTGAACCTGACTTAAAGGGGCGGGTACATATTCTGGGTTCGCGTAATGACGTTGCTGCAATACTTGAAAGTTGTGACGTGGGTATTCTGTCATCATTATCGGAAGGACTGCCAGTATCACTTCTTGAGTATGGAATGACCAAGCTCCCTGTCGTATGCACAGAAGTTGGAGAATGCTCTTTTGTGCTTGATAAAGGCGAGTGTGGAGAACTTGTGCCCCCGCACAATTCTGATGCTCTTGGCAAGGCTATTCTTAAGGTGTTGGATAATACAGATGAATCAAAGTTGAAGGCTGAAAAGCTATACAGCAGAGTCGTTGAGTACTTCTCCAAGGAGGAAGCAATAAAAAAGATTACAGCAGTATATAAGGGCCTGGTCGCTAACAAGGTATAATGTCTGGCGGCTGCCAGGCATTATGATACTAGGTTTTGAGTCGGGCTTTCACAGTTTGTAATAGTAAAGGAAAACCAGAAGTCAAACGAGATAATGAAATCAAAAAGGACCCTGTTTGTCGGCCCCTTTGCCCCGCCATACAATGGGGATGGGGTAAAGAACATCTATCTTCGTGATGGTTTTTCAAGAGCCGGCTATGACAGTATTTTCTGGTTTGATACAATTACCCGAAAGGGCTTGGTATTAGTCAACTATCTCAAACTGCTGTGGCAGATGATGCGGACACGTCAGATTCTCTTTTCACTCAACCGTAATGGTCGCCTGTATCTGATTCCAATCTTCTGGATTTTTAGTCTTTTCAGCCGAAAGAGAGCAGTACTCTATGTTATTGGAGGGTCCTTTGACATTCAGTTGACTGACTATATGAGCCCTTTCAGGAGAAAGCTGTTTGTCGGTATACTCAACAAGCTTGATGGAATCTTTGCCGAGTCAACAGCCCTTAAAAAAGGACTTGAGGGAGTAGGTCTCAGGAACGTGGAACTGGTATACAATCCCAGACATGATGACGGAAGTCGCTGGAGTCTGAGCGAAAGCGCCAGAAATAAATGTGTTTTTGTGTCACGTGTGACCGATACAAAGGGTATTCTGATTTTTATTCAGGCCATTCAGGAACTAAACCGTCAGGGCAAAAGTCTGTCTCTTGACATCTACGGTCCGATGGATAAAGAATGTGAAAAGGAAATTAGAGATGCTGAGCTTGCCTCTGATGAAAGGATTGCCTACAAGGGCGTGCTTGAACCGATGGCGGTTCAAGCAGTGCTTTCACGCTATCATTTTCTTGCATTGCCAACTTTTCACCCTGGTGAAGGTTTGCCAGGTATCCTTGTAGAATCAGGTCTTGCAGGCATTCCGATAATAATCACACGATTCAATGCATTTCCTGAATACTTTACTCATGAGGAAAGTGCTTTATTTGTTAGTCCTCATAGTGTTGAAGAGCTTAAGGATGCAATCCTGAGACTTGTGGAAGATGACAATCTGGCTCAGAACCTAAGCAATGGCATTCAGAAGGTGACTGTTCCATTCAGGGTAGAAAAGGTGATCGAGAGGTCACTAGAGCTGCTGAAACAATATAACTGGGAATTATAATGGATTTTTTTACAGTACTGCAACTGAGCGGATTTCAGGTTAAGGAGGCTGGCAAAGTCTTTACCCGCCTTAAGGAAGAGGCTAAAAATCCTGAATTACTGGAAAAGAGACGCTGGGAGGCTTTTGACTATCATTACAGCAACAATGCCAACTATGCGAAGTTTGTCGGTCCCCGCCCGGAAAAGTGGGATGACATTCCCATTATCAACAAGAATAAAATCCGCGAATATGAGATTCCGCGTATACCCGATACCAACCGCGAAAAGCGTTATTATTTCCGCAATACTTCGGGTTCGACAGGTAAGCCCTTTGACTATGCCGTCGATACTCTCGGCCATGCGATTACATGGAGAATTCTTGAAGACAGATACAAATCAGCCGGTGTGAGTCTGAATGACCTACAGGCCCGCTATTATGGATTTCCATACTCCTTTATGTCAAGAATGGCTGAAAAGCTTAAAGACTACGTGTCTCACCGTGTTCGTTTTGACACGGTAGACCTGTCCGACCGCAATATGGAGAACTGGTTGGATATGTTCAGCCGGAAGAGCTTTGCCTATATGTATGGTTATGCCTATCCGATAGTCACTTTTGCTAAGTTTCTTGCCCGCAAGGGTAAGATGCTGAAGACATACTGTCCAAGCCTTAAAGTAGTGATAGTTACTTCGGAAATGTGTACCCTTGAGGAACAAAGGCTGTGTGAGGAGGTCTTTGGGGTGCCGATCTATAATGAATACGGTGCTTCAGAAGCAGGGCATATCGGCTTTGGTTGCGATGGGAAATGGAAACTGGCACATGAGCTGATGTATGTTGAGATACTTGATGAAAATGACAGGCCATGTCCACATGGAACTGTCGGTCGAGTGGTTCTGACCCCTCTGTTTAACAAGGGCACCCCACTGGTTCGCTACGATATAGGTGATATGGCTGCAATCGAGATTTTCAACGAAGAGGAAGTTCTCACCAAGTTGATGGGTAGGATAGAGGAGATGGCCATACTGCCATCGGGCAAAAAGGTGGCCGGTGATACACTCTTTGTTTATGTATTCAAGGAATTTGCTAAGTCATGCCCCGAAATAACCGAGTACAAGGTGATTCAGAGCTCTGCAAACCTGTTTGAGGTGAATATTTCTACCTCAAGGGAACTGACTGCGGAGGAACTTGGAAAGCTGAAGAAGTTATGCCTCAATGCTCTTGGCGATAAAGCTGAGGTAGTGGTATACTGCAAAGATGTACTTGACCGCACCCTTATGGGTAAGTTCAAACGTTTCGAAAGACGTTATAATCCCAATGCTTAAAAACTGGAAAATAACAGGTGCCGATCCTTCATCGGTCAGTGTAAAGGTCATCAGTATGCCCAACCGCATCGACTTTGAAGTCGCTGCGGCAGAGGGGGCTATGTTTCAAAGGCTCAGTCTTGTAGTTGACTTTGACGAAATCATTGTAAGATGGCGAAATCATGATTATACCTGGGTTGACACGAGCAAAAGGAGACTTGCTGCCTACTATTCTCCAAAGGCTGCTGTATTTCAGTCAGGTATCAAGGTCGTAGCCTCCCGTACTGATGGGATCTGGCTTTTTGAGCCGCGACACCCGCGGCGTATTGAATGCGTAATAGAGCATGAGGATCTGGTTCCTCTCTTTGACTACCAAAAAGATGATAGCAGTGCTTTCAGAGAGCATAACAGAAGGCTTGATGTACCTCTGCGTCTTTCCTTCCTGCTGACTAAGGGTGCAGTACCTGAATTTAGCCGTTCTAAGATGCCCTTCTCTGCCATACTCAGTTTTACTGATCACTGCGATTTTGACTCCCTGCCCTTGTTACAGACTCAGCGCAGACTGTTTGGTAAGTATGGAATACGGGTGACCAAAGGTGTATTTCTATATCATTACTCAAAAAGGGATTTTAATACCTCCCTTGAACGCAATGCAGAGGAGTATGAACTATGGGTGGCAGATGGACATGAGCTTTGTTATCACTCCCTGTCGCAAAGTACAAGAGCAACGGATGAGGAGTGGTACAAGGATTTTGTAGACTTTGCAGCAGCCGGGCTAAGCTGGCCGACATGGATAGATCACGGTTTTCAGCCTTATAATTTCACGACTCACAATAGGAGCGAAATAGAACCTGAAATCTGGGCAGACACTATGAGCCGGGCAGGTATTAAGTATCTATGGAATTACCTTGACTGTGGCAATGCAGGACCCGGGATGATCAATCAGGCAGACCCGGAAAACTTTACCTTCGGAGCATATAAAAGAAGGTGCTTTTCAAAGCCCTCGGCTACGGCATATATGGACCTCTTTCGTAACTATATACTCTTCTTTGGCAGTGAAAAAGATAAGATGCTTTATAGAATGCTTACCTTTTTTATTAAGATAAAAGGTTGGCGTTATGGTTGGGAAGGAGCATGGGGCCTGATTCGCAGTGTCCTGTTTATTGCTAAACAGGGCATAAAGATGCTGATGGTCAGCAAGAATTTACATCCCCATTGGCAGCGCTTAACTCCTTTGTTTTTCAAAGCAAGCATAGGCGGAAATGATTTTATGTTCTTTCAGACAGTTGAGGTACACGATTTTAGGGAAAGCTTTTCAGAGTCAAATCTTAAGCTTCTATGCGATAAGGCCGGTGTTTGCCTGGCACATACTTATTTTGCCGACTTGGATAAGAGGAAAGAAGGACGCATCTTTGTTAATAATGATGGGGCATTGGTGTCGGGAATAGATGAGGTTTTCGAGAGAATTGCTGCTGCATCTGCTGAAGGAAAACTTTGGATTGCGACAGTTGCCGAACTGGGAGAGCGTTTCGATTCATTCAGGCACTTGGTTTACGATATTGACGAGAATGGTTACATTTTTCATAGATACGAGAAAGAGGTGCATGACCTGCACCTAAGATATATAAACTAACACTTAACCTGCAAATGATAAAAGTATTGACCGTATTTGGAACCCGACCCGAGGCTATTAAGATGGCTCCGCTTGTTCGCGAGTTTGCTAAGTATGCTGACGAGGGACAGTTTGACGCCCGCGTTTGCGTGACCGGTCAGCACAGACAGATGCTGGACCAGGTAATGGAGATTTTTGGTATCAAGCCTGATTACGATCTTGATATAATGAAGGAGGGACAAGACCTCTTCGATATAACCACTGCAGTGCTCAATGGTATGAAGCCGGTGCTGGACGAGTTTAAACCCGATATAGTGTTGGTTCACGGTGATACGGGAACCAGCACGGCTGCTGCGCTGGCGGCTTTTTACCGTCAGATTGACGTAGGTCACGTAGAGGCAGGATTGCGTACATACAACCGTTATTCACCATGGCCTGAGGAGATGAACAGGCAACTAACCGGACGCCTGGCCAACCTGCATTTTTCACCTACTCAAATGGCCGCTCAGAATCTGAAGAATGAAAAGGTTGACCCGGAAACTATCTATATAACCGGAAATACCGTGATCGATGCCCTGCACATTGCGGTTGACCAGCTAAATCAGGGTGGGGAAATGACTGAGGCATTGAAGTTTAAGCTTCAAGCCATGATCCCGGATATTGATGCTATCTGCGAAAAGGAACAGTTTATCCTGGTTACCGGACACAGACGCGAGAATTTTGGACACGGTTTTCTTGAAATCTGTCGTGCTATTAAGGAAGTTGCACTCGAATTTCCTTCATGGACTATTATTTATCCGGTTCACCTCAATCCCAATGTTCAGAAGCCGGTTAAGGAACTGCTAAGCAATATACCGAATGTGCATCTGATTCAGCCACTGGAATACCTGCCTTTTGTTTACCTTATGAGCAGGTGTGCCTTTGTCGTGTCGGACAGCGGCGGTATTCAGGAAGAGGCTCCGGGTTTAGGTAAACCGGTGCTCGTGATGCGGGACACTACCGAAAGGCCTGAAGCTCTCGAGGCAGGAACAGTCCGACTGGTGGGAACCGACAGCAACCTCATAATAGACAGTTGCAGGGCCCTGATAGAGGATAAGGACCTATACAAAATCATGGCTACTGCCAAAAATCCCTTTGGGGACGGAAAAGCTGCTGAGAGAATAGTTGAAATTATTAAGACAAGGTACAGTAAGTAATAATGATATGACAAAGACAAGGTACAACAATGTATCCGTAATTGGTATGGGATACATAGGACTGCCAACGGCTGCTGCCATGGCAGGCAAAGGACTGACGGTTATGGGTTGCGACATTAACACAGACGTGGTCGAAACAATCAACAGGGGTGAAATACATATTATTGAACCCGACCTTGACAAGCTGGTCAAGGAGGTTGTTAGCGCAGGCAAACTTAAGGTGTTCCTTGAACCTCAGGAGGCTGATGTGTATATGATAGTGGTGCCGACTCCTTTTAAGTTCAACCGCGAACCTGATATCTCTTTTGTTGAACAGGCTGTTATGTCTATTCTTAATAAGCTTAAGGCAGGAGACCTTGTGATTATAGAGTCTACATCTCCGGTGCTTACTACTGAGAAGATGGCTGATGTCATCTATTCCAAACGTCCTGAATTGAAGGGTTCACTATATATGACTTACTGTCCTGAAAGGGTGCTTCCAGGAAAGGTGCTTTATGAACTGGAGCATAATGACAGGGTAATTGGTGGATTGGATGAGGCTTCCACTAAGGTGGCCATGGATTTCTACTCAATATTTGTCAAGGGTAAGCTGCATGCCACAAATGCGAGGACTGCCGAGATGTGTAAGCTTGTTGAAAACTCTTCACGTGACGTACAGATAGCATTTGCCAATGAACTTTCAATGATCTGTGACAATGCAGGTGTAGATATTTGGGAACTTATTACTCTAGCTAATAAACACCCACGTGTAAATATTCTTCAACCAGGTTGTGGGGTTGGTGGTCACTGTATCGCTGTTGACCCATGGTTTATCGTATCAGACTATCCCGAACATGCTCATGTTATCAAGCAGGCGCGGGAAATCAACGACTATAAGGCAAAATGGTGTGTTAAGAAGATTCTTAAGACAGCACATGACTTCGAGTTAACAAATGGCAGACAACCTGTTATTGCCTGTATGGGTCTGGCTTTCAAACCGGATATTGATGATCTGCGCGAATCGCCTGCAAAGTATATTGCATCACGTGTTGTGGCTGATACAAGGGGTGAGGTTTTGATTTGCGAACCCAATATTGACACTCACAGTTCCTTCACACTTGCAGATCCGGCAGAAGCCTACAAGAAGGCTGATATAGTTGCATGGCTTGTAAAGCATACCGCGTTCAAATCTATTGAACAGGAGGAGGGAAAAATTGAACTCGACTTCTGCGGTATTAGAACCAAGTATTAGTTTATGAAGATAGTACTGCTTACCCAATATTATCGCCCGGAAATGGGAGCTCCCCAGAGTCGTCTCTTTGAGATGCTCAGGGGACTCAAGGATTTGGGTGCTGAAGTGTCGGTAGTCACTGCTATGCCCAATTATCCCGAGGGCAGGATATTCAAGGACTACAGGGGTAAATTTTCACTGAGGGAGGAGGCTGATGGCCTGGATGTCAAACGCTACTGGCTCTATGCCTCCAATTCACGTAAGGCCCTGCCCCGGATCTTCAGCATGCTGTCCTTTTCATTCACTTCACTGTTTTCAATAAGGTTTATAAGAAAAAAGAAGCCGGATATCCTGATAGTAGAGAGTCCTCCACTAACCCTTGCTCTTAGTGGGTGGATGCTGGCACGTCTTAGTGGTGCAAAACTGGTAAGCAATATATCAGATCTCTGGCCATTGTCGGCACTCGAACTGGGTGCAATGTCCAAGGGCAGCCTATATAGATTCCTTGAAAAGGTAGAGACCTTTGTTTACCGTCGCTCTGCGGCAGTATTGGGCCAGTCACAGGAAATTGTTGATTACATTAATTCAGGTGGGCATAACAGCTACCTGTTCCGCAATGGGGTGGATTACACCCGCTTTGCTGATATCCCTGTCAATAGGATTGTTGGTGAACGCAAAGCAATAGTTTATGCTGGATTGCTGGGTGTTGCTCAGGGCATACTGAATATCTGCAAGGCGGTAAACTTTGGACAGCTTGGACTTGAGTTTCATATCTACGGAGCAGGAGCAGAGAAGGGAGATATTATGGAGTTTATCTCGCACAACCCTGACAGGGGCATCGTTTACAATGGCGTTGTAAAGCGAGAAGAGATTCCTGCCATGCTCAAACGTTATGATGCTGCACTGATTCCTCTCACAAAGAATATCTATGGTGCTGTGCCGTCAAAGATCTATGAGGCAATGGCAGCAGGACTTCCGATAATTTTCTCAGGAGAAGGTGAAGGAGCCAGGATTGTTCAGCAAAACAAGTTGGGATGGGTCAACCATCCTGCTGATATGAAGCAACTTGAAGCCAATATTCAGGAATTTGCCACATCCTCAATAGACGAGATAAGGGCTAAGGGTATCGAACTGGCTCAAACTACGTTTAACAGGCCCAACCAAATCGGGGATCTGTACGTCTTTTTACAGGCCCTCCTGAAGCAGTCCTGAAAGCGCACTTGAACTGCTCAATACTGTATATTGTTCTCAGCCATGTGTAACGGCTGCAGCAATAAGTCATTAATAACTACAGAAATTTTAACGCACTGCGTTGACATATCCTTTCTGGTATTAGATATAGTTTCAAGGATGTGGAGAGTAAAGAGCTAAAAAGAAATGAAAAGGTGTTTTGATATTGTAGCTTCCTTCTTTGGACTGCTGATGCTATCACCGGTACTCCTGATACTGGCTGTGGCAGTTGTCCTGGATTCAGGCTCTCCTGTATTCTTTGTCCAGAAAAGGGTGGGAAAAGGAGGGCGCCAGTTTAGGATTTTCAAGTTTCGCTCAATGACAGTCAGCAAGGCAGCTGCCGAAGGTAGTTTTGATGCGGGTAACAGCAGAAGGGTAACTCGCGTCGGAAGGATATTAAGGAAGACCAAGCTTGATGAGTTACCCCAGTTATGGAATGTGTTTATCGGCGATATGTCACTTGTCGGACCCAGACCTGAAGTACAGAAATGGGTGGAAGCTTATCCTGAGCGGTGGCGCTTTGTACATAGCATAAGACCCGGGATCACCGATAATGCTTCGCTCGAGTTTAGAAATGAGGAGGAAATACTTGCAGCATCCGATGACCCCGAAGTGACATATAGAGAGGTGGTACTGCCCCGGAAATTATATCTATACGAGGACTATGTCAGGAATCGCACTTTTCTAGGCGACATCAGGATAATATTCAGGACCATATTTTAACAGCCATAAAGGTTGCATTAATTCAACTCAATTCTTATAAGACATACAATGAGTAATCTAAAGATTCCCTTTGCAAAGGTTTCATGCAATGGTAATGAATTAAAGTACATAGCCGAGGTTATAGAAAGCGGATGGCTGACTACTGCCTCTAAAGCCCGCAGGTTTGAAGAACTCTTCGCCGAAAGGGTAGGAGCTCGTTATGCCTGTGCGGTAAACAGTTGTACTGCAGCTCTTCACCTTGGTCTTGATGCCCTGGGCGTAAAGCCTGGCGACAAGGTATTCGTTCCTGCAATGACCTTTACTGCTTCTGCTGAAGTTGTAAGGTATATGAATGCTCACCCTGTGCTTCTTGATGTGGAATACGGCACTTCACTGATCACGCCTGCTATTCTTGAAGAAGGAATAAAGATGAATCCTGACGTAAAATATCTTGTGATAGTGCATTTCGGCGGTCATCCCGCCGAAATGGTAAACGCTAATGCTTCAGGGATTCTTGATATTTGTAAGAAGCATGGCATAAAGATTCTTGAGGATGCAGCCCATGCCTTCCCGGCTTCCATCAATGGACGTATGGTTGGTAGTTATGGTCATATTACCTGCTTTAGCTTTTATGCCAATAAGACTATAACTACCGGAGAGGGGGGGATGCTTACCACAGAGGACGAGGAACTGTACCGCAGGATTAAGATTATGCGCCTACATGGTATTGACAGGGATGTATGGGATCGCTTTACATCCGACAAGCCTTCCTGGGAATATGATGTTGTAGCTCCCGGTTTTAAATACAATATGCCTGACCTGAATGCAGCTATCGGACTGGCTCAGCTTGAGCAGGGAGATGCCTTCAGGCAGGAGAGGATGAAAATTGCTGAGTTTTACCTCAAAGAACTTGCTGATTGCAAGGCTTTGGACCTGCCTGTGACCCATGTTAAAATGGAAGAGCATGCGTGGCACCTGTTTCCATTGGTCATCAACAGCAATGCACCAGTATCCCGCAATAGATTTATAGAACTTATGTCAGAGGCAGGTATAGGAACTTCAGTGCATTACAAGCCTCTCTTCAGGTTGAAATACTATCGTGAGACATACAACCTTAACGAGAAGGATTTTCCAAATGCCGAACGCACTTGGCAAGGTACTGCCAGTTTGCCGATTTATCCCGGCCTGCGAAAGGAGGAACAAATGTATATAGTTCAGACAGTAAAAACCCTACTGAGCTAGGGCTAGTGAGCAAATTTTCATAAGCCAGGGTTGAATAGTTCAATTCCCTCAAGAACAAAAGAGGGATTGCAACTGTTAATATATCTACAGTATAGTAGAATTAAGTTTATAATCAGAAAACATATAATAAACTATGGCATTCGATATTGACATGATTCGCAAGGTCTATGCCGGATTTGGCGAGAAGGTTGAAAAGACCAGAAAGCTTTTAAATCGGCCTTTGACCTTGACCGAAAAGATTTTGTATGCTCACCTTTCAGGAGAACTTCCAAGAACGGGCTTTGAGAGGGGAAAATCCTATGTGGATTTTGCACCTGACAGAGTAGCCATGCAGGATGCTACAGCACAGATGGCTCTGTTGCAATTTATGCAGGCCGGACGTAGCAAAGTCGCTGTTCCCTCTACAGTTCACTGCGACCACCTTATTCTTGCAAAGGATGGAGCAGCTGCAGACTTAAAGTCGGCGCTTGACTCAAGCAAGGAGGTTTTCGATTTTCTTGCTTCAGTTTCTAATAAATACGGAATTGGCTTCTGGAAGCCGGGTGCCGGTATTATTCATCAGGTTGTACTGGAAAACTATGCCTTCCCCGGTGGAATGATGATAGGTACAGACTCCCACACTGTAAATGCGGGTGGTCTGGGAATGGTAGCCATCGGAGTCGGCGGTGCCGATGCCGTCGATGTTATGGCCGGAATGCCATGGGAACTGAAGTTTCCAAAGCTGATAGGTGTAAAACTGACCGGACGCCTGAGTGGCTGGACTTCTGCAAAGGACGTAATTCTTAAAGTTGCAGGGATACTTACCGTTAAGGGTGGTACTGGTGCCATCGTCGAGTACTTTGGTGATGGTGCCCTAAGCTTGTCAGCTACCGGTAAGGGCACTATCTGTAACATGGGCGCAGAAATCGGTGCTACTACATCTACTTTCGGTTATGACAAGAAGATGGCTGAGTACCTTATTGGTACAGGTAGGGAAGAGATTGCAAAGATGGCTGATGCTATCAGTAATCACCTTACCGGGGATCCTGAAGTATATGCAAATCCTGAGAAGTATTTCGATCAGGTGATCGAAATCAACCTGTCGGAACTTGAGCCTCATATCAATGGTCCCTTTACACCTGACAGGGCAACGCCTCTTTCAAAGTTTGCCGAAGAGGTTAAGAAGAATAACTGGCCTAAGGAACTTGAAGTTGGACTGATTGGTTCTTGTACCAACTCCTCTTATGAGGATATTTCAAGAGCTGCTTCAGTTGCACGTCAGGCCAGTGATAAAAAGCTCAAAGTAAAATCAGAGTATACTATTACACCGGGATCTGAACAGGTGCGCTATACCGTTGAAAGGGATGGCTTCCTTGATGACTTTTACAAGATTGGGGGAGTAGTTCTTGCTAACGCATGCGGTCCATGTATCGGACAATGGGCACGTCATACCAACGATCCCACACGTCGCAATTCAATCATTACTTCGTTCAACCGCAATTTTGCAAAACGTAATGATGGTAATCCCAATACGCACGCTTTTGTGGCTTCACCTGAGTTGGTAACAGCCCTTGCGATTGCCGGGGATCTTACCTTTAATCCTGTGACCGACACTCTGATTAATGAGGATGGTGTTGCAGTGAAACTCGACGAACCAAAAGGTCTGGATCTGCCACCAAAAGGCTTTGCAGTTGAGGATGCCGGTTATGTGGCTCCTGCTAAAGATGGAAGCAGCATAGATGTTAAAGTTAATCCTAAGTCTGATCGTTTGCAATTACTTGATCCATTTGCTCCCTGGAACGGAGAAAACCTGATCGGACTGAAGCTCCTTATCAAGGCTAAGGGCAAGTGTACAACCGACCATATATCTATGGCTGGTCCATGGCTTAAGTTTAGAGGACACCTCGACAATATTTCTAATAATATGCTCACAGGTGCAGTCAACTCTTTCAACGAAGCAACTGACAAGGTTAAGAATCAGTTGACAGGCAATTATGAGAGTGTACCTGTTGTACAACGTCAATACAAGGCAGCCGGCATTGGAAGTATAGTCGTGGGAGATCACAACTACGGTGAAGGTTCTTCACGAGAACACGCTGCTATGGAACCGCGTCACCTTGGTGTAAAAGTGGTCCTTGTCAAGAGCTTTGCCCGTATCCATGAAACCAACCTCAAGAAACAGGGTATGCTTGCGCTGACCTTTGCAAATGAGGCTGACTATGACAAGATTCAGGAAGATGATACAATCAACTTTATTGATCTGAAAGACTTTGCACCAGAGATGCCGTTGAATGTGGAACTGGTTCATGCTGATGGCAACAAGGAAATCATTAAGGTCAACCATACATACAATGAGCAGCAGATTGAGTGGTTCAGAGCCGGTTCGGCACTTAACCTGATTAAGCTGCAGCAGCAGAATAAATAAGAGCTTTGAGAGTTCGTTGATAACAGGGGCAGTGCCTACCGGCGCTGCCCCTGTTCTGCTTTTTACATTTTGCGTATTAGCACTAGTTTCTGATAAAGGATTATATCCTTCTTCTATAGTCAAAATCTATGGATAATAAAATGAACCTATTTGACCCAAACGTTAATTTATTTTATCTTTGGTACAGGTTATCAAATAAAGGTAAACCATACTAAACCAAACTAAGAGACAAAATCAGACCTGTGCCCAAGACAGGTCACAAACTTGAAGAATATGAAGAAGGTAACAGAAATTTTAGGATTGAAGGAAAAGGAAACTGCTCAGGTTGCAGAAAAACTAAACGAGCTTCTTGCTAACTATCAGGTATATTATCAAAACCTTCGCGGTTTTCACTGGAATATCAAGGGTGCAACATTCTTTGAACTTCATGCCAAGTTTGAAGAGCTTTACAATGATGCAGTTGAAAAGATTGATGCTATAGCTGAGCGTATTCTTACTGTTGGAGGGGCTCCTCTGCACACTTTTGAGGATTATCTTGCAAAAAGTACTATAAAACCCGCTAAGAACCTTACTGATGCTGAGTCAACAGTATCTACAACTCTTGATAACATCGCAGTTCTTATAAGGCTTGAGCGTCAGGCTATTCCTTTGTCTCAGGCTGCAGAAGATGAAGGTAGCCTTTCCATGCTGACAGAGTATATTTCTGAACAGGAAAAACTGGTTTGGATGCTTCGTGCATATCTGAAGTAACCTTGGAATTTTTATAGCAAGAAGAGGC
>CAYNFX010000031.1:0-14449 GCA_964396555.1 uncultured Alkaliflexus sp.
CAAATGATGTGGCATTTGAGAAATTACCCTTGGTTCCGAAGAAAAACTTAACCCCGTGAAATGCATTTTTCACATTCAGATCTGGTGATACATAGGGATTTTCCTCCATTATAGAACGGTATGTAGAAGGCTTAATCTCACCTGTAATACCCCCCTCAATAGCCACTATACCTTCAGCAACTGTATAGCTGGCCCATACGTCAGGGGACAAGTAAAGCTCGTCCTCAAGTTCGTCAAAACCTGCTCCAATTCGCAGACCGAAGTTCAGTAGCAGACCATCCTTACGTCTCACGAGAGCCGGATTTACTGTTACCAGCGTTTGCTGCCTTCGTACGAAATTGTGCAAATATTCATTCTCGCTAACAGCATTGTTGGTTCCAGCATGAAGTATTCCAGTTTCGAACTTAAGACCCAGTTCATTGATAGGGAACTCAAAATCACCACGATAAATAAACTGGTTTTCATTCACCCCGGTACGTGTACCAAAGGTCGAAAATCCCATATTTAAATCCCAAAGCCTTTCCTGGCTGTTGACACTGTTATTTTTCAGCCCCATCATAATATCAAAGGCAGTCTGATGTTGCTTTGCTTCAGGGAGAATTTCTTCACCAAGTACCGACTCCGGTGAAATTCCATCTGCATAACGGTTAACATATTCCAGTTCGGGGTTTAGCGAACCATAGCCGTAGTAACGATATGCCAGGTTGCTGAAGTCCATGTCTATACTGAAGGTATTGCGCTTAAAAAAGCGATTGAAATACAAGCCTCCCAAGGACTCATGAAACTGAGCATCCTCATCAATACCTGTAACCTCTACATCACCAAGTGAAGATTCGTGTGCAGCCTTCAAAGCAAGTGAATATTTGTCACTATGAAGAATGTTGTACATCAAGGCCCCACCTATAGTGTTGTAATTTCCTATATAACCTCTGAAATATGTATTGCTGAGGTCCTCTCGTGGTTCCTTGCCCATACGAGCAGCAACCAGGGGTACTGTCTCAGGCTTGCCGACCATAGCCTTGGCACTCAGGCTGTAGTTGAATGTAGGCGCAGCAAGTTCCTCCTCAGCTGTATGAGGCATCCGGTTTATCTTAAATGCATCGGAAACCGTCGGGTTGTATTCCCTTACAACCCTTACCTCCTGATTAATACTTTCTTCCTGTGACCTTGCCGGTATAACGACTATCAAACCGGCAATTACTATCAGAGCTTTATATGTCTTCATATTTTCGCTGTATTCCTGTTATTGTCTTTCCCTGTAACGTACTAGCCTTTCATTTGCTATCTGCCTGATACCATCATCCTCAACCTTGTAGTTTTCAAGCAGACTTTCAAGATATTGAACAGCCTGGAAGTACTCCTGCCTGTCGGCATAGATATCCGACAGAAGGATAAAGCTCTTAGCCATCCAGTACTGATGGGGCGTTCCCTTGCCAATAAAGTCAAATATTTCCTTTTCGGCCTCAGGTTTACGTCCATCATCAAAAAGCAATTGGGCCAGCATGTATTTGGACTCGGCACCTTCCTTACTGCTTGTATTGGCTGACACCTGACGGTACTCGTTAATAGCATTTGCCTTATCACCCAGCTTGAGATGTGAGGAAGCCTTTAGATATCTTGCTTCCCTTACAATTTCAGGCTGCATACGCGGGTTAGATATTACCTTCTCTGTAGCAGTTAATGCTGATACAGCATTGTCCATCTTGGCAAGGGCACGCATCTGACCGATAAGGGCCTCATGCCTGTTTTCTTCAAGGTCAGCCTCTTCTTCCAAACGGCGGAAGTAATCAAGAGCTTTTGTATAGTTAGCTTTCAGATAATGGACTTGTCCGGCATACTTAACAGCATCCTCGGAGAATAGGCTCTTGCCTCTTCCGGCAACAAATTCGAAGTCCCTCAGAGCCTCATCCATCTTACCGCTTCTGTAATGACAGTCGGCCTTGTAAAAGTGTGCATTAAGGGCAAAGCGACCATCCGGGAAGCTTTGAAGGTAACTTTCAAGTTGTTCAAGTGCCTTATCAAAGTTGCCCGACATATATTGACGCTCTGCTGCAATATAGTTGAGACTGTCGCGCTGACGATCGTCAACCCTAGCAAATCCGCCTATCTGGTTAGTATAGCTTATAAATCCGTTTGGATCGTTTCTGTCAAGATAGATAGCTCTCAGGCCAAGCAAAGCATCTTCGGCCTCAGGAGTGCCGGAAAACTCGTTGATTACTCGCTTGTAGTACACTGTAGACTGATCCAGATCGCCTGAATTGTAGAATACAAGACCCAACTGCAACATTGCTTTACGTGCATAGTTGCTACGTGGGAAGCGGTCACGGACAGTCTTATAGCATCGAATAGCATCATCCAGATTACCCAAGTGAACATAGGACCTACCCATTTCATACCATGCGTCATCCACATACGATGACATCGGGTAGCTGTTGATAAGGTTATCAAGACGCCTTATCTTACCCTGATGATCGTTTGAAATTCCCATTGAAAGTGCTGTCTGGAAAATAGCATAGTCTGGTGATCCTCCCGCCAATGCAGCAGCCTTGTCATACCAGCTTATCGCATTTTTGAAGTCCCTGGCAAGGAAGTAAGTATCACCAAGCCGGTTGTATGCATCTCCTATAAAGGCGGGCTCGGCATCACTACCACGGTTAATAAACTGCTGAAACCATGAGCGGGCTTCAGGATAGTTACTTTGCTTGAAATAAGTATAGCCAAGGTTGTAATGAGCATAGACATACTCTGAAGAGTTCTTTGCAGAAGGTTCCTGCAAAAAGCTTCTGTAGCCTTTTTGCGCTTCAGAAAAATTGTTAAGCCTGTAGTATGATTCAGCCCTCCAATACAGGGCATCTGATTTCAATTCCTTATCCTGATTACCGTATTTCAGACTGTAGTCAAACATTTCGACAGCACTCTGAAACTGCAGGTTTGTAAACAGCTCAAGACCCCTGTAATAGGCAACCCTTTGCATAGCCTTAAATACTTCGGGACTTTTGGTCTTGATACTTTCCATGGCTTCAAGTGCCTGCCTGTAGTTCTTTGTTGTGAGAAGAGCCTGTCCCAGATAGCGGTATGCATCGTCTATGTGGCGGCTCTTGGGAAACTCATTGATAAACTGCATAAAGGAGTTGACTATCTCATTGAAGGGCGAAAATGAAAGCTCATAGTTGAGTTTCAGGTAGTTGAACATAGCATCTTCCTTTATTGCCTTGTCAAAATCCGAACGAGAAGCAGCCTCAAAGGCTATGCGGGCGTTCTTCTTGTCACCTGTATGCAGATAGCAGTCTGCCAGGTGGTAATAGGCATTCTGAGTCATCTCGTCATCACCGGAGGTAACCTGTGCAAGGTTTGTAGAAGCCTGGGCATAATCTTTTTCAAAGTAGAATGACAAACCAAGGTGGTAATAGTCCTCACGGCGGGGACTCTTGCTATCCTTGATAACTATGCCTAGATAGGGAATAGCCTGAGAATATTTGCCTGTTGCAAAATATGAGTCTCCCAATACCCTTGCAAGGTCTGTCCTCATAAGACCCTTGGCCTCCGCCATCAGCGGAGTGCCATACTCGATGGCCTTGTCGTAGTTGCCCTGCATGTAATAGATCTGGGCGATATAATATGGAATAATATCCCTGAAACCGGGTTCATGTCTCAGTTTTTCAAATGAGCGCAGTGCTGCTTCATGATCTCCCTTTTCATAAAGAATGTGGGCATAATAATAAGAAGCCGGAGCACTGTATTTGGAGTCAGTATCTTTGACCAAGGCAAGGAGCCTTGCAGCTTTTACGTGGTCACCACTGACAAAGTAAGCATAGCCCGACTTGTAGTAAAACTCGAGGCGCACTTCCTTGTCAAGGTCGTTGGGGTCCACCTTCTCAAAGCGGCGAAGAGCCTGCGAGTCCTTTTTGTCTTTTTGAGCCAGTTCACCGAGTCTGAAATATGCATGCGAAATGTGCCTGCTTTGTGGAAAGTCCACTAAGTGCTTTTCAAACAGGTAGGCTGCGTCTCCGTTTTCAATACGCAGAGCAGACAGGGCTTCATAGAAGGATGCATCATCCCTGAGCGTGACGCTGGCATCTATGTCCCTAAGGATGGCAAAGGTCTCCCTGGCAAGGCCGTAATAACCCCGTTCGAACAACAGTAAGCCCTCTTCAAGGACTCGATCGGGCTGAACTCTTTCGAGACTTTTCTGACCCGACATGCTGAACTGACTAAATACAGTTGCAGCAATTATTGTGAGCAATACACGGTTTATCATAGAATGAACGTAATTATCCGTTTCCGACTTATATCAAAAATAACGCCAATATAAAGGTTTTGGTATGTTTTTCCTATACAATCAGCCTATCTTCCGATGGTACTACAACAAATACCTCAGTCGCAGCATAGCGGTTTGTCAGTTTTATGCTAAACCTGTCTGTAAGTCCGCTAAATGCAGCCAAAGCAAGATCCGGTTTATTGTTTTCCTCCGAAAGGTGGGATAGGAATACAACCTGCAGTTCCTCGTTGTAATGATTGCTCAGCAGCTCAAATGCCTGCGCATTTGAAAGGTGACCTTTATTGCCTGCCACACGCACCTTGAGATGATAGGGATAGGGACCCGACCATAACATATCGTTGTCATAGTTGGTTTCGAGAAACAAGGCATGGCATTGAGCCAGATGCTTAGTCACATTATCGCATGGTTCACCAATATCCGTAAACACCCCCACATGGATGCCACGGTACACTATACGGAAACTGCAAGGTTCGGCCGCATCGTGCTCCTTCGAAAAACTATGCACATCAAAGCCATTGACACTGATCACGTCTCCGGGTGTGAACACTTCTGCCTTATCTGGCCTGTTTGGTCCCCATGAATTGTCTAAGGTCATTTGGGTCATATAAACAGGGACATCCAATTTCTTAGCCAGGACTCTTACCCCACGCATGTGGTCGGCATGTTCATGGGAAATAAAAATGGCCCTTACCTTCAATGGATTCAGGCCCCGTTGCGTCATGCGATCAAGAACCTGACGCCGGCTGATACCGGCGTCTACCAGGATCGCATCCTCCCCATTTCCTATATAGTAGCAGTTTCCGTTACTGCCTGAAGCAAGCGCACAAATCTCAATCATACTATAATTTTCACTTTACTGTAATACAACTCCTCTTTTGCACCTGCCTCATTAATGCTTTCTGAAGGTAAGATGCTCCTTCTCTACTATCTTACCAGTCGTGGTTCCCTGAATAGAAATATTGACTGACTTAACTCTGGCAAACTCGGCAAGAAGCTCTTCACTTATTTCGATAGCCTTTTCAAGATGGTCACCTGTATCCTCAAACGAAGGAATAACCATCAGGAAGTGACGCGTATTCTCATCAACCATGGTACGAACCGAATCACTAGTCGAAGTTCCGAACGCCCCGATCTCATCCCGAAATACGGGTAGATTCTCAATATTCAGCTCTCCCCGTCCTATGCCTTGATAATCCTCACCTGCACGACCTATTCCAAAGCTTATCTCTCCACTAATCTTGTCCTTGTCATATCCGCCAATCGAAAAGCCTGTACGGATCGAAACGATGTTAAGGATATCTACCATATTGTTTACGTAGTACAGACCTTTGCCACCGGCAATACGGCGAAGCAGACTTTCAGCAGCAGGACGGTAACGGTTAGGATCCTGTCCCATCTTACGGTAGGCCCTTTTTGTCATTTCAACCACCGGATGCATTCTGATGGTTTCATTTGTGATACTGCCTTTCAGACTTTCACAGAGCTTTTCCATGTAATTGGTAAGGTCCCTGTCAGAGGACACAACCTTCACTTCAGTTTCAATACAGGCTATCGAGAGCTGGGAAAACAGCCCGCTAATTTCGGGTTCAATGTTGATGGTCAAAGCACTTCGATTTTTGGTTAACATCGATATGAGTTGTTCAAAAATAAGAAAAAAAGGGAAAGTTTTTTGCATATTTGCCCGCATGACAGATTTAAGTATACTACCCGAAAAAATAGAGGCAGTTTTCTTTGACATGGATGGAGTCCTGTATGACTCCATGCCCAATCATGCCTATTCCTGGTCCGGAAGTTTTAAGAGTGAAGGGATAGACTTCCCTGAATATGAAGCCTACCTGAATGAAGGGGCAACCGGTCCCTATACTATCAACAAGGTTTACAATCAGCATTTTGGGAGGAATGCCACCGAGGTGGAGATCAAACGGGTGTACAACAAAAAGACTGAACTTATGAACGATGCCCCTCAGGCACCGATTCTTCCGGGTATGAAGGAGGTTTTGTGGCTTACAATGGAGGCTGGTCTTAAGGTAGTTGTTGTAACCGGTTCCAAACAACCTTCACTTATTCAAAGACTCAACAGTGATTTTGGCATAGTACGTGAAAATGTTGTGAGCGGCTTTGATGTAGTTAATGGCAAGCCGGATGCAGAACCATATCTGAGAGCTCTTGCAAAGGCAGGAACAAGCCCGTCAAATTCGATAGTTATCGAGAATGCACCGCTTGGAGTACGTGCTGCCAGGGCTGCGAATCTTATAACCGTGGCTGTCAATACCGGAATTCTCAAACCCGAAGACCTGGCAGGTGTAGGTGCTTCAATAGTACTGGGCGGCACACAGCAACTCGCCTCAATCTGGCCGGAGATACTAAAGAGAGGAAGGATGTGACACCTATCACCCCGTCACTGTAAGGATAAGCCTGCGGCGTCCTCCATGGTTGCGGAACTCACAGAGGTATATGCCCTGCCATGTTCCCAACGCCATTCTTCCGCCAGACAGTGGTATTGTAACAGATGAGCCCATAATAGAGGCTTTTACATGAGCAGGCATATCATCAAACCCTTCAAGCGTGTGAGTGTAATCCAGCTGGTTCTCTGGAACTAGCCTGTTCATAATAGTCTCAAAATCAACCCTCACCGACGGGTCAGCATTCTCATTTATAGTTAGTCCTGCCGAAGTGTGCTGAATAAATATATTTAGAAGCCCCTCCTGGGGCAAGTTAGGTCTCTTCCTTAGCTCCGCCTCTATTATCCCGGTTATCAAATGGAAACCCCTCCTGTACTCAGGTAATGTTATAAATGTCTGATATACCATTTCTACAAAGTTTTAATACTTCTCAAATATAAGGCAATTCAACTCTTTTTTGGTAAATTTGCATTACAACAACTTACTGAAAAAACATGATCCTTGACGAAGTAAAAGATATCCTTTTAGCAGAGGCTGAAGCAGTCAGAAACATACCAGTTGGCAATCAGTTTGAAAAAGCACTTGAACTTATTTATGAACAGGTGCATATCAAGAAAGGAAAACTTATCACGAGCGGAATGGGAAAGGCCGGCCAGATTGCCGTCAATATATCCACAACTTTCAGCAGTACAGGGACCCCTGCAGTTTTTCTCCATCCGGCGGAAGCCCAGCATGGTGACCTCGGTGTAATACAGGATAACGATGTGATGCTGCTGATTTCAAACTCAGGCAAGACACGCGAAATAGTCGAACTAGTAATTCTGGCACGTCGCCTCAGACCTGAGATTCGCTTTATAGTTATAACTGGCAATCCGGATTCCGTTCTTGCATCCGAGGCCGATGTCTTTATTCCGACGGGCTCTCCCCGCGAAGTTTGTGCCCTTGGTCTTACACCTACCACGTCAACAACCATTATGACAGTGTTGGGAGACGTGCTGGTGGTTTTGATGATGAAGAAGATAGGGTTTACCAACCAAGACTACTCACTGAGACATCATGGTGGATATTTGGGTGATAAATCACGTCAAGCGGCCACGCTTGACAAAAACAAAAAGATATGAACACGATTGACTGGAAAGAACTGCAAAACGGTTCTGACGTACGGGGCATCGCCCTCAAGGGCGTGCCCGGCGAAAAGGTCAACCTTACGCCGGAAGCTGTATCCCGTATAGGACAATCCTTTGTTGGATGGTTGCTTAAGCGTTACCCCGGCACCAGGCTATCCATATCTATAGGTATGGATTCAAGGCTTTCGGGACCCGTCCTCAAGGAAGCTCTCGTCAAAGGTCTTATTGACTGCGGTGTTGATGTAAGCGATTTTGGTCTTGCATCCTCTCCGGCAATGTATATGAGCACACTTAGCGAGGACAGACCGTTTACCGCAGCTATAATGCTAACTGCCAGTCACCTCCCCTTCAACCGCAACGGCATGAAGTTTTATACCAGCGAAGGAGGCCTCGATAAAGCCGATATTTCCGATATTCTTGAGCTTGCTGCAAGTGGTGCTTCATTCAGGGCCAAAACAATGGGCTCGGTAGAAAAGCGTGACTTTATGGCGGAATACGCGGCCCGCTTTGTAAGAATTATCCGTGAACAGGTCAATCACCCCAAATACTTTGATGAACCCCTTAAAGGACTCAAGATAGTCGTAGACGCCGGCAACGGTGCCGGCGGCTTCTATGCCACAGAAGTACTTGCCAAACTGGGTGCTGACATCTCGGCAAGCCAGTTTCTCGAACCCGACGGAAGGTTTCCAAACCACCTGCCCAATCCCGAAGATGAGCTTGCAATGCTTTCTGTTACACGTCAGGTAAAGGCTACAAATGCCGACCTCGGTATTATTTTTGATACTGACGTGGATCGCGCAGCTCTTGTAGTGCGTGGCGGACAAATGATAAACCGCAATCATTTGATTGCTATGGTATCCGCAGTTGTCCTTGGAGATTATCCGGGTACGACGATAGTAACAGACTCTATCACATCAAACGGATTGAGCTGGTTTATCAACGAACATCTGGGTGGTCGTCACCATCGCTTCCAAAGGGGTTATAAGAATGTTATAAACGAAGCTGTCCGCCTCAACAAGGAAGGCCAGGAATGTCATCTTGCTATTGAAACATCAGGTCATGCGGCTCTTAAGGAAAACCACTTCCTGGATGACGGGGCCTATCTGATTACCAAACTGATTATCACAAAGGCCAGGCTTCAGCAGGAAGGTAAGAACCTTACAAGCCTTATCGAAAAACTCCCAATTCCGGTAAGCAGCACTGAGGTAAGGATTGGTATCAACAACCATAATTTTAAGGACTATGGGGAAAAGGTGATTACCGAACTTGGACTATGGGCTGCAAACCATGTGGGATGGGAACTGGCACCCGACAATTATGAGGGGCTGCGTGTTCAGTGCACAAAGCCTCAAGGTTGGTTCCTGCTGCGCATATCTCTCCATGACCCTGTGCTGCCCCTCAATATAGAAACAGAGGAAAAGGGCGGAATGACAGAAATAGTTTCCGAACTTAGGCGTTTCTTCGTAAACTATGATGACCTTGACCTGAGCGGACTCAAAGATATTGACTAACATATATTTAGCCATTTTTAGAATGAGAATATTAAAAGAAGAAGCACTTGCTGTTGTAGTAGACATCCAGGAACGTTTGTTCCCTCACATTGCAGATAATGAGAACCTTGCAAAAAACATAAAAACACTGATTCAGGGCTTTCAGGCTCTTGGAATTCCCCTGAAGGTTACCGAACAGTATCGCAAGGGGCTTGGTGAAACCATAGCCGATATCAAACCCCTGCTGGAAGGCGTGTGGAATGGCGAGAAGACTCCATTTAGCTGCTGTGACGACGAGGGTTTTATGAATGAAATAAAAAAGGAAGGTCACAGGTTCATCATTCTGGCAGGTATAGAGTCTCATATCTGTGTCCTTCAGACTGCAATAGACCTTAAAGCCCTTGGTTATGTTCCAGTAGTTATAGAAGACTGCATAGGTTCAAGAAACCCAGAAAACAAGCGCATCGCGGTAAACAGGATGTTGCAGGAAGGGGTAATTGTTACAAGTACCGAATCCATACTGTTTGAACTTTGCCGCTATTCAGGAAATGACACATTTAAAGCAATTTCCAAATTGGTGAAATAAGCCCAACCATGAAAAGAAAACTAAATTTCTCATTCTGGCTCTTTGTAGTACTGGCCATATTACTTGTAATCTTCTCGGTGGAGAATGCAGGAGCCATAGAGGTAAAGGTCTTTTTCAAGAAGGTTAACATATCACTAGCCATCCTTCTTATAGTAACCTTTATCACAGGCCTTATCTGTGGAGCCCTTTACGCCTGGTGGAGACTAATTCCATCAAAGGATGAGAAAGAATCAGAGGCTGTTGAGAATAACGAAAACGACAAAAGTATCCAAGCGTGAAGGTTATCCTGGGCTGTGCTCTTTTTGCTCCGGTACAGTATTTTGTTCACCTTGCCAGGGCAACTGATGCCCTAATAGAAGTATGCGACAGCTATAATCGCAAGAGCTATCGCAACCGTTTCGTTATATATGGGGCCAACGGACCCATGGCCCTGTCTTTGCCTGTGGTAAATGAGTCAGGCAAAAAGTCTATGACCAGGGATGTGCGCATCGCCTACCACCTCCCATGGCCGGACAACCATATCCGTTCGATAGAATCGGCATACAACTCCTCCCCTTACTACCTTTATTACAGGGATGAGATTGATGCAATGCTACAAAAGAAGTGGACCTTCCTCAAAGACCTCAACGAGGCCGCCCTTGCGTTTGCAATGGAATGTGCAGATTTAGACCTGTCAGTTATACGTTACACTGAGGATTTCTTTGGAACTTATGATGACAGAAGGGATTTAAGGGAATTGATACATCCAAGAATAGATATCGCTCAGGATGCGGAATTCAACCCGCAGTCTTACAGGCAGGTTATGGGACTAGGAAAGGAGTTTGTGCCAAACCTCTCAATACTCGACCTGATATTCAATAAGGGTCCTGAAACTCCCCTAATTCTTCGCGACAGTTACAGGGATACCCAGATTTAAGAGCTTTGCTGCATCGGTAATAATCTCCTCATGGTCAAAAGCCAGACCGGGGAGCTCATCGATAGGAAACCACTCCGCCTCTGTAGCATCATCCCCTGCCTGATAATCCGGTTCCGAAGTCAAATAAGATGCAAAAACCACGGATACCGTATGCCCACGCGGATCACGACCGGGCTTGCCGTATGCTCCAACCTGAACAATATCGAGACCTTCAATCCCTGTTTCTTCTTTCAATTCCCTTACAGCAGCATCCTTAAGATCTTCATTCTCATCCACAAAGCCACCAGGCAAGGCCCAACTACCCATAAAAGGCTCTTTACCCCTCCTGATCAGCAGAACTCTTGTTCCCTTATCATCCCTGACAAACAACACAACATCTGCAGTAAGTGCCGGACGGGGATAATTGTATTGATACATAGCAATTCGTTTGTAGTTTAGTCAGACCAGTTACCTTGTAATTAATGCATAATACTCATACCATGGGAACAATATCTGTACAACAATGAAGGTTGTTATTAGTCTATAATCCGCTTAATAACTCTCAAATGGTGAGTGTATTTGCGCGCCTCCTGTGAAAAGATGCCCTGATGATCCAGGTAATCAAGTTTTACCTCACCACTTGCATGAAGGATACGACCGTTACCTAGACAGATGCCCACATGAACAATATTACCCTCTTCGTTATCAAAGAAGGCAAGGTCACCTGCACGAGCCTCCTCAACAAAAGAAACCATCTTACCAAATTCAATCTGCTGCGAAGCATTACGTGGAAGCGGATAACCCATAAGTTTGAAAACAAGCTGGGACAATCCCGAGCAGTCAATACCCATAAAGGTACGGCCTCCCCACAGATATGGTGCATTCAGAAAACCACGAGCCACTTCTTCCAGTTCTGGCTTTCTGTCAGGAGTGGTATTCTGAAAATAATACTCACGGTTGCCTATGCTGAATGAATTCCGGATCTCTCCGTTTAATGCAATGCGACTTCCCGCAGGAATATACTGAACGCTCTTGTCAGGTTCTCTGATAAGCTTGATAACCGGCTGTGTCACCAGTATTCCTGAAGCACAGCTCCACAGTTCGATTTCCCTCTCGGGAATAGCGACCATGTATTTTTCATCGATCCAACCCTCATAAGTGTCGAAGGCAAGACGAACACGCCTCCAGCCCTCTACCGCTTCAAGCTCATAAAACACCTCACCAAAAAGAATCTGGGTTTCCATCTCACTTTGCTCGGCCGGCTCCCTGCGAACAGGAATTACGCTAAAAGAACTAACTGATCCACTCATACGTTAAACAATTAAATAACCCGGGAGAATCGAAATATCAAAGATAGCTAAAAAGGGAACGTTATTCATACAACAGTACTGCTCCAAATTTTAGCAATAGTGTTGACCTCACGATATCAATATATTGAGTAACTTTGCCATTCGAATACACAACTACCACTATGCTCGATACAATTAGAAAATACTCGATAGCTATCAACCGCATAGTGCTATTTCTTGCTGCAATAGCCATCGTAACATATTTCTTTCCCAGACAGGGCAAGTTTGGTTACGAATACACAAAGGGAAAACCCTGGCCTCACAGCACACTGATAGCACCATTTGATTTTCCTATCTACAAAACGCAGGCCGAATTAAAGGCTGAAAGGGAAAAGTCTCTGAGTGCCTTCTATCCCTATTTCCGCTTTAATGAAGAAGTAGAACAGGCACAACTAAGCCTTTTCGAAAATGATTATAATTCTGCCAGACTACGTCTGATTTCAAAATACCCCTTCCTATCCCTCCCAATACCGGGACGTCCGGAATTTGACATTTTTGCAGGTACAAGGTCACATATAAAAAGACTCTTGTCAGAAACTTATGAGAAAGGCATTATCACCCTTCCTGAGGAATACCAGGACAAGCCCTCGTCAATGATTGTTTCTGTTGTAAAGAACAATTTTGCTGAACGTAACGAATTGGGTGAATTGTACAACTACCCTTCAGCATATCTGCACCTTACAAAAGGGCTGACGTCTTACATCAATCAGAGGACTACTGTTAGCCCCAGAATTATTGAGCAGTTTATCGATGATCTCCAGCTCAACAAATACCTGCAGTCCAATGTTGTGTACGACGAAGCTCGTACACAACATGAAAAGGAAAGGGTTCTCGCCGATATCAGCCTGTCAAGCGGGGTGGTTTTGTCAGGCCAGCGGATTATTGATACTGGGGAACTGATAGCAGATGAAAACGGGAAGATACTAGATTCTCTTAAGTCTGAATATGAAAGCCGACTTGGTGCAGGCAGCAGCCACTTTATAGTGCTGCTGGGCCAGGCTCTGCTGATATCTATGCTCTTTACTATAGTGTATTACTTCCTTTATTACTTCAGGAGAGATGAGTTTAGAAACCTCAAATCGGTCTGCTTCCTTCTCCTTCTGGTGGTTATAATGGTTATTCTGGCCCAGCTTGCAGGAATCTCTGCAGAACCTGCCTCTATCTATGTAATTCCCTTTGCAATCCTGCCAATAATAGTCAGAATATTCTTTGACAGTCGTCTTGCATTCTTCCTGCATGTAACAACCATATTGCTCTCAGCTACGTTTGCACCAAACAGCTTCGAGTTTGCTATTATCCAGATACCTATCGGACTCGTTGCAATGTATAGTTTGTACCGGATGACAAGGCGCTCTCAGCTTGTCAGGGCAGCGATCCTGATAATTCTGAGCTATTCGTTACTTTATACCGGCCTCAAGCTATGGCAGGAAGGGGATTTCACAAGGATAGACTACAGCATGTATCGTAATCTGGCCATCAACGGCGGCTTACTACTCCTTGTCTATCCGCTGATCTATATATTTGAGAAACTATTTGGATTCCTGTCGGATGTGACACTTGTAGAACTTTCAGACACCAATCACCCAATACTAAGGCGACTGGCCGAAAAGGCCCCTGGCACCTTCCAGCACTCTATACAAGTAGGCAACCTGGCTCAGGAAGCCATTTATTTAATCGGTGGTAATCCCTTGCTGGTGCGCACAGGTGCTATGTATCATGACATCGGCAAACTTGTGGCTCCACTGTATTTCACAGAAAATCAGACTCACGGTATCAATCCCCACTCAGAACTGCCCTATGAGGATAGTGCCCAGATCATTATAAGCCACGTGGAAAACGGGGTCAAGATGGCTCATAAGGAAAAACTGCCCCGTCAGATAATCGACTTTATCGAGACCCACCATGGCACTATGAAGGCCAAGTACTTCTACAATATGTATGTCAACGAAAGGCCCGACGAGGAAGTGGATGTAAGCCTGTTCTGCTATCCAGGTCCCACTCCATTCACCAAGGAAACTGCGGTTCTTATGATGGCTGACTCTGTAGAAGCAGCCTCACGAAGCCTCAAAAGCTACTCGGATGATGAGATAGACAGGCTTGTTGAAAACATTATCAATAGCCAGATGGCCGAGAACCAGTTTATGGACGCTCCGATAACCTTTAAGGAGATCAATACTGTAAAGGATTTATTCAAGCAAAAGCTTAAGAATATCTACCACGCAAGGATTGAGTATCCCGAACTGAAAAAGAAAATAAAACGATCTTCTGAAAAGAATAATGACTAAGCGCAGGACTTACCAACCATAGCCCTGACTTAAATA
>CAYNFX010000031.1:14549-19224 GCA_964396555.1 uncultured Alkaliflexus sp.
AAAATTACAACTCAATAAAGAGGTGTAGTCTATTATTGAAAAGAAAAAAGGCAGAGGTTTAAACCTCTGCCTTTTTTGCTTCAGGGAAGAATTTCTTCTGAAACAGTAGTATCGCTATTATACCTAAAGATATTGAAGCGTCAGCAATATTGAATACCGGTCTGAAAAAGATAAACCTGTTTCCTCCAACAAAGGGAAACCAATCAGGATAGTATCCATCGATAACCGGGAAATACAGCATATCAACCACCCTGCCATGCAGGAAACTAGCATAACCCCCTTCAGGACTTAAGAACGTAGATACAACGCCGTGAGCGCTTTCGGTGAACAACATGCCGTAAAAGGCACTGTCAATGATGTTACCCATAGCACCGGCCATCACCATGCTTACACAAATTACAAAGCCTGTGTGAACCTCCTGTTTTTGGCAGATCTTGTATAGATACCATCCGATACCTCCTACTGCCAGTATGCGAAACAGACTCAGGATCAGCTTTCCGTACTCACCGTTAAACTCCATACCGAAAGCCATGCCGTTGTTTTCAATAAAATAAATCCTGAACCAGTCAAAGACTCTGTACTCCTGATATAGTGACATATGTGTTTTGATCCAGATCTTTACAATCTGGTCTACTAAAAGGATCAGGAATACTAAGAGCAGTGATTTTTGAAATTTTGTCATTTTAAGTTTCTAAAATAGTTGACAACTCGACAAGTATATGATGATGTCATCATTTACTCCACCATAACTAACAGATGGCTCAGGTTTACCTCTGGCTATTCTTTGCGTCGATACTCAACGTAGCGTGAGGAACGGCGCGAAGACGTTCTTTAGGTATAAGCTTACCAGTTGCACGGCAGATACCATAGGTCTTGTTCTCGATACGAACTAAAGCAGCCTGCAGGTGCTGAATAAACTTTTGCTGTCTTTGAGCCAATTTGCCGGCTTCCTCTTTGGACAAGACGGCAGCACCTTCTTCAAGAACCTTGAATGTAGGTGAGGTGTCCTGTGTGTCATTACCATCCTCAAGAGTAATGGTATTTTTCAGCAGTTCATAATCACTCTTGGCTTTATTAAGCTTCGAAATAATAATTTCCTTGAACTCCTGAAGTTCGGCGTCAGAATACCTGGTTTTTTCGCTCATATCTTTTAAGTATTAGGGGCAGTTACTTATCTTCTTCACCAATATCGCTGTCTCAATATCTAAGTCCAGTTCTACGACAATAGCTGCTGAATCGTTACACTCATCCACCAGACTGATTTTTGGTGCAAGAGTCTGGGTTCCTATGTATCCGGTAAAATTCATTACTGCATTGTTGATAGCCTCATGCTTCCTGATGTAGAGCTCAATCTTGTCAGTAATTTCAAAACCGCTGTCCTTGCGGATGTTCTGAATGCGATTTACCAATTCACGTGCCAGACCTTCCTGACGTAATTCTTCAGTGATAGTGATATCCAGCGCCACTGTTAGCTTACCTTCATTTGCGACTAGCCAGCCGGGTATATCCTCACTGATAATCTCTACATCCTCGGTCAGTAACTCTATCTTTGATCCTTCAACTTCGACCTCAAAACGACCATCCCGCTCAAAACAACTTATTTCTGCAGGTGTCAAGGTATTTACCACAGCGGCAATACCCTTCATCAGCTTTCCGTGTTTTGGTCCCAGCGTTTTGAAGTTGGGCTTTATCTTCTTGACAAGGATACCGCTGTCATCTGCCAGATATTCCAGCTCCTTGACATTAACCTCTGACAGAACCAAATCCTTGATCTTATCTATTTGTTGCCTGAAAGCTACCCCCATATCAGGAATCATAATCCTGTGCAGGGGCTGACGAACCTTGATGCTAACCTTCCTGCGTAGGGCCAGTACCATTGACGAAATCTGCTGTGCATAGCTCATACGCTCTTCAAGACCAAGGTCTATAAGCGAATCATTACACTCAGGCATCATTACAAGGTGTACTGATCTGCTTTCTCCTGTTAGATCCATGTACAACTTCTCCATAAAGAAAGGCGCAATAGGAGCCGACAGCTCTGCAACAGTCTTAAGACAGGTGTAAAGGGTCTGATAAGCTGCAATCTTATCCTTGTTGTACTCACCTGCCCAAAACCTCTTCCTGTTAAGTCTTACATACCAGTTGCTGAGGTTTTCGATTACGAAATCCTGAATAGCACGTCCGGCACGTGTTGGTTCATAGCTGCTGTAGGCATTTTCAACCTCCTTAACCAGACTGTTGAGTACTGAAATAATCCAGCGGTCTATCTCAGGGCGTTCGGAGACGGGAACCTCTTCACCACCCGGTCTGAAGCCGTCAACATTGGCATAGAGCGAGAAAAATGAATATGTATTGTACAGTGTGCCGAAGAACTTACGTTTAACTTCATCAACACCTGAGATATCAAACTTAAGATTATCCCATGGCTGTGCGTTGGTCATCATATACCAGCGCAGCGGATCTGATCCGTACTGCTCTATCACTGCAAAGGGGTCAACGGCATTGCCAAGACGCTTGGACATCTTGTTGCCGTTCTTGTCAAGGACAAGACCGTTTGAAATGATATTTCTAAAGGCTACTGAATCAAAAAGCAGAGTAGCCAGTGCATGCAGCGTAAAGAACCATCCTCGGGTCTGGTCAACACCTTCGGCAATAAAATCTGCCGGGAAAGGCAGATTATCCTTTGACTCGAAAGGATAGTGCATTTGCGCATAAGGCATTGCACCTGAGTCAAACCAAACGTCAATAAGATCCGGTTCCCTGTACATTGCTTTGCCTTCATCGCTTACAAGGATTATCTCATCCACATAAGGCCTGTGAAGGTCTATCTTCTCATAGTTTTCTTTGCTGTAGTCACCAGGAATAAAGCCTTCAAAAGGATTCTTTTTCATCAGGCCGGCCTTTACAGACTTTTCTACCTCGCAGAAAAGTTGTTCTGCAGAACCGATGCAAAGCTCCTTGCTTCCATCCTCAGTTCTCCATATTGGCAGTGGTGTACCCCAGTAACGTGACCTGCTAAGGTTCCAGTCAACAAGGTTTTCAAGCCACTTTCCAAAGCGTCCGCTACCAGTACTTGCAGGTTTCCAGTTGATAGTGTTGTTAAGCTCTATCATCCTGTCACGCATCGCTGTAGTGCGGATAAACCAGCTGTCAAGCGGGTAGTAAAGCACCGGCTTGTCAGTACGCCAGCAGTGTGGGTAACTGTGAATATGTTTTCCTACTTTAAAGGCACGGTCTTCTTTCTTGAGCATAACCGACAGGTCCACATCCAATGTAGCATCATCATCTGTCAGCTTCTCATCATAGGCATTTTTTACAAAGCGGCCTGCAAAATCCCCGTACTTAGCAACATCAACATTCTTTGCGACAAAGTCGGGATGCAGGTCTTCAATCCTGAAGAAACGACCGTTGCGGTCAACCATTGGCTGACGCTTGCCGTCCTTGTCGATCATCAGCAGCGGGCTAATGCCTGCCTGACGGGCAGCCCTGTCATCATCAGCACCAAAGGTCGGTGCAATATGTACGATACCTGTACCGTCACTGGTTGTAACAAAGTCACCCACAATAACCCTAAAGGCATCACCTTCAGGTTTTACCCAGGGTATAAGTTGCTCGTAACGCAAACCTTCAAGCTGAGCTCCTGTGAATTTGTCAATTACTCTGAAAGGGATATGCTTGTCACCCGGTTTGTATTCCTCCATGCTGAGTTCTGCATTCTTCAGGTTGAAGTATGATCCCAGCAGGTCTTCTGCAAGTATTGCTGTAAGTGGTGATCCGGTATAAGGATTGAAACTCTTTACCTTGACATAGGTAATGCCTGCACCTACTGCCAGTGCAGTGTTGGATGGCAGGGTCCATGGTGTTGTGGTCCAGGCCAGGATAAAAAGATCAGTATCAACTCCAGAAAACAAAAATTCGGATTCTGAATTTCTGATTACCTTAAACTGAACAGTACCTGTTGTGTCCTTTACATCACGATAACACCCCGGCTGGTTAAGCTCGTGAGTACTAAGTCCGGTACCTGCTGCTGGTGAATAAGGTTGTATAGTATAACCCTTGTAGAGGTGGCCTTTCTTGTAAAGCTCACTGAGCATCCACCAAAGGGTCTCTATATAACGGTTATCGTAAGTGATATAGGGATCATCCATGTCAACCCAGTAGCCCATCCTGCTGGTCAGATCCTCCCACATATCAGTATATTTCATAACATCATTGCGGCAGGCCTTGTTATACTCTGCCACAGATATCGTCCTTCCTATATCGTCTTTCCTGATTCCAAGCCGTTGCTCAACACCAAGTTCAACCGGCAGTCCATGGGTATCCCATCCGGCCTTGCGATGTACCAGAAAACCCTTCTGGGTCTTGTAACGACAAATCACATCCTTTACGGTACGGGCCATCACGTGGTGAATACCCGGCATACCGTTGGCTGATGGGGGACCTTCATAAAAAACAAAAGAAGGGCATCCCTCCCGTTCCTTTAAACTTTGTCTAAAAGTATCGTTCTTATCCCATAGCTCCAGCACCTCTTTATTTATGCCGGAAAGATCAAGCTCCTTGTATTCAGGAAATTTTCTGCTCATCTTATTTGAAGCTAATTTGAGTGCTTGTTAAAAAATCGTACAAATATAGATTATGAGGACTGGAAAAACAAGGACAACAGTTCTTTTATAGG
>CAYNFX010000032.1:0-4470 GCA_964396555.1 uncultured Alkaliflexus sp.
AATCAGGAAGACATTGAAAATATTTGAACCCACAACATTTCCGATTGCGATATCCATACTCTTCTTGCGCGCTGCAACAATGGAAGTCACGAGTTCAGGAAGTGAAGTACCTGTAGCAACTATAGTCAAACCTATCAACTTCTGACTGATATTAAAATACTCAGCTATCGACACAGCTGAGTTAACAACAAACCTGCCACCCAAAACCAGACCGGCAAGACCAAGAATAATAAACAATACAGCCTTGCCATTGCTCATTATACCATCGGTAACCTTCTCGTTTTCTCCGCTTTGAATACTCCTCCATATATGATACATGAAACCGCTGAAAAACACAAGCAATATCACACCATCAATACGGCTAAGCATAAATCTTGAGTCTGACAGGAACATGTCATTACCCAGTATCATCAACACCAGTACTGCAATGATGGAAAATGGTATCTCAAGTTTTACTGTACTTTTGCTAACAGCAAGGGGAATTATCAAACCGCAGATCCCCAATATAAACATTAGGTTGAATAAATTGCTGCCCACCACATTGCTGACTGATATATCAGCGTTCCCACCTAATGCAGCAAATAAGCTTACAACCAGCTCCGGTGCCGAAGTTCCAAAGGCTACAATAGTAAGCCCAATTATCAGTTCGGAGACCCCATTACGTCTTGCCACTGCAGCAGCCCCGTCAACAAGCCAGTCTCCTCCCTTTATCAGAAGGTAGAACCCGGCAAGCAAAAGAATTACAGTAAGTATCATTATAAATAGATAAGGTTATTTAGTAGTATACAACACCCCCCTAGACGTTAGGTTCAAAAAAGCAAATTTCGGAAAACCTAATGACGGCTACATGGCTTTTGTATTAAGTTAATGTTAACTAATAGTCTCACTTCATAGTATCAGGCGTAGTAAAGGCATAAAAATGGCAGTAGCCAATCCCATCAATCCTATGCTCAGTCCACTGATGGCACCTTCCACAGCACCAAGTTCGATAGCTCTTGCCGTACCTACGCCATGGGCTGCACTGCCCATGGCAAGCCCACGAGCTATTTTGCTGCTTATTCCTGCTTTGTCAAGTATAAAGGGCCCAACTACCGCACCAAAAACGCCGGTAAGCACCACAACAATTGCAGTGGCAGGTTGAAACCCACCAAAGCGTCCAGCCAGTTCGATAGCAATAGGTGTAGTCACCGACTTTGGCTGCAGTGATGTAATTAGCTCCTCATCAGCTCCGAGCCACTTTGCAATAAGACTAACTGAAACTATACCTACGATACTTCCCACTGTAATGGCGGTCAGTATTGAAAGGCTGTTGCGCTTAATAAGCTTCACCTCCTCGTATAGCTGGCTCCCCAAAGCAACCACAGAAGGTCCAAGCATAAAATCTATAAGCTGGCTTCCCTCACGGAAAGCTGAATACTCAACATCCAGTATTGAAAGTACAGCTATAATAACAAGGATGGATGTTAATACAGGATGTAGCAAACTAAACCTGGTCTTTTTATAGAGCCAGACTGCTGCCAGATAGATACCCAGCACAAAGGCCAATCCGAAAGGCTGCATTGCAAATACCTCACTCATTTCCTCCTGCCCTCCATAAATTGCTGTATATGTCCCGTCACTATCATCACAAGTATGGTGCTAACGACAGCGGCGACAATAACGGCAGGCAGGGAATTCACAAGGCTGCTTCCACTTTCAATCACTCCCACTCCTACCGGCACAAAAAACAAGGCCATATTCCTTGTGATCACTGATGCCACTGGTTTTACCCTGTCATTCTTGACTACTCCACTGAGCAGTGCAAGAAAAAGCAGTATCATACCCAGTACACTTCCAGGAAGAAACTCCCCAGTCAGCCGACTCAGGAAAATACCCAGGGCATAGAAAAGAAATATCACAAATATTCCGTACATCACTCTAATAATTTGACATGCAAAGGAACAAAAAAAGATCAAGCATGGAAAAATTTATATTTTTGCACCATCCTCCTCCTCTCCCCAAAATGATAATTGAATAATATAACCCGGTAAACAATCATAAAATGTCTGATACCACAGTAAAGAAAAAAAGAAACTACATTGATATCTTCCTCAACATACTTGAAAAGGGAGGCAATGCTCTACCTCACCCTGCTACCCTATTTGCAATCTTTGCATTGCTGATACCTGTTTTATCAGCTTTTGGATACTGGTTTGACTGGAAGGCTGTGCATCCGGCAACCGGAGAAGTAATCAATACTGTCAACCTCCTATCAAAAGACGGAATAGCAAGAATCATAAATGAGATGGTGACGAACTTCACCGACTTTGCTCCGCTTGGAATTGTGCTGGTTGCAATGCTCGGTATTGGCATAGCTGAGACTAGCGGACTTATTGGGGCAGTGATCCGAATCCTGGTTATAAAGTCGCCAAGGAAAATTATAACTTTTGTAGTGGTTTTTACCGGTGTAGTTTCAAATGTGGCAAGTGATATCGGATATGTATTGCTTATACCTCTTGCCGGGATAATATTCCAGGCTGTTGGTCGTCACCCTGTTGTAGGTATGGCTGCTGCTTTTGCTGGTGTATCCGGAGGTTTCAGTGCTAACCTGATACTTGGAACTATTGATCCACTATTGGCAGGACTTTCTGAAGAAGCTGCTCATATTCTGGATCCTTCATATCAGGTCAACCCCACTGCAAACTATTACTTCATGGTTTGCTCTACATTTTTGATAGCCTTTCTGGGAACATGGGTTACAGAAAAGATTGTTCAACCGCGCTTTGGAAAATATGAGGGTGATCAGGTACAAGAAATTATCGAACCGCTTTCAAAGGTCGAAAAGAAAGCCCTTAAGCATGCCATGCTTGTTTCACTTGTGTGGGTGCTTATTATTTTGGTGGGTCTGTTACCTTCAAACGGGTTGCTGAGAGGAGCTGATGGAACCATATTGTCATCTCCTTTTATAAAAGGTATTATAAGCTTCCTCTTTCTAATGGCTGCCAGTGCTGGCATTGCCTATGGTATCACAATGGGTAAGTTTAAAAATGATACGGATGTCGCCAATGCCATGGCTCAGAGTCTGAAAACGCTGACAGCCTATGTTGTTCTGGTCTTCTTCGCAGCACAGTTTGTTGCCTATTTCAAGTGGAGTAATCTTGGAATAATAATGGCCGTTACCGGAGCAGAATCCTTAATAGCAGCCGATCTTGGACTGATTCCTCTGATGATAATGTTCATCATTTTTGCCGCTATTGTCAACCTGTTGATGGGAAGTGCCTCAGCTAAGTGGGCCCTGCTGGCTCCGGTTTTCATTCCTATTTTCATGCTCCTGGGGTACTCTCCGGAACTCTCACAAGCAGTATATCGTGTTGGTGATTCAGTTACCAACATAATATCACCAATGATGAGCTATTTTGCACTTATCATTGCTTATTTTCAGAAGTATGACAAGAACTCCGGTCTGGGAACGATCATAGCCACAATGATACCTTATACAATAGTATTTTTTATTGGCTGGACCCTGATGCTTATCATCTGGGTTACTTTTGATATTCCATTGGGTCCCGGAGTAAGTATTTATTATCAATTGCCATAAAATGAGCAAAATAAAAGCATGGATAGTGTCGATGAGACTGCGTACACTGCCTCTTGCACTTTCGAGCATCTTTATGGGCAGCGTCACCGCTGCCCATTATGGGATGTTCCGTGCAGAGATACTGCTATGGGCTTCCCTTACCACTCTTTTTCTTCAGATTCTGTCCAACCTTGCCAACGACTATGGTGATGCCAGGACGGGTGCTGACAACGAAAACCGCGTTGGTCCCCGCCGCATGATTCAGACTGGTGTAATTACTCTTGGGCAGATGAAAATAGCAATGATTATCTTCGTAATACTCAGTCTGGTATCGGGAATAACTCTATTGATTAAGGCCTTTGAGAAAGATCATATCAAACTGCTGGCCTTCTTTTTATTGGGAATTGCCGCTATCATTGCAGCTATTCGCTATACTGCGGGCAAAAACCCATACGGCTATCGTGGACTGGGTGATATCTATGTCTTTCTGTTCTTTGGACTTGTGGGTGTTGCAGGTTCTTTTTACCTGCATGCAAACGAGTGGCGCTGGGAAGTTCTGCTGCCTGCTGCATCAATCGGACTGTTCAGTACTGGAGTACTGAACCTCAACAACATCCGTGACCGGGAGTCAGATATTGAAAGTGGCAAAAGGACTATGGCGGTAAAACTGGGAGACCGTTATGCACGTCAGTATCATATGGCCTTGTTGGGTGACGGCTGGATTCTCTTCCTGATTTTTGTGATGCTTAGTCCCCGACCTATCTGCTTTCTGCCTGTCTTTGGTGCAATGCCAATCTTTATAAGGCATGCTGCAAAAGTGTGGAAGAATGAGAATCCGGCTTTGCTGGACAATGAACTGCGCAACTTGTCACTGAACACCCTGCTCTTTGTAGCACTATGTGCGCTCTCACTTG
>CAYNFX010000032.1:4570-18996 GCA_964396555.1 uncultured Alkaliflexus sp.
TCCTTTTGCATGCAATGCCGACCACTTGCATCCCTCTTTGTTATATGCCTTACCGGCACTCCATGGTAGCTGAATAATACGTGGTCATACTCAGCCGATTTGAGATACCTTTCAATAGATGCCGCAAGAGCAGTTATGTAACAGTCTTTATTATAAAATGGTGGCACTACGCTTAGGCTGAATTTGTAAACACCATCCAGCCAGATACGTCTGACATGCTCAACGGCTGTCTCAAAACTGCTCATTGAATAATGCGGATACAAGGGAAACAGTATTACTTCCTTTACCTCCGGATTCTCCTGAGTAATCTTATCAAAAACAGCCTTGGGTGCAGGATTCCCATACCTCATACAGTAGTATACAGGCAAGCCTGTTCTATTCTGCAATTTTTCAGCCAACTGCCTTGTAATCTCAATAAGCGGGGAGCCTTTTTCAGTCCAAATTTTCTTATATTTATATGAACTACGTGGAGTCCTGAAAGGTGTGATTATTCCCCTAACCAACAAGAGACGTCCCAGATAAGGCAGGTCTATAACCCTCTCATCCATAAGAAATTCATTGAGATAGCGGTACACATCCCATTTTCTGGTGGAATCAGGTGAACCAAGGTTGGTTAGCAGAATGATCTTTTCAGGCATTAGCTTGTTTATAAAATATTGGAACAACTAAAATACGAAAACTATGGCATTTACACTTCAAATCGGAGACAAAGCGCCGGCGTTCACACTGCCGGCAACTGACGGAAAGACCTATTCACTTAGTGATTTTAAGAACAAATGGCTTGTTATATTCTTCACATGCAACCACTGTCCTTATGTAATCGGCTCTGACGAGGTTTCAAGGGCTACTGCCAATAAGTATGCCTCACACGACGTAAAGTTTGTTGCTATCAATTCAAACAGCAAGAACACCTACCCCGAGGACAGCTTCCCCCATATGGTTCAACGTATGGAAAAACATAAATTCCCATGGGTTTATCTGCACGACGAAAGTCAGGATATAGCACTGAGCTACGGTGCACTTCGCACTCCCCACTTCTATGTATTCAATGAAAAAAGGGAACTTGTGTACACCGGTCGCGGAGTTGATTCACCAAGGGATACTTCAAAGATGAAGGAAAATACTTTGGACTTAGTTCTTGATGCTCTGGTTAATGGAAAGACACCTCCGTTTGTGGCAACCAACCCCATCGGCTGTAATGTAAAATGGGACGGCAAAGATGCCCACTGGATGCCTGCAGATGCATGTGACCTTGTATAAAACAATTACGGCAGCCGCGAGGCTGCCGCAATTGTTTTATACACTAACCTAATCTATTAAAAACCATCAACCATCCAGTGTTCAAAGTCCCAATTATCCAGATTTTCCCTATAATCATTACTAAACATCCAGTCTTCAAGTTCAACTTCCAGATCTTCTTCAAGTACTGTACCTGCATAAGCGAAGTTTAACATCCAGGCCTCCACAGTCTCAAGTTCTGAACTAGGTTTTACCCTTTCTGCAAGTATGTTAGTGTCATAACCCAGCATCCAGTTAACAAGCCTGTTATCCTCATCATGAGCATAATCGTCTGTGTTATCCATTCCCAGGTCAAACATCCAATCTTCTACCTTTATCATTTGGTCACTGTAAGCCTCACCAAACATCCATTCCTGAAGCACATTACCGGTATTGTCATCCTTCTCGGTAAGGTTCTCTGAAATCATCCATGGAGTAATCTTCATGGTAGTGTCCACAGCTACAGTTAAGTTGTCTGCAACACTGTAGTTAATGTGTGACATATAATAATCATCCTCCTGTGCAAAACCATTTGTTGCAGCAGTCCATAGCAGGATGGCGGGAAGCAGAACTAAAAATGCTTTAGCTTTTTTCATCTTAATTTCCTCCGGTTACTTGTTAGTTACTTAAATCTGTCAGGCCTCCCCTTTCTTTTTTGAGTAGTGCCTTTACCGGGACTGCATTTTAAATATATTTAACGATTAATATCCTGGATAGTTACACTGCAAAAAACAATTTACTTTCAGGCTACCGTCTTATTTAGGATCAGTCCTCTAAAGATACGGTGGTTCCAAAAAGTGTGCAATTCTTTCTGATCAATATTTTTTTTTCAGAATATTATCTATTCCACTTTGCATCTACTTGCATATCAACATTTTAAAAGGAAATAAAATTGTAAGGCGCGCCTGCTCTAAAGAACCAAAAGTGTACGTAAGTGTACAGCACCCGTACACTTACGAGCATAATGCCAAGAAATCGTACAATCAATAAGGGAAGTTCAAATAATTCAATAAGATACCTAAACACCAAATAAAGCACCTTAAAGTTTTCATATATTACTTACAATGTGCTAAGGTGCTATATATAATACAATTACACACGAGGCGGCCAGTAAAGTCTGTTAATTAATCCAATCGATATATTACAAGGACTGAAGAATGCTATTATACTTGTGGCTTCCTAGTTACAAGTATCTTGTCGATTCTATTGATATCCACGTCCACTATCTCGATGAAGTACTCGCCATATTCCATCTTATCTCCTACCTGAGGTATTTTATTAATAAGGCTGAATACAAAACCTGCAACTGTAGAATAGTCAATCTTCTCAAAATCAACTTCGAAGTCCTCCAACAGTTCGGCAAGGGTCTCAATAGGAGCATCCCCGCTGATAAGTATAGATTTATCGTCACGAACGAACACATCCGGCTCATGCGACTCCCACTCATCAGGAATTGGGCCCAGAAAGTTTTCCAGAATATCGTGCATTGTGATAATCCCTTCGAAGCCACCATACTCATTCACAACAAAGCAAAGGTGATAAGCTTCCTCCTTTAGGATATTGAGCACCTTGTTGGCATCGGTATTTTCGGGTACAACAACGGGCTCTTTCATTAAACTTTGCAGCTTTATTTTCTGCCTGTTATACAGGGCTTTGTAATAATCCTTTGTCATAATAAAGCCGACAAAGTTGTCAAGCTCTCCCTTGCAACAGATTATTTTGCTATGCTTAGATTTTAGCAATTGTTCCTTGATACTAGTCTCATCCTCATCCATATCGATCCATTCGATATCTGTTCGGTGAGTCATAAGGTGTTTGGCCTTCTTCTCTGCAAAATAAAAGATACGTTCGTGAATATTGTCTTGCCCTTTGTCAATCACACCTTCCCGCGACGCACTCTTGATAAGCTGACGGAGTTCCGACTCCGTCAGAGTGTCTGCATGTTTTTTGATGCCAATGATTCTGTTGATAAAATTGGTTGATGCTGAAAGCAACAACACAAAGGGATAGAATGCTTTACTAAAGTAATTAATAACGGGGGCTACAATCCTGGCGACCTTATTCGAATTGCTAAGGGCAACGGTCTTGGGCACAAGTTCACCGATCACTATCGACACATAGGTAATAGTAATCACAGTGAGACCCAATGATATTTCATGGCTATAAGCTCTTGTAGCATCAAACTGTTCGAAAAAAGGTGCTATGTTGTCAGACAGGGCCATACCTCCATACATACCGGTAATAATACCAATCAGAGTGATACCTACCTGAACTGCTGAAAGAAAACCCTCGGAGTTTTCAAGTAGCTTCAATGCTATCCCCGCACCATAGCTCCCCTCCTTTTTTGACTGCTCCAAGGCTGACTTCTTGGCAGAAACCAAAGCAATTTCGGATAAGGCAAAAAAACCGTTTAATAGTATTAGTACTCCCAGTATTAAAAATTCCATATTAATTATTTGTTTCCATTGCGGCAAAACCGCGACTTTGTAAAATTACTATTTATTGCAATACACGCTTAATATTTTGTTTCCTTACAACATGTAATCCTCACCCCATATGGCTCCAAGCCTTGCATTTCACCTTATTATGTTAATAAAAATACCATATTTCAGGTATAGAACGAGGATCTGCAATTTCGCTTTTTTGTAGTATCAATTTTCTGCTGGCAATGACCTCATTGCTAAATAGGTATAAATACCGCTTTATGAGAACAATAGAACGCCGTAATTTTACATATCCATATTTCCCTATGTAAAGTTTAGGTATAAGGCCCATAAAATTGTAAATAAAAAAGTTTTCCAGCTTGCTAACTGTAACATTAACTCAAGTTTAACCAAACAAATTCACACAATGAAAAAGGCCATTCTCTTAAGTCTTCTATTGACGGCTCTGTTCGTTACTGCATGTGTATCAAAAGAAAAAAGGGATAATACAATATCCATATCCGGAGCCTTCGCCATCTATCCAATGGTAGTAAAATGGGCGGAAGAATATCAGAAACTCCATCCGGATGTAAGGTTTAACATTTCAGGCGGTGGTGCAGGTAAGGGTTTGGCAGACGCTTTGGCTGGTGTAGTTGACCTTGGTATGTTCTCAAGAGAAATATCTCCTGCCGAACTCGAACAAGGCACCTGGTATGTTGGCCTTGTAATTGACGCTGTAGTACCTGACATAAATATTGACAATCCCTATGTGGATATTATCAAGCAAAGGGGCTTGACCCGCGATGAGTTCCGTGCAATTTATATTGATGGGACAATCACCAATTGGGGCGAACTTTTAGGTATTGAGAATGGTGAGCCCATTGCTCTATACACCAGGTCTGACGCTTGCGGTGCTGCAGAAACATGGGCTAAGTATCTCGGAGGAAAGCAGGAGGATCTGCTGGGTATAGGTATCTTCGGTGATCCGGGTCTGGCTGAAACCACTGCAAAGGACCAACTGGGATTCGGATTCAACAATACTATCTATGTATATGACATCAAATCAGGTGGCAAGCATCCAGGCCTTGAAGTAGTTCCCATCGACATAAACGCAAACGGCCAGATAGATCCCGAAGAAAACTTTTACGGTTCCTTTGAATCTGTTCTTGAAGCCATAGCCAACGGGGTATATCCTTCTCCACCATCAAGGGAACTTTACCTTGTAGCCAAAGGAAAACCTCAGAAAAAGGTAGTACTCGATTTCCTAAAGTGGGCTTTGACAGATGGCCAAAAGTACGTCCCAGAGACAGGTTATGTACCAATCAGCCAGGAAGCTATTGATAAATATAAGAAAAAGCTGGAAGAGTAAGATGCATTTAAGAAGAAGAATAATTGACAGAATATCAGGATCATGGATGGTTATCTCACTGATAACCATCCTGCTTTTACCTATTTTTATAGGAGTAGGATTGTATTATAAATCAGCCCCGATACTTGAGCAACATTCGCTATGGGAGCTTATTACATCGTCAGTGTGGTCTCCACACAAAGGCAATTTTGGCTTCTGGCCTTATATTTCAAGTACGCTTTATGTTACCCTAATAGCCTTTGTGCTTAGTGCACCTTTTTGTCTTTTTGCTGCTATTCACCTTACAGAATATGCTTCAAAGAGATTTGTGCGCATTATTCATCCGGTGATAGACATTCTTGCCGGATTGCCATCTGTTATCTACGGTGTGTGGGGTATCCTGGTCATAGTACCCTTTATTTCAAAACATCTCGGCCCACTCTTTGGTGAGAAGACCACTGGATACTCAATTCTGTCTGGCGGTATTGTGCTTGGAATAATGTGCATACCCTATATGCTCAACATGCTTATCGAATTTTTCAGGACCGTGCCCAAGGGAACAAGGGAGGCCTCCCTTTCACTAGGAGCTACCTATTGGGAGTCAATCAAACACGTGGTAATCCGTCACAGCAGACCAGGTATAGTGTCAGCCTTCGGATTGTCTTTTGCCAAGGCTATCGGTGAAACCATAGCTGTGATGATGGTTGTAGGCAATAGGATTTTGGTAACAGCCAACCCCTTCGATGCCGGTTATCCACTGCCGGCACTGATTGCAAACAATTACGGGGAAATGCTTTCAATACCAATGTATGACGCAGCCCTTATGTTTGCCGCCCTCTTATTATTGATCATCATTCTGGTAATAAACCTAGGATTCCGTTACCTGATCCACAAAACCCAGAAGCTATGAATGTAAAGAAACTAGAAGAAAGATTTTTCAGAGCTCTCTCTGCTACAGCCTCTTATTCGCTGATTGCCATACTGGCCTACATTCTGATTATTGTGTTTGTAAAAGGCTTTGGAGCTCTAAACCTGGAAATGATCACTCAGACCCCCAAGGGAGGATATTACTACGGTGGTGGAGGCGGTGTTCTCAATGCCATCGTAGGATCCCTTTACATCGGTTTGGGTGCTACGCTGATAGCAATAGCAATCGGGGCTCCTGCTGCTTTATATATAAACGTGCATCTTGTAACAAATAAAAAAGCACAAAACGTAGTTAGGTATCTATTGGATGCCCTCTGGGGCATCCCACCCATCGTGTACGGAGCCTTCGGTTTTACACTTATGCTCTTCCTGGGTATGAATTCATCGCTTATTGCCGGGATCATTACCGTTGCCCTTCTGATTTCACCCATTATGGTTCGCACCTTCGACGATGTATTGAGTACAATTCCAAAAGGCCTCCATGAAGCCTCATTGGCCTTGGGTTCAACCCGCAGCGAGATGGCCTTTAGGGTAATGTTCAAACAGGGCTTTTCAGGTTTTATCACTGCTGTCCTTCTTTCCTTCGCCAGAGGTATAGGAGATGCAGCTGCCGTGCTGTTTACAGCCGGCTATACAGACCTTATTCCGGTCACCCTTGACGAACCGGCTGCTACACTGCCACTGGCTGTATTCTTCCAGTTGGGCTCCCCTATACCCGAAGTACGTGAACGTGCCTATGCCTCTGCTGCCATCCTTACTATCATGATTCTGATTATTAGTCTGGCTGCCAGATCACTGTCGCACAGATACTCGAAGTCTAACATAAACTAAGACAACCATGAGCTACCTAAATACTGATACAATGATTGAAGAACTGGTGGAACACAAAACTGAACCAAAGAAGGAATTTAATACAGTGCTTCAGATTAGGGATCTGAACGTATATGCTGAGGACCACCATATACTTAAGAATATCAACCTGGATATTCCAAAAAACAAAGTGACTGTGCTGCTGGGACCCTCTGGTTGCGGTAAGACCACCCTGCTAAAGTGCATGAATAAACTCACAGACCTGTACAAGGAACTTAAGGTAAGCGGCAGCATAGTTATTGACGGTGACGATATCCTAAATACAAACAAAAACGTTCCTGCCATCCGCAGAAAGATGGGACTCCTCTCTCAGCGTCCTTTCCCCCTGCCAATGTCTATTTACAAGAATGTGGCCTACGGTATCAAGCTCAAGGGAATACGTGATAAAAAGCTGATACAGTTTAGTGTGCAACGCAACCTCGAAGAAGTAGGCCTATGGGAAGAGGTCAAGGACAGGCTTAACAAACCTGCTCACAGTCTTTCTATCGGACAACAGCAACGTCTCTGTCTTGCCAGGGGACTCGCAGTAAAGCCTCATATAATACTTGCTGACGAACCAACCTCAGCTCTCGACCCAATTTCCAGTAAGACGATCGAGGAACTGTTTCGCAGACTTAAAAAACACTATACAATCATCCTTGTAACTCACGTTCTGCGCCAGGCTGTTCGTTTGGCCGACCATGTAGTCTTTATGTCGGATGGAAAGATTATCGAACAGGGTGACCCTGATGAGCTTTTCACCAATCCTCAGACTGATAAGCTTAAGGAGTACCTGGTTGAAGGAAATTAGCTGTATATTTGCGGCTGATTTAAACTGACAGAAATGGGGATTGATATCATGCAGGTGCCTTCACCCTGCTATGTACTTGATGAGCATTTATTTCGCAAAAACCTTGAACTGATAAAATCGGTCAAAGAAAGGGCCGGTGTTGATATAATACTGGCATTTAAGGCATTTAGCCTTTGGCCGACATTTCCTATTGTAAGGGAGTACATTCCTTACTCAACTGCCAGCAGTATTCACGAGGCCCGTCTGGCCTATGAGGAGATGGGAACTCTGGCGCATACATATTCCCCGGCTTATACCGAGCGGGACTTCCCCGGCATAATGCAATACAGCAGCCATATCACGTTCAACTCCTTCAGTCAGTTTGAGCGCTTCCTGCCAATGGTTAATAACTTTGAGCGGAAGATATCTCTGGGTGTCAGAATTAATCATGGATACAGTGAGGTGGAAACCGATCTCTACAACCCATCATCCCCGGGATCCAGAATGGGTGTAGCCCGCGACAAGATGCCCGAACAACTTCCTGAAGAAATTGAAGGAATCCATTTTCACTCTCTCTGCGAATCAAGTTCCTACAGTCTTGAGAAGACTCTCAGAGCTATTGAAAAGAATTTTGCTCCGTATCTGCTGCAGGCTAAGTGGATTAACATGGGTGGCGGTCACCTTATGACCCGCAAGGATTATGACGTTGAACACCTGATTGCTCTGCTACAGGATTTCAAGCAAAAGTGGAATCTGGATATTATACTCGAACCCGGTAGTGCCTTTGCCTGGGAAACAGGGGTACTGGTTTCAGAAGTAGTTGATATCGTGGAGAACAGTGGAATTAGTACTGCAATAATTGACGTTTCCTTTACTGCTCATATGCCAGACTGCCTTGAAATGCCATATAAGCCAAGAATCAGGGGCGCATATCAGGAACCTACAGAAGATAAGCCCACTTACCGCATGGGAGGAAATAGCTGCCTTGCAGGTGATTTTATCGGCAACTGGTCATTCGACCAGGCACTCAAGGTTGGCGACAAGATTGTTTTCGAGGATATGATCCACTACACTATCGTTAAGACCACCATGTTTAACGGAGTTCCTCACCCATCAATAGGGCTGTGGAACGACAATAAAGGCTTGACCATACTGCGCAGCTTTGACTATCAAGACTACAAAAGCAGGATGGGCTAAAGTGCTGTACAAAACCGGTACACCTCATCAAAGCGGTAGTTTTCTAACGCACCAAAGCCAGGCACAGAAGACAGTTTAAGCTTACCAAACAGCGGAGTGTATATCCCGCAAAGGAAGCGCGCCATACTCTGTGGGGAAAGTCCTGCATCGCCATGACCTACAAGCAATTCCTGAAGTTTATTGGTTACAATTGCCTGAGTTAGTGGCTCCAGATGAAGGTCATTTACCAGTTTCCGTGATCCATCGAGGCAAACGGAACAGTGGCCGCAGCGTTCCCAGGTGGTAGCCTCACCAAAGTATTCAGACAGGGACTTTGACAGGCATCTGTCTCCCTCAAAGAAATCTACCAACCGCCTAATCCTCTGCAACTCTACAACCTCCCTGGCTTCAAAGCGTGAGTGGATGAGCGACGCCAGTGCATCAGGATCCGCACATCCGCTGTTGACCTCATACACCTCTATCAAATCCGAAACTTCAAGTTCGATAAATCCCTGACTACTCAGGTAGTCCAGAGCTGCAACCACCCTGCTGCGCTCAGCAGGGTACTGTGAGAGTATAGCTTCGAAATCCACAGTAAACCATAGCCTTGCCTTTCTTGATAAGTCAAAGACGGATTTCAGAAAATCGCGCCGTTCTCCTGCAAATTTTCCAAGTATCAAGTCCCTATCTAACAAAAAGCGAAAGCGATATGAAGCATAATAACTATAAAGGGGTCTCAGGAAATCTTCCATCTCAAGATAAACAAGGAGGGTCTTAAGAGGAAGTTGACGTATATTAAAACTATTAGAAAGTTTCAATATACTCATCTCCCATCGTGTGCCGGCAGAAACGATTTTGCTTATTAGCGCCCTGACTGCAGGGCGCTCAGGTGTATCGCCATATACAAAGTTTTCAAGTATATTGATAGCATTAGTATTTCCAAGCAAAATGCACTGAGAGGTATGCCCGTCTCGGCCTGCACGACCTATCTCCTGACTGTAACTCTCAAGTGATTTGGGCAAGTCATAATGAATCAGGTGACGTATATCTGGCTTATCAATACCCATCCCGAAAGCGATGGTTGCAACAATTACAGGGATCTGGCCAAACATAAAGCCATTCTGGATAAGCACACGGTCGGTTTTGTTCATCCCTGCATGATAAGCTGCTGCAGTTATCCCCCTGCTACGCAGAAAGGCAGCAACCTCTTCAGAGGTCTTTTGCAGGGTCACATAAACGATTGCCGATTCACCTGCTGCTTTGGCTAGCAACTCAGCCAGCTTTTCGCCCTTATCGCGTTGAGTTACGGGAACAACATCAAGGTGCAGGTTTGACCTGTAGAAACCGGTTATAACAACATCCTCCGTGCGTATGTCAAAGCGACCGCACATATCCTCGATAACCTGAGGTGTAGCTGTAGCTGTAAGTAGTAATACCTGAGAGATAAGAAACTCCTTCCTGTATTGTGGTAACTTTAGGTAGTCGGGTCTGAAATTATGTCCCCATTCTGAAATACAGTGGGCCTCATCCACAACAAGCAGAGAAACATGGACACCCGAAAGAAACAACCTGAAGTTCTCGTTTTTAAATCGCTCTACGGAAACCATCAACACCTTTATTTCCCCCTTAACAACCTTCTCGCGGATCTTAACAGTCTCCCTGTGATCGAGAGTAGAGTCAATCCTTGCAGCAGGAATACCATATCTTGTCATTGCCTCAAGCTGATCACTTATAAGTGCAAGCAGTGGGGAAACCACAAGGGTAAGATGTGGCAGATGCAAAGATGCAAGTTGATATATCAGAGACTTGCCAGAGCCCGTAGGAAAGATTGCTGCAGCCGAACGCCCTTCAAGCAAAATGTTGACAGCCTGTTCCTGACCCGGTCTGAATGAATCGTATCCGAAATAATCTCTGAGGCTTTGCAGAATAGTGGACATACTGTAGGATTGAATAATCAAATATAAAGAAAATCCCGTAGCTGCTACTCTGCCAGTAATTACCAACTGTACATTGCCCCTTGCAAAAATCAGGGACAGGCTACCAACATGGTTTGATACTAATAATAAAACATTGCAGCCTAAAAGAGCTCTTCAAAGTATGGAAGGTCAAACTCCTTACCCTCATCCTCTCTAAGTTCATCAAAGAAAGACTTGACATCCGCACCCATTGCACGGGAACCGCAGACATAGACGGAAGCACCCTTTTTTATCCAGTTCCACACATTACTGCGATTTTCATGGAGTATATCCTGTACATAGAGTGCCTTCAAACCTCTCGAAAAAGCTACATCCATACGGTGTACAGCCCCTCTGTCAAGCAGGTCCTGCCACTCATCCTTGTACAGGTAATCTATTTCCGAATCACGGTCACCATAGAGCAGCCAAATCTTCCTGGGATTCTTCTGAGCAGCATTGTGGCGTATAAAACTTCGAAATGGAGCTATACCAACCCCTGCCGCAACCAGAATTACAAACTCACCGCTATTGTCCAGACTGAATGACTCGGATGACAGGTGTACAAACTCAACCTCATCACCTATTTGGAGCAGGCGGTTGAGACCGGGCGAAACAATCCCAAGACCATGGGTTTTCACGGTGATATGAAAACCGCTTTTTACCTCAAGTGGGGAAGATGCAATTGAATAATAACGGGGACGTCTGTCCTTTATCTCGCCATTTTTAAACAGGTCAGCCGGAACAAAGCCCACTGAATCACCAGGCTTATATTGAAATTCTTCGCTCTCAAATTCAAGGTGATAGACCTCACGTGTGGATAAGGGATCGCTTAACCTTAAATGATTTGTAAGACGCGCCTTATAGCGTCTCTTACTGGTGGCTGAACCTGTCGAAGCCTCTGATCTTGTCGAAGCCTGAGGTCTCTGAGTCTGTCGAAGGTAGCCTGTCGAAGTGACCACCTCCACAACACTCTGCATCCATTCCCCTGACGGCTCACCAAACTCTACATCACATTCTGCTCTGGGAACTATTGCTTTAGCGCCAAGTTCTGTTAGTCTATTGTCTATATATCTTCCTGTTGCACAGTAATCCTCAAAAGAAGTATCACCCAAAGCACAAACAGAATACTCCAGGTGGGATAAATCATATTCATCACTGAGACTTTTCACAAAATCACCCGCATTGGCAGGTGCTTCTCCCTCCCCATAAGTGCTAACAACTATCAGTACCCTCATTTCATTTACAAGATCAGATACCCTGACCTTTGCAAGGCTCTCAACCCTACATGGCACCTCTTTTTCGGTAAGTAAACGTGAAAGCTTTTTTGCAAGAAACCGGGAATTCCCTGTATGAGTTCCATAATATACCACCGTTTCGGCAACTGTATCCTCCTTTACTATCTCCTTCTTCTTCTTAAAAAACCACATATTTGCCCGTAATTTCTAATCCTCAAAAATAACAGACAAATCAATCTTGTACAATCACAACTTATAATGATTTTTGTCATACTTCGGTTGACTGTGTCTTCCCAAAGGAGTCAGTCGAAACCTACATTAAAAACCTGTCGTTGATGAGTTTAAAAAAATCATCCTTTGCAGAATCAGAGATGGGTATGTAGTCTTTACCGAAGACTATGCGGTTACGCTCAATAGTCCTCACCATGTTTATATTTACAATATAAGAGCGGTGTACCCTGAAGAAGTCCTCAGCCGGCAGTTTTTCAGCCAGGGCCTTCATAGTCATCTGTGTGATTATGGGCTTTTCATTGTCGCTGCAGTATACCTTGACGTAATCCCCCATGCTTTCTACATAAAGAATGGACGTAAGATCAACTGCAATAAGCCTGGAATCGGCTTTCAGCATTATGGCACCAGGGGAAACCTTTTCAGCCTGTGGCCCCTTAATCAGGAAAAACCACTCCTTTGCCTTATTTGCTGCAGCAAGAAATTCAATGTAGTTGAATGGCTTTACAAGATAGTCTATGGCATTGACCTTAAAACCATCAAGGGCAAACTGACTGTAGGCCGTAGTGAAAATGACCTTTACTTCATTTTGAAGGGAACGGGAAAACTCAAGTCCTGTAAGTCCAGGCATCTGAATATCAAGGAAGATCAAATCAACCTTGGTCTCAGCCATTACTCTCATTGCCTGAAATGCACTATTACACTTGCCGACAACATTCAGAAAGGGAGTCTTTATAACATAACTCTCTATCAGATCGGCAGCCAATGGTTCATCATCAACAATCAGGCAGTTTATTGTCATAAGAGTCTCGATTTATCCAAGTTTTATCCTAAGCAATACCATGAATCTGTCACCAACCTTTTCAGCTTTAAACTCATGTGCATCCGGATAGATAAGAGATAGCCGCTTCCTCAGGTTCTCCAGACCTATTCCCGAATGACCGGATATCGCTTCGGGATTGTCAAATACAGTATTCTGTACTGTCATCACCACTTCGTTTCTCAACTCACTGATTTCTATCAATATCTCAGACCTGACATCATTACTGATACCAAACTTAAAAGCATTTTCAACCAGCGGGACAAAAAGCAAAGGAGCAATGCGGGCCTCACTATCCTCAATACTGTAGTTAAATTTCACATCAAGCAGGGATGTAGACCTCATCTTCATTAAAGATATGTAATTATCGACAAACTCGATCTCCCCTTTTAATGATACTTTTTCGGAATTTGTATCATACAGGTGATAACGCATCAGCCTGGCGAGCCTGTGTACAGCTTCCTGAGCCCTTTCCGGCGCAATCTGAATAAGCGAATAAATATTATTGAGGGTATTAAAAAAGAAATGCGGGTTAAGCTGCATCTTCAGGTTGTTGAGCTCTGACTTGAGATTCTCATTCTCAAGAGTCTTCCTCTGGTCGTCAAGTTTGATCCACCTTGTAGTGGTTCTAATCGCTACTGCGATGCTTATTACAAAAATGTAGGAGAAAAATATCCCCATGAGCATAAGGAAAATAGGGGGGCGCATACCCTGGGAAATTTCAGCAGCTCCCCCCGGCCTACCGCCGGGGTGGAAAAATGCCTGCTGAAAAAGTTCAAAGCCTGTTACCAAAACAAGCAGTACGACATTCATCAGGACAAAGCGTACCAGCTTGTGTTGGAATAAAGACTTCTCTATGATCCAGAAAAAGTTAAGATAAAAAAGTCCTACTGTAAAAAAGGATCTGAAATAGTACCCAGGATGTTCCGGAAGCCTGAACCCCCTTTCTCCAGATGAAAACAGAATGGGTGCAATAAACCAGAATATCCAGAAAACCAAGTGTATTGCAACACTTCTAATAATTCGCTGCCTATTTATTGTTCCCATTACAAATTATTCTACTTACTATTATTCATATCTCAATGCCTCAATAGGGTCGAGAGCTGCAGCCTTGCGGGCAGGATACCATCCAAAGAATACACCAATTATAGTACATACAGCAAAAGAAAGAATTATTGATGAATTTGAAACCGAGATGGGCCATGATGCTAGCGTACTTATCAAGGCAGAGACTCCAACACCCAGCAATATTCCTATCAGTCCACCTCCTACGCTTACTATCACAGCTTCCATCAGAAACTGGGTCATGATATTCCTTCCCTTACCACCGACTGCAAGCCGCAGACCGATCTCACGTGTACGTTCGGTTACAGATACAAACATAATATTCATAATAC
>CAYNFX010000033.1:0-10013 GCA_964396555.1 uncultured Alkaliflexus sp.
CTCCAATAGCATCCCAATTAACCAACACACTCATGCCCGGTCGTAATCCTTCGATCTTAGCTACGGGACGTGCATGAACTTCAAAGGTTTTCTTATCAAAATCACCCGAGGACTTGGTAGCATTCCATGTTGCATAGTCCCCCTGGACACTGATATATGTTACCTCAAATAACTGCTTCTCTCCTCCCAGTGCCGGTATGCGACCTTCAAAGCGTGTTCCCTTGCGGATTGGAGAAAGCAAATCCTCACGAATATTGAAAACTATCCATATATCATCAAGGTCAACCAGTGTAACAACCGGGAAACCCGCAGGAGTAAGCTCACCAACCTCCGACATAATATTTGCTATCTCTCCTGCAATTGGAGCGTAGGCTCGTGTTTCCTCAAGATATGAAGCCACTTCAGCTACGACACCTTCTGCCTGCTTTACAAGCGCACCGGCAGCTTCTTTATCTTCAATACGAGCCCCACCTTCAGCCTTCTCCCATATAGCCTTGGCAGCCTCTGCAGTTTGTTCTGCAACTTTAAGTTGCATCTCAGTTTCATCCAACTTTTGAGCAGGTACCACACCATTGTCATACAGGTTTTTTACCCTTGCATAGCTCTTTCGGGCAAACTCAAGGGCAGCAGATGCTTTTTGATAATTGTTGTATGCCGCACGAATATCTTCTTGCTGAGTTCCAAACTTTGCTTTCTTGTGTTGAGCTTCAGCAGCAGATCTTACAGCTTCAGCCTGACTCATCTTGGCATCAACTTCTGGACTTGTAATCGAATAGAGAAAGTCGCCCTTATTGACACTTTGACCGCGATAAACTGCCATAGAGTCAATACGACCTGTCAGCTTCAGAGATACCTTCATCTGCCTGGCTTCAGCTTCTCCCTGAAGTTCTATAGGAACTTCACGAACTAGCAACCATGTTGTGTAGATAAGAAATATCAGCAGGGCTGATGCAATAGCACCTGCAATTATTGCACTCTTCTGTTTCATTGCTTTTCAGTTAATTTCGTATAAGGATACTTTACTTTACTCCTGTATTCATATAGGTATTGAAATATTCCGGGATACCTGCAAGTTCTAAAAGCCGTGCCAGAGTAAGATCATAATTGTACTTAGCCTGAAGTTGCTCAACTCTGACCTTGGCAACAGCCAGCGATGCATCTGTTACATCTGTACTTGATGCCAATCCTTCACTAAAGGCATTCAGACGAACTCTGTAATATTCATCAGCAAACTCAGCAGCAGTCTTAAGCTCATGTAGTTGCTCAACTGCCATATAGAGTTCCTGATGATACTTTTCAATCCCCATCTCAATGTCCCTGACAGCTTTGTTCTTGGCCTGCTCGACCTGGGCTTCGACCAGCCTGGCTGCTTTGTATTTGTGACGGGCAGAAGTGCCGCCAAATATCTTCCAGCTCAATGTCAGTCCTGCCATATAGTCGGATACCTGCGGAGACAGGTCATAGTCTGCAATATTATACAGGCCAAAGGCCGCCACTGTAGGCAAAAGATCTGAACGCTCAGCCTTTGCAGCCTGACCAGCAAGTCCCTGCTTTGCATAAACCTGTCTTAGCAAAGGATTGTTATTTATGGATTGCAACTTAAAATACTCAGCCGGCTCAATGCTCTCATTGTAAAACAAAGCAGTAACCGGAAGATAGCTTCTTCCAGTGCTGTCGGCAAGAGTATTAGCCAAGGCCTTGTTAAGTAGTTCAACCTGGCGTACGGCCTTTTTATATTCCCTGTCTGCTTCAGCATGATAAACCATTGCATGAAGAAGTTCAGCTTTTGCAAGCATTCCCTCATCGAATAATTTATGAGCATCGGCCAGGTGCTCCTCCATAGCCGTTAGCACATCAAGCCTAACATTGGCAGCTTCCATAGCCAGCGACAGACCAAAGTAACGTTCCACAAGCTCAGCAAGCAACACTGCAGTCTTCTCTCTTTCAATCTCTACCGCTTCATCCAATCGTATTTTTGCGGCATGATTTGCAGCATTAATCTTGCCTCCGGTAAACAGAGGCCAGGTGACTCCTGCAGAAACAGCACCAAACTGTTTCTTCTGAATCAACTTATCCCACTCAGCACTCTGTACCTTAACAAGACCATCTGCTAATTGACCCCTGACAGCTTCTGTTGATATATTGTCAGGTAGTACCGGCATCATACCCGAGGTATTGGGATCGGGATTAGGAACCCCGCTAAAATTGCCATACTGTGACAACGCTCCATACAATGGAGTAATCGCATCTCTGACGCCGGTCATGTCAATCCTTATGTCATCCGAGAGTATGACATAGCTCGCATTCAGGGATATCTGCGGTAGCCTCAAGGTTCGGTTTGCACTCATTTCAGCTTCAGCCTGACGACGATGCAAGACAGCCTGTTTGATCATTTCGTTATTCGACAAAGCTATTTCAACAGCTTTATCAAATGTCAGTGCAACCTGACTCTCCTGTGACCACATGCCAGACAGAGCCTGCAGAAAAACTACCAATAATATTACTCTCTTCATACTTAAACCTGTTTATTGCATTTGCATCTAACCCCTCAGTGCACTCATACAAAGCATGACGACCTTTTTTTCATCATCAGTATCAAGTAGGGAGGTCTTAAAGTGCTGCTTAAACCTAATATTTATAAAGCCTATGGGATAAATTACAGTCATAAGAAATATCTCTTCCTCAGAAAAAGCATTTGATATCTCACCTGTTGAAGTTCCAATCCTGAGCAACTTTGAGCAAAGCTCTTTGATCCTGCTGATCTGCTCGGGTAATATTGAAAAGCGATACTCATTTATCAGTTTGTATAGAAACCTTATATGATCAGGACTGCTTTCAGCCAGGCAGAAGAAATAGTGAACCACAGATTCTACGACCTCGCGTATAGTAATGCATGAATCCATAATAAGCTCAAGCTGTCCGGCAAGACTACGAATCTTCTCATCCAGCATGTCGGAAACCAACTGCTCCTTCCCGGAATAGTAGCGGTACAGGTAACCCACTGCCACATCTGCCTTAGCAGCTATTGATGATATTGTAGCCTCCCCGTAACCGTTCTCTGCGATCAACCCTATGGCCGCCTCCTTTATCCTTATCAGCTTATTCTCGTCTGCCAACTTTGCCATCGTATAGATATAGTTAATCATTTACAATGAATGAATGTTCATTCATGCAAATATATAGAGGTTAAAAACACATTATTCGGATTTAACTTTTTTTATACCTGATGCGAGTTAACACACTGCAATTATATAACATTCAGCACCTGAAAGCCAGTGAAAAAAAGATAGCTATCAGGAAGATTTACTTAATTTGCATAAGTGGTGTCACAAACACCTAAGCCGCAAATCACATAACACGAAGTAACAGTCTTAAACACGGATAGAAATGTCACTTGAAACCAAATATCATAATGAGAAGACCAAGTTTGAAGATACTGCCTTTGAACGTCTGATGCAGAAGAGAATTCACAAGGTGCTCCTTATCTGTAGTTCCTATGATGCTTTTATGCTTGAAGAAGACGGCCGTATTGACGAGCAGATATTTAACGAATATGTAGCGCTTAACCTGCGCCACCCACCCATGTTTATCCAGGTATCCTCTGCAGAAGCAGCATTCAGAGCAATTGATGAAAACCAGATAGATCTTGTGATAACAATGCTTAGTGTGGGTGGTATGGATCCCTTCTCCCTTTCAAAGGTTATCAAGGAAAGTCATCCGTATATCCCCATTGTTGTACTTACACCATTTTCACGGGAAGTATCACTTAAACTCAGTAAGGAGGATACAAGTGCTATCGACTACACTTTCTGCTGGCTTGGGAATACCGACCTTCTGCTCGCCATCATAAAAGTTATAGAGGATGGAATGAATGCGCCCACTGATGTATCTGAGATCGGTGTTCAGTCCATATTACTAGTTGAAGACTCTGTGCGCTTTTACTCCTCCTACCTGCCTCTAATATACAAGATCCTTTTTCAGCAATCCCGCAAGTTTATGACCGAAGGACTTAATGAACACCAAAGGATGATGCGAATGAGGGGACGCCCAAAGATCTTGCTAGCACGTACATATGAAGAGGCAGTAGGTTTATATAACAAATACAGCAATAATATACTAGGCATAATATCCGACGTTTCGTTCAACCGCAAAGGAACAAAGGACTCAACCGCGGGTATACGTCTGGCACGTAGAGTAAAGAAGGAAAACCCCTTTATGCCTTTTTTACTCCAGTCATCCGACCTCAAATTTATAACTGTTGCTAAAGAAATCAAGGTAGGCTTTATCCATAAACACTCCAAACTCTTATTACAGGAGCTGAGAGACTTTCTTACTACCTACCTTGCCTTTGGAGACTTCGTATTTATTGACCCTGATTCAGGGGAAGAAATTGCAAGGGTAAGTAACCTCCAGGAACTCCAGGAGATTCTGCTTAAGATACCAAACAAGTCACTACTTTATCACTTTAAGCGTGACCATATCTCCAAATGGCTAACAGCGAGAGCATTGTTTTCGATAGCTTCAGTAATCAAGGAAATCAAGGTTACTGCAGACTCGGAGATAGAGCATTTAAAATATGAACTTTACAACATTATTGCGCACTTCCGGATGTACAAAGGCAGGGGCGTAATAGCCACCTTTGATGAAAATACATATGACGAGTATGTCAACTTCTCCCGCATCGGAGAAGGGTCCCTAGGAGGCAAGGCACGTGGTTTAGCATTCTTAAGCACTCTTATTAAGAAATATCCAGCATTCAAGGACTTCGATGATGTAATCATCACAATACCAAGAACTGTAGTTTTGGGAGTTGATGTTTTCGAAAACTTCATGGAGAGCAATAATCTCTATCCTCTGGGTTTATCAGATGCCAGTGATGAAGAGATTCTAAGACAGTTTGTTGAAGCTACCCTACCCGAGGACCTTTACACAAAGCTTGTTAAGTTTTCAAATGTAATAAAAAAGCCTATAGCGGTAAGGTCCTCAAGCATGCTCGAGGATAGTCACCACCAGCCTTTCGCAGGTATCTATTCCACCTACATGGTGCCTTACACAAGTGATTCCGACCGTATGGCATCACAGCTGGGTGATGCCATCAAATGCGTCTATGCTTCAGTTTATTTCAAGTCAGGTAAGGCCTACATGTCAAGCACCCTCAACCTTATAGATGAGGAGCGAATGGGTATAGTACTGCAGGAGATAGTGGGTCAAGCTCACGGTAATAGCTTCTATCCTACTTTCTCAGGGGTGGGACGATCATCAAACTTCTACCCAATTCCACCGGAAAAATCTGAGGAAGGAATTGTAAATGTAGCACTGGGACTTGGAAAATACATTGTTGAAGGCGGGGTCTCTCTTCGTTTTTCACCTGAATACCCGACCAAGGTTATGCAGCTTTCAAATCCGGAAATGATGCTGAGAGAAACCCAGAAATGCTTCTATGCCCTTGATCTGGATATAAACAGTTTCACACCATCGGTGGATGATGGAATAAACATCAAAACCCTTGACCTTAGGCAGGCTTTGAAAGACGGATCTATGAAATGGATCGGTTCGATGTTTGACTTGCAAAATCAGGTTGTCCGTGACGGAACCTATTTCGACGGTTATCCAATAGTTACGTTTGCAAGTATACTTAAGTATGACGGCTTCCCACTTGCCAACATAATGAAGGAGATACTCCGGATAGGCCAGATTGAAATGAACCAGCCTGTAGAGATAGAATTTGCAGTTGACCTGCAGACACCTCCTGGCAATCCTTCAGTCTTTTATCTGCTCCAGATTAGACCTATTGTTGACAGCAGAGTTTCCCTTGGACCAAATATTAAGGTCAAAGACTCAGACAATGCCTTTATTTACAGTGAGGCTGCACTAGGAAATGGCATCATTTCAGATGTTAAGGATATAGTATATATAAAGACTGAAAACTTCAAGGCGTCCAATAACCCAAAGATTGTAACTGAAATAGAGAAGTTAAACGATTTGCTACAGGCTGAGAATAAAGCATATCTCCTGATAGGACCGGGAAGGTGGGGCTCACAGGATCCATGGCTGGGTGTTCCTGTTAAATGGGGACAGATAGCTGGCACCAGGGCTATTGTTGAAATAGGACTGGAAAACTATTCAGTTGATCCAAGTCAGGGAACCCACTTCTTCCAAAACTTAACCTCACTGAGGGTGGCCTACCTGTATATCAACACGCATCTCAACAGGGGCAAGCTGGATCTAAAATGGCTCGACTCTTTGGAGGCGAGACATGAGACTGAGCATATAAGACATGTGGAAACAAAAGAACCGCTCCTCCTTCAGATCGATGGACGTGAAGGAAAAGCAGTAATGTATTATCCCGGGGAGCATTAAGCTCCCCGTTCTATTTGCTCAGGGCTATTAATAGGGATGAACAAAAAGTTCGCTACTTCTACTCAAAATACTAAATGACTGTTATCAGAACAATCTGTAACTAAGAGAGAACATCAGTGCCCTAGTTTTACGGTCAATTCCGCTTTTACTCGAAATATCATTTAAACCCCATTCGTAACGGGCATCCAAGCCAAAACGCATAATCTCAATTCCGGCTCCCAGCTGGAGGTTCCAGTTAGCACTCTTCATAGTTCCTGAATTAAAGTTAACATCATCCACGCTAACCTTCTCATCAGAACGGATAGAAAGAGCAGGCCCAGCAAGGCCGTAAATATTAACTACCTTGAGATCCAATACATCAAGTTTTAGAAGAACCGGAATATCCCAGCTATAGTAGTTAAGGGTTTCGGAAACCTCAGGGTCATACTCTACTTTACCACTCTTCTTTGAGTAATACACTTCAGGTCGCAAAGAGATATTACCGGCAAGAGGGAATGAAGTCCACGCACCGAATATATAACCACTCTTGAAATCATTCTTTACATTCTGATATGTCTCATTGTTAAGCTTCACACCATTGGAAGTATCGAAGCTGGATGAGTTAAAACCGGCTTTTACGCCAAGTTGAAAACCGTCACTGGCATATAGCATACCGGCAGAAACAATTAAAGCAAAGCATAAAACAAGTATCTTTTTCATAATCATCAGTTTTATTCTGGTTAGTATTACTGAATTACGCGATCAAATTAAACATAAATCAGTGGAGGCGTGATCCAATAATATTGAAAAACTCCTCCCTTGTAGCAATGCTTTTCAGAAAAGCTCCTGTAAAATCAGAAGTTGTTGTTACCGAATGTTGCTTTTGCACTCCCCTCATCTGCATACAGGTGTGGTGCGCTTCTATTACTACGGCCACACCAAGCGGATTTAGAGTCTCCTGAATACAATTCTTTATCTGAGTAGTAAGTCTCTCCTGAACCTGCAGGCGGCGTGCGTAGGCTTCTACAACTCGGGCAATCTTACTAAGTCCGGTGATATGGTGACGAGGTATATAAGCTACGTGTGCCTTACCAAAAAAGGGTAACATATGGTGCTCACAAATTGAATAAAGCTCAATGTCCTTTACGACAACCATTTGCTGGTAGTCTTCACGAAACATAGCCGAACGAACAATCTCTTCAGGGTTCATATTATAGCCCTGGGTGAGGAACTGCATAGCCTTGGCTACCCTCAAAGGAGTTTTCTCAAGTCCCTCCCTTGTAATGTCTTCACCAAGCTGTTCCAGGATCTCACTATAGTTCTTTGCAAGCTTTCCGGTTATCTCATCATCATATTGTTCGATCTTTTTGTAGCCCCTGCCACCATTCAAAGATGTTTCCATAATATCAAAATTTTATTCTGGAACCAGTTCCATAGTTCCTGAGGGTTTCCTCTGAGTAAAACAAATAACAGACCAAAGGGTTAAATGGCCTTTCTATGCGGAATAAACAACAAAGATAAATCAAAACTCAATAAGGGAAGCAAATTTATTGTCCCAGCCGGGGAATACAGAAAAGAAAGCCGGCAAAACGCAAGTTTTGCCGGCCAACTCATCAATAACAGTAATCTAATTAGGAACAATATTTTATAATCAGCCTTTCAAACGTGCTGCGACTTCGTTCCAGTTTACAACATTCCAGAATGCTGAAATGTAGTCCGGACGACGGTTCTGATATTTCAGATAATAGGCGTGTTCCCAAACGTCAAGTGCAAGAATAGGAGTACCCTTAACCTCTGCAATATCCATAAGCGGATTGTCCTGATTTGGTGTAGAGGTGATTGCAAGTTTGCCATCAGCTTGCTTTACAAGCCAGGCCCAGCCTGAGCCGAATCGAGTTGCGCCCGCCTTTGCAAACTCGTCCTTGAAAGCATCGAATGAACCGAAGTTCTTTTCAATTGCTGCAAGAAGATCACCGCTTGGTTTGCCACCACCATTTGGACCAATTACTTTCCAGAACAGGTTATGGTTGTAGTAACCACCACCATTATTACGTATTGCAACACTAAGCTTTGAGATTCCAGCCAACAGTTCTTCAATGCTCTTGCCTGCATTTGGAGTTCCTTCCAATGCTGCATTCAGGTTATTTGTATATGCAGCATGGTGCTTAGTATGGTGTATTTCCATTGTTAATGCATCGATATTGGGCTCCAATGCATTGTATGCATAATCCAGTTTAGGTAATTCGAATGCCATTTTCTCTTATTTTTTTAGTTCAACATTAGCTACAATACACGAAAAAATCCTTATTTCGACCTTTTCTACATACTAAACAGGGTTGATAGAAAAAGGTTCAAGCATCCACAAATTTTTGACTAATTTTTCATACTAAAAAGGTGAACAAAGAAATTCTAAGGCTTGCCATTCCAAATGTACTGACTAACATTACCATACCCTTGCTGGGTATGGTGGACGTGTATCTGATGGGACATCTTGACTCGATACACTACCTAGGTGGCGTTGCACTTGGAAGTACGCTTTTCAATTTTCTTTACTGGGCTTTTGCTTTTCTGAGAATGAGTATCAGCGGACTTGCTGCGCAGGGTTATGGTCGTAATGACAAAAACGGAATGGCAATAATAATGCAGCGTGGTGCATTGATCGCGGCTGTTGGTTCACTACTACTGATATTATTCCAGGTCCCCCTTGCCGATATAGGGTTAAAAATTCTTGAAGGAAGTCCTGAAGTAAAGGAACAGGCAAGACGATACTTCCTAATCAGGATATGGGATGCCCCAGCCTCAATAATGTTGTTTGTGTTTTACGGCTGGTACCTGGGGATGCAAAACTCTGTATACCCAATGGTAATAGCGCTTACTGTTAACATCTTCAATATAATTCTAAGTTTTGTTTTGGTTCGTCTCTTTGGAATGGACGTGGATGGAGTAGCCCTTGGATCAGTATTGGCACAGTATATAGGACTTATGCTGGCCCTAATATTGTTCTTTAAAAAGTACCGCTGGGTTATCCCCTACTTCACATGCAAGTTCTCGGTCTTACTTGCCAATATGAGCAACTTCCTTGGTATAAGCACCAATATCTTTATCAGGACATTATTTGTGATTCTGGTCTTTACCTTCTTTACATCTAAGTCAGCAGGCATAGGTGACATAACCCTTGCAGCTAACAGCGTGCTTATGCAGTATATGTTGCTTTTCTCTTATTTCCTGGACGGCTATGGTTATGCTGCAGAGGCTCTTATTGGAAAACTCTTCGGAGCGCGTAATAGGCTGAAGCTCTCCTATTCAGTTCATATGTTGCTAAGATGGGGATTGGGCTTTGCAATAGTTTTCTCAGCGGCCTACCTGATATTGGGTGAAACATTACTAAGTCTTTTCACCCGGCAGACAGAAATAATCGAAACCGGAAAACAATACCTGCTATGGGTAGTGATGATGCCGTTAGTGAGTTTTCTGACCTATATCTTCGACGGGGTCTTTATAGGCATTGGAGGATCAGTACAGATGCGAAGGTCGGTTGTCATTGCCGCAGTGTTCTTTTTTTTCCTGCCTTTTTACATACTGTTCCCCTACCTTGGTAATCATGCCATGTGGCTAAGTATGTTTCTCTTTATGGTAGTCCGCTCACTGTACCTTACCATCAGTTACCCACGGAT
>CAYNFX010000033.1:10113-16101 GCA_964396555.1 uncultured Alkaliflexus sp.
AAATATCAAGCGTCATTTTGGCGCAGTTATTTTAAGAATTGCTGCCATATTTTCATGTCCTCATAAACCACAAACCTATAGTCACCTATTCTACAAGCCATAAAAAAAAACAGCCTTTCAAAAAAAAGGCTGTGACAAATAACCCCCAAAAAAAAGCAGTGTTGAAATGCATTACAACCAGAGCTTAGGCCTGTAGGATTCTTATTTCTGTTTTTCAATAACGAATCCTGCCTTTTGCAAGTCATCCCAGTAGCCGGGATAGGACTTGGAGACGACTGAGGGCTCTTCAATAACAAAGGACTTTTCAACCCTCAGAGCTGCCGGAGCAAAAGCCATAGCCATACGGTGGTCCTTATAGGTTGCCACGGAGATCTTATCTTCAGCCTTACCCATCATGCCACTCCATTCAAGAGAATCAACATTGTTTGTCTCTATCAGGAATCCAAACTTACCAAGTTCATTCACAAGGGCAGTGATTCTGTCAGTCTCCTTAATCTTGAGGGTATGCAGTCCACTTAGTTTGAAAGGCACTCCCAGAAAAGCACAAGTCACTGCAAAGGTCTGTGCCAAATCTGGCTGATCAGTAAAATCATATTTGAACGAAGACATTATTTCACCGATATTAAGCAGTTCTAATCCCCTGCTTGAATGTTTGGATTTAACCCCAAGACCTTCAAATAGGCGCGCCACTTCTGAGTCACCTTGCCAACTGTAACGATTAAGTCCTTTCAAAATCACAGTCGTCCCCTTAGGAGCAAAGGCTACTACTTCAAACCAGTAAGATGCTGCACTCCAGTCAGACTCCACTCTTGTTTCAATAGGCTTATACTCAGCTCTGGGTACCTTAATTGTATTTCCCGCCCATTCACATTTCACCCCGTAGGCCTCCATTTGCTTAAGAGTCATATGAATATAGGGACGTGAAGTTATATCCCCGGTCAAAGTTAGAGTAAGTCCCTCCATCATATATGGAGCAATCATCAATAGGGCCGATACATACTGACTACTTACATTTCCCGGAAGCTCAAGTTCCCCACCCTTTAAAGCACTGCCATATATCCTCAATGGAGGATAACCTTCCTTATCCAGATACTCAATCCTGGCTCCAAGCCTATTTAATGCCTCAACAAGCACATGAATAGGACGCTGCTTCATTCTCTCACTGCCGGTGATAGTCCACTCGCCAACAATCTTGGCAAGGTAGGCGGTAAGAAACCTCATTGTTGTCCCGGCAGCACCGACGTCAAAGTGATTGGTCGATGAATTGAGAGCTCCGAGCATAGCCCTTGTATCGTCACTGTCGGACAGATTCTTTATAGGATAAGAACTATAGCTCAGCGCATTTAAAATCAGAAGTCTGTTACTTATGCTCTTGGATGCCGGAAGCTCTATCTCAGCACTGATAATCTCTTTCTGTGGTAATATTTTTATTGATTGTGTCATAATTCTCATTTGGAATAACCGGTTGCAATTCAGTTAGTCAGGAAGCTGTCTGCCACCCTGATATTTATTTTCAACAATTCGAAAGGTAATAATGCAACTTACGACCACAGATTCCTGCCTCCTAATCAGCTTTGCCTGTAATATCCGAGAGCTTCAATAACCTCTTCCCTTTCGCAGTGGGTATTGATTGCAATATCTCCAGGCTCACGGAGCAGTGTAAAATTTATACGCCCGCTTGAATTCTTTTTATCGTGAGTCATTGCATCATAGAGGTAGGTATAATCACCCTTACTTATCTCAAATCTACCGAAGATCTTGTAGATATACTCACTTAGCAGTCGCAGTAGCTCCTCAGAAAATCCGAGCTTCTTCCATGCAAGGTAAAGTTCTACTACTATACCATAGGCTACGGCATAACCATGCAGAACCGGTTTGCCGCGTTTAAGCGCAAGGCTCTCAATGGCATGTCCTGCAGTATGTCCAAGATTCAATGCCTTTCGGATTCCCTTTTCATAAGGGTCATCACTCACTATATCATCCTTGATCCTGATTGACTCAGCAACCAGACCGGCAAGTATGGCCATGTCAGGATTTAATATATCAAAGGCAACAGTTCGCTTAAGCAGATCCCCCTTCACAAGCAGGGCATGCTTAATCATCTCGGCAAAACCCGAAATCAGGTTGGGACTATCCAGACTCTTAAGCAGGGAAGTATCCACAAGCACATGCTTAGCCTGCTTGAAAACACCAACCTCATTCTTATAGCCTTTGAAGTTGATACCTGTTTTGCCTCCCACCGATGCATCAACCTGGGCGAGCAAAGTCGTAGGAATATTAATAAAGTCTATTCCACGCTTGAAAGTAGCTGCGGCAAAACCTCCCAAATCACAGGGCATGCCACCTCCCAGGTTTACAAGCAGTGAATGCCGTGTTGCACCTCCTTCCACCAAAGCCGCCCACACCCTGATAAGGCCATCAGTATCCTTGGCATCGTCACCGGGGGTAATCTCAATCACCCGTTCTCTGTCAATGCCCGGCACATCTTTAATAAGTGGAAAACAAAGACGTCTGGTAGTGCTGTCAGTCAGCACAAAGACCTTCTCATCTTTGTATGGCCCTATCATCTCTGCCAAATCAGCCCTAAGGTCATCGGCAAGATAAACATCAGTTTCACAGGTATTGAGTGACTGCATAAATTAAATTCATTTCAAATTATGACAAAAGTAAGCTTTTATGCCATAGCTGAAAAGCCCTGGGCAAAAATATGAGGCCAGCCTATACAAGGTCTTGTCAGCCTAAACACATGGGTGCTGCCGGGCACCGTAGCCCGGCAGAAAAGCAATCTGAATAGACGTTTGCTTTTTAGCACTTTATTTTGTTTTTTGCATTATAAATAGAAACATTAATGAACAATAAAAAAGGCACTTCCAAACTTGCATCTTTCTTCGGTATAAGCTGCATGATAGTTCTTGGTCTGATAGTATATTCTCTTTTCCCTCAAACCGAAATGGATCCTATCATTAAAATTGCGCTGTGGCTTCTTTTAGCAATACTATTAGTGGTCTTTGGCTATGGTGGCTATTATTATATTGAAATAGCAAGTACCAAAGGAAATCTGCAAATCAGATATTTCAACCTCTTTCCTGTGGGACGAAAGTATAAGGCACTGCAAATGCCATTGGAAAGGTATAGCCATTATGAAATAAAAAAGCCTTTAGGAGTACTGTTTAGTTTCCTCTATATATATGAAAATACAGCCAGGGGATTGGCGCGTTATCAGCCAATAGGACTGTCCGCTCTAAAAAGAGAGGAGAAAGAAAACCTGAAAAACATACTGGATCAGATTAAAAAGTAAACAAACAGAATAGTACCAAAGCCTTATTAACCCAAACCATGCTTGTTCATCAGATAGCCCTTACCATGATAAATGGAGTAGGGCCGAAAATGGCTCGGCTCCTGATCGATCACCTGGGTTCTGTCGAAGAGGTCTTTTCGCCTAAGGCTCCCTTCGGAAAGGTGCCCGGAATCGGAGAAGTTATGGCCTTCCGGCTCCGCAATATAGACACAAAATCCCTGCTTCTTAGGGCGGAAAAAGAGATAGAGTTCATCACCCGACATGACATCACGGCCCGTTTTGTTGATGATCCGGAATACCCGTCGCGGTTGGCCAACTGCGAAGATGCTCCCTTGCTAATCTTTGTAAAAGGTAACGCAGACCTTGAATTTACCAAGGCAGTAAGCATTGTAGGCACTCGCAGGGCAAGCGACTACGGCAAGGACCTGTGCGAAAAACTTGTAAAAGATATTGCCGAAAGGCATCCCGGCACTCTTATTATCAGTGGACTCGCATACGGTATCGACATCTGTGCACACAGGGCTGCACTGAAATACGGCCTGCCCACAGTCGCAGTTCTCGCTCACGGTCTTGACAGAATCTACCCACCATCCCACAGAAGTACTGCAACAAAGATTTGTGAGCAGGGTGCTCTTGTAACTGAGTTTATGACCGACACAAATCCTGACAAACCAAACTTTGTAAGAAGAAACAGGATTGCTGCAGGACTTTGTGATGCTGTGATAGTTGTGGAATCTGCCGAAAAAGGTGGAGCTTTGATAACAGCCGGCCTCGCAGCAGGATATTCAAGAGATGTGCTTGCCTTTCCCGGAAGGGTCGGTGACGAATTGTCGGCTGGTTGCAATCGACTTATCAAAGCAAACAAGGCTGCTCTAATTGAGACAATTGATGACCTGGAATATGCACTGGGCTGGGAAAGTCCAACAAACTTCAACAGAGCTACACAAGGTTATCTCTTTGCTACACCTGACACTCCGGAGGAAAAGCAAATAATGGATTTACTGCATGAAGAAAAGGAGATGAATCTCAACCTTATATCAACTGCGACCGGAATTCCTATTCCAAAGCTATCGGCAATCCTGTTAGAGATGGAGTTTAAAGGTCTGATTAAGTCTATGCCGGGAGGTATGTACAGAATGCTTTGAAACGAAGTCCTGTTGTTGATACCCTCCCCTGTTGTTCAGCTAAACGAAAGTCTGCATTGCTAGTTCTTCCAGGTTATTCCAAGTGGTGAAATTGTCCAGGCCACTGCCCGGAGGCAATGGCTATTATTTGATCTCCCCGGTTTTTATTCCCTGCAGGTGGAAAGATTTTAATACCTTTGACCCTTGAAATCCAAAACAGATATTAGATCAGGCTCATGAAAATCAGACTGCTGATATTGACCTTACTGATAGGCACCAGTATATGCCACATATGCCACGCCGGGGGCAAGCGCATTATTTCTCTTGCGCCTTCGCTGACAAAGAGCATCTATTATCTGGAAGCTCAGGATCAGTTAGTGGGCAGAACTTCTTATTGCTTTGTCGCTGACAAGGACAACAAAGAAGTTGTAGCCAGCGCTGTTACCGTCAATATTGAAAAGGTCCTTAGTCTTAAACCCGATCTGGTTATCGCAACTGGGATAACCGATCCGGAGACTATTGAGTTGATTCGCAAGTCAGGTGTTAAAACTGAGGTGTTCCAGACTCCCCGCAACTTCAGCGAAGTATGTAGCCAGTTTAGCCGCCTGGCCTCCCTGTGCGGCAGTGAAAAGGTTGCCGATTCCATAATTAATGAGAGCCAAAAGACTCTAGGCAGCATTAAAGCACATTACAAGGGTAAGACCCCTAGAAAGTTCTTTTTCCAGATTGGAGCCAACCCACTCTTTACGGTTATCGAACATACCTTTATGGACGACTATATCACTCTTGCAGGTGGGACCAATATAGCAGCCGGACTCAAAAAAGGGACTGTAAACCGCGAATGGGTACTAATGAAGAATCCCGATGTAATAATCATAGTTAACATGGGACTTGCCGGGGATGATGAGATGAAGATCTGGCGCAGTTATCCGCATCTTACGGCAGCAAAAAACAATGCGATTTTCTTTGTAGAATCAGATATGGCAAGCACGCCCAATCCTGTCGATTTTGTAGAAACCATGAAGGTGCTGCACAGTCATCTTAGCAAACTGCCATAAAGCACAAGTCCTAATATCATGCAAAACAAGTATCTGGCATGGACTCTTTTCATCTTGCTGCTGCTCCTTCTCTTTGCAGCCTCTGCCCTGCTATCGCTTATCAGTGGTGAAGCATCCATTGGCCTGAGGGACATCCCCTCCGTGCTTAGCGACAAGGAGCAAATGGAATACTATATCCTTACTCAGATCCGAATGCCAAGAATCATTCTGGCTCTGGCGGTAGGGGGCTCACTGAGTCTTGCCGGAGCCATACTTCAAGGCATTTTTCGCAATCCGCTTGTAGAGCCCTACACTCTTGGAATATCAGGAGGTGCAGCTCTTGGTGTCGCTCTTACCATTGTCTGCGGCCTTCATCTCACACTCGGGACCATAATACTTCCTCTCTCGGGTTTCACCGGAGCGGCAATAGTGATAGTGATTGTCGGAGTTCTGGGTTTCTTCCGTGGTGGTAGTAATGTCAACAAGATGTTGCTGATTGGGGTAATGATAAGCTTTGTGGCATCATCAG
>CAYNFX010000033.1:16201-18640 GCA_964396555.1 uncultured Alkaliflexus sp.
AATGTCAACAAGATGTTGCTGATTGGGGTAATGATAAGCTTTGTGGCATCATCAGCAATGATGTTTCTAATGTCGATTAGCAGTGCCGACAATGTCTACAGCATAGTCTTCTGGATCATGGGTTCCCTTAATGAACCCAATCAGGTGCTTATACAAATCACTCTGATTGTATCAATGGTTGGTCTAGCAATCAGTTATCTCTTCGCAAGACCTTTAAATGCACTAATGCTCGGACAGGAAAAGGCCACCTACCTAGGCATCAACAGTAAGAACACTATCAGAATGCTGTTTATCCTCTCTTCCCTGCTGACAGGGATCAGTGTAGCAGTTGCAGGGGTAATTGGTTTTGTGGGTCTCGTAATCCCCCACCTGATACGAATGCTTACTGGAAGTGATCATCGTTTCCTGCTTATCGGATCCTTTCTTGGCGGAGGCATCTTTCTCGTACTATCCGACGTGGTTGCACGAACAATAATAGCTCCAAACGAACTGCCAATTGGAGTAATAACAGGAATTGCAGGTGGCATACTATTCATCGTCGTCTTGATCCGAAAAAAGCATCACAATGTCTGATTACTACTTTGAAATAGATAAACTATGCTGCGGATACGGAAACGAGTTCAGCTTGAAATCCGTCTCCTTCGGGCTAAAACAGGGAGAGCTGGCGGGAATAATTGGTCCCAACGGTTCCGGGAAGACTACCCTGCTTAAGGGAATCTCCGGAAGGCTGCCGCTTACCGGCGGCAACATCAGACTCAATAATCACGACATCCAGAATCTGAAGCTGCAGCAAAGAGCACAACGTATTGCAGTTGTTTCTCAGTTTATTGACTCTGCTGGAATTAGTGTTGAAGACTATGTGCTGATGGGCCGCCTCCCCTACAGGCAGAATTTCCAGTTTTTCGAATCCAGCCGCGACCATACGATTGCCCGCAAATACATGCGCCTAACAGGAATATGGCCTTATCGCAAAAAACAGCTAAGCCAGTTAAGCGGAGGCGAACAACAGCTTGCCGCCATAGCTCAGGCGTTGACCCAGGAACCTGAACTCCTGCTGATGGACGAGCCTACCTCCCACCTCGACATCACCCACCAGGTGGAGGTACTTAATCTTATTCAGAGACTCAACAGTGAGCTCAAGCTCACCGTTTTGATGATAATCCATGATCTCAATCTGGCAGCAGAGTACTGCGACCACCTTATTATGATGAAGGACGGGCAGCTATATTCGCAAGGCACACCATCAGAAGTCCTGGCATACGATAAAATAGAAGAAGTTTACAACACAGTGGTTGTCACACAAAATAATCCCTTATCGGGCAAACCTGCTGTCTTCCTAGTTTCTGAGAAGATACTTGAAGAAATTAAGGCTCGCTATGGAAGAATAAACAGGGAGCAATAAAATTCACACCTTAAGTTACTTATGAGGCACTAGTTTTTGCCATTATAATTAAAACCTTTCTCTATAAGGCTTTCGCATTGAGATTTCGTTAAAAAATCAATTACATTTACGGAACCAAAATTGAATTTGAATTTTTCGGAATTAAGGATTTATGTTTGTCAAGCCACGACTTCTTAGTGTGATAATACTCTTCATTCTGAGTTTTGCAACTTCTTACGCTCAAAATCAAAAAGCTGACAGCCTGGTCAACATACTAAGCAAGCGCAATCGCATTGATACTGTAAGTATCAATCTTATGAGTGAAATTGCATACCAGGTTCATAACAACAATCCTTCAATGACCGAGGAATATACCCTAAAGGTCATACATCTGTCCGACAGTCTAAACTACAAAAAAGGCATTGGGAAGGGGTTATGGTTGACAGGTCTTATGCTCTATCATCAGGACAGAGAAGGATCAATAGAATACTTCAAACAAGCATTGGCTATTGCTGAAGAGATCAACGACAAGGCGGATATGGCAAACTATCTGCTGGCCATCGGCAATACCCAGTCATTGCTTGGAGAATGGAAAGAAGCTGACAATAACTACATTAGGGCTCTGGAAATAGCTGAAATTATTAAGGACAAACAGCTTGAACTTAAATGTCTTGTAAATATAGCCCGAAGTTTTAATACTGCAGGAATGTATCCTCAGGCCATTAAAGCTCATAATCGTGCAATCACACTGGCTAAAGAGACAGGTGACCTTGTAAGTCTGGCTAATTGTTACAACAGTATGGGAGCAGCTCACTTAAGACAAAACAACTACTCTGTCTCACTGGAGTATTTCCAGTTAGCTTTGAATGTGAATGAGCAACTTAACAATAAAAATTCAATGGCTCAAAACCTTATCAATATGACAGGGATAAGGATTGACCAGAAGGATTACAAAGGGGCACTTGAATATGCTAACCAGGCCAAAAAGCTCTATGAGGAAATAGGTGACAGCTCCAGACTTTCTGTGGCTTACTTACAAATGGGAAGCATTTACTTAT
>CAYNFX010000034.1:0-17839 GCA_964396555.1 uncultured Alkaliflexus sp.
GCTCCTGCTGCATCACCAAAAAGCACGCAGGTAGTACGATCGGTATAGTCCACTATACTGCTCATCTTGTCGGCTCCAACAACCAATACCTTCTTCTTGGCACCGGCCTCAACAAATTTGGATGCAGTGTCAAGCGCATAGAGGAATCCGGAACAGCCTGCATTAAGGTCGAAACCATGGGCGTTCCTGATACCGAGCTTGTCACATAAAATGTTGGCAGAAGCGGGGAAAACGTGATCGGGAGTGACTGTTGCGAAAATTACAAGATCAATCTCTTCTGGTTTAGTCCCTGTTTTCTGAAAGATCTCTTCGACAGCCTTAACAGCCATATCTGAGCTGCCTTTACCCTGCCCTTTTAAGATATGGCGTTCTTTGATTCCAACGCGGGTCATTATCCACTCGTCGGAGGTTTCAACAATCCTGCTCAATTCATGATTATCCAGAATGTAGTCAGGCGCATAACCTCCAACAGCAGTGATTACAGCTCTGATCTTTTTCATTGAATATGATTTTAGCATACAAGGGGCTAACCCTAAGGAAAGCCCCTTGTATGCTCAGATTTGCGAGCAAAAGTGCATTATGCAGTAACTTCTTTCTCTACAGCTAATTTTCCTCTGTAGTGACCGCATTCATCACATACAGTGTGCAACCTGATAGATGAACCACAGTTGGAGCAAACACCAAGTGCAGGCATTACTGCCTTATAATGTGTCCTTCTCTTGTCTCTCCTGGTCTTCGAATGTTTGTGTTTCGGATGTGCCATTTTTCAACCTCTTTAACTTAGTTTTTTACCAATTATTTCCTTTAAACCGTCCCATCTGGGATCTTGCTTCACTTCACAGTCCTCATCAGAACCCTTGTTAACCACATACTGCTCCAGCTTCCTAAGCATTTCAGGGTCACAGGTGCTGTTGCCGTTTTCATCAGCCTGATGAACATGACGTATACTCACAGAAGTGACTATTACATCATATAGTACTTTCGCCAAATTAATTTCATGCTCTTCATGAGGTAGTACTATAACGTCATCGCTTGGCTCGTCATATTCTTCGCCAAACTTGACAAAAAGCTTATATTCTGCATTGACCGGAACATCAATGGGCTCCAGACAATTGTCACAAACTGACACCAATGTACCTCTAGCCTTTATGACAAAGACCATTAGCTGCATGCTTTTGGTCAGATCAACCAGAACATCTATATTCCCATCCTCATAAAGGGAATTTTCAAGAAGCCCAAAAAACTCAGCATCAACCTTGTAGTCAAACAGGTGATTTCCCTCTTTAAGACCCTTAAAACTAACACTATAATCCTTTAAACTTCTCACAGCACCCCTTATAAAAGCCCTGCAAAGTTATAAAAATATAATACGCATAAAAAAATAATCTATCTTTTTTATGCTTTGTCACTGACAGGTAAAGTAATCCTGAAAGTGGTTCCCTTGCCTGGCGCTGAATGCAGCACTATTATCTCTCCCTGGTGATACTGTTCAATAATCCTCTTACTAAGGGAAAGACCCAGTCCCCATCCCCTGGATTTTGTACTAAAGCCAGGATTAAAAATATTTCTCTGTACAGCTCTGTTCATTCCCTTGCCCGTGTCAGACATATCCAATATCACCCTGTCCTTTTGGCGGGACAGGGTAAGGCTTATCTGACCAGCTCCCTCCATTGCATCTATTGCATTTTTGCACAGGTTCTCCAATACCCATTCAAATAGGGGACGATTCAATGGTATTGACAAAGACTCCGGCACCTCGTTTTTTACATTAAACAAAACATGGGAGGAGCTCCTTTTCCTTAAGTACTCAATCATGCTAAGGACAACCTCCGAAATACCTTCACGCATCAGCTCAGGCCTGGAGCCTATCTTGGAAAACCTTGAGGCAATGGTCTGAAGCCGCCCAATATCATGCCTCATTTCTTTTAGCAAACCCTCATCTACATTCTTGATCTTTAGCAAGTCCATCCATGCAAGCAAGGAACTTGTAGGGGTACCTAGTTGATGTGCTGTCTCCCTGGCCATACCTACCCAAACCTGGTCCTCCTCACGGCGCCGTGTGGCACTGAATGCGATATAAGCTATCACCATAAACACAAAAACAACGAAGAGCTGAACTATGGGAAACCAACGTAAACGAGTTAAAAGATTAGAACTCTGGTAGTACAGATACTGAAACTCTCCATCTCCAAGATCCACTTCGAGCGGAGGTCCATACCTCTTCATCTTCTCAAGGGCCTGCTCAAGATATTCGCCCTGTCCACTGCGAGGCAACTTTATATTTCTGTGTGATATAATACTGCCTTTGTCGTCGGTTAGAATTACAGGTACCGTGTTATTGTCCCGTATTATCTCAAATATCAGAGCCACCATCGACTCGTCAGGGTCACTCTCAACAACAAGAAAACGGTTGGCTTCAGCCCATAATTCCGCTTTGTTTTGTTCTTCATCTTTGAGCTCCCTCACCAGCTCATTTGTAAAATATAGCGATACAGCACTTATGACAGCCGCACCAGCTATCAAAAGAAACTTCCACCTGCGTTTTGTGCTGTATACCTGCATGAGACTAAGTTGCCGTAATCAACGGTATTTTTCGTCCTTATTTAAGTATATGCTCAGATAACTGTTGTAGCGAGACACTGATATCTGGCCTTCATCTACAGCTGCCTTAACAGCGCAATCAGGCTCATGTACATGTGTGCAGTTGTTGAACTGACAACCTGCTGAGGCCTCAAAAATCTCGCGGAAATAATGATAGAGTTCTTCCTTTCCGGTATCTATTAAGCCGAAGCCCCTAATACCAGGAGTGTCAATCACATACCCACCAAATGAGAAGGTGTGCATCTCGGCAAAAGTAGTGGTATGAATTCCAGTCTTATGCGCAGAAGATATCTCAGCAGTCTTCAAGTTTACTGAAGGTTCAAGTCTGTTGACAAGAGTGCTTTTTCCCACACCCGAATGACCTGCTATCAACGACACCTTGTCTTTTACAATTGATTTAATTTTATCGATATCATCATCATTCAACGCTGAGATAGTTTCACATCTGTAACCAATCCTTCCGTAAATAGCCATCAGTTCGCTCAGATGCTCCAAATCACCCTTCTTATAACGATCCACCTTATTAAAAACCAGTATAGATGGAATACTAAAGGCCTCAGCAGAAACAAGAAACCTGTCTATAAAAACTGTAGTGGTAACCGGGTAATTAATAGTAATCAGCAAAATAGCCTGATCAATATTTGCTGCAAGCACATGACTCTGCTTTGACAGGTTTGTTGACTTCCTGACAATATGGTTCTTCCTCGGCAGAACTTCTGCTACAACTCCAGTTCCGGAGTCAGGCTCATACTCAAAAAGAACATTATCTCCCACAACCACAGGACTGGTACTCTTTTGATCCTCCAGCCGCATCCTACCCTTAAGCCTACAGGGAATAGTTTCCTTTTCATTTGTCCTGACAGTGTATAAACTGCCTGTTGCTTTTACTACAACTCCTTCCTTCATCGTGATGGTACTATCTTTAGTTCACCCACGCAAGTTACCTGATTTTCAGCAATACTTAAATCCTTAGGTTTCATTTTTACCACTAAACGAAAAATACACTTTAATACAACAATTTATTACGGTTGTCAAAATAAAAGAATATTTCAATTCCAAATAAGATATCTTTGCCCTATTGTTTCAGAAGTTACAATATGACAGATAAATAGGTTGAGGATGGGAGAGAGAGAAGCAAATAATCTGATTAATCAATTATACGAGGAGAACAAACGCCTCAAGCGTTCGCTTGTGGCTCAAAACCTGTTGTTTGACATTGCATCAATTCTTAACGGCTCAAACTCGATAGAAGATACATTTTTTTTAGTTGCGGAAAGAATTGTAGGGATGGAAGGAGTGGAAGGATTCGCCCTTTATTATAAGCCCGAAGACGAACAAAAAACATTCGAAATAGCTGCCTATTCCATAGCCGAAAGCTCAAGAGGAGTTTACTTCCCAAAGGTAGTTGCCTGTAACTCCAGTTTTCCGTTCATTGTAATTCCAAACCCTAAAGCTTTGGAACTTGCAACAAAAAACGATCAGATCACAGCACGCATATCTGCAGGCTTCAACACAATTAACTGCATCGTGGCAGGGATCAAAACCAACGGTGATCCAAACGGTATCATTGTTTTAAAATGGAGCGACGGACTAAAGGAAGTACCAATCGACAATCAGGTACTCGAATCTATTAGTTTGCTGCTCGCCAGAAACCTCGACTTCAGGAATTCTGAGATACGCAACAAGCTAAATCACGAGAAGATTATTAAAATCAATAAAGCCCTGGAAGAAAAGGAACACTTTCTCAATAACATAATCAACACAGCACCAATAGGTATCCTGCTGGTAAAAGATAGAATCATTCACTTTATTAATGATAAGATAATAAACTCTACTACCTACTTAAAGGAAGAAATAGTAGGTGTTCATTTCTCAAATTTCTACGCTCCCGGTGAAGAGGATCATGACAAGATATACCGCTTTTATAATGACATAGACAAGTACGGTCTGTCCAGGATGGAGATGAAACTCCTGAAAAAGAACGGAGAACCGGTTTACTACGAGGTTGTGGGAACACATGGGCCTAACTTCGATGCAGACCGATACTATCTGCTTATCGGTCAGGATGTGACAAAAGTTAAGCAGTTTGAAGATGAATTAAAGGCGAGTGAGCAACGCAACCGGATGATAATTGAGGCAAGTGCTGACGGTATCTTTATTGTGAGTAGCACTGGTGATCTCAACTACGTGAATCATGCAGGTATGGACTTACTTGGATATTCAATGGAAGAGATGAAGGAGATGAGGCCTCGTGACTTTTTTGGGGGATACAGCAAAGTAAAAAGGTATGTAAAACTGATTTCAGACCTTAAAACAGGGACAACATTCAAGGGCGACGTACAGTTGGCTACCAAAGACGGTCGTCCCCTCCAGGTTGAGATTAATACCTCAGTCATCTCACTCAATGGAGCAGATAACTTCCTGTTCAATTTGCACGATATTACAAAACGTAAACATAACGAACTGGAGCTGGTTAAAGCCAAGGAAAAAGCCGAAGCGGCCGACAGACTGAAATCTTCATTCCTGGCAAATATGAGTCATGAGATCCGTACTCCACTTAATGCAATAGTAGGATTCTCTAATCTCTTAGGCCAAACCGATCCGGATAGCAACCTCAGGGATGAGTTCGTCTCACTGATTATTTCAAACTCTGAAATACTTCTTAATATAATTAACGACGTTATTGAGCTGTCCAAGATCGAAAGCGGCCTACTTGAACTACAAATCTCACCTGTTTGTATTGACAATGTCCTGATCGATGTTTGCAGGCAATATCAAAACAAACTGATGAAGGATGGCAAAACTAACGTATCGTTCAGAATTGAGCTACCCAGAACTGGTATTACCCCGGCCTATGTAAGTGCTGATCGCATCAAACTGCAAAAAGTGCTTCAAAACCTTATTGATAATGCCGTCAAGTTCATTAACAACGGAATAATTACTGTAGGTTATGAATTCAGTGCAGACAAGGTGATACTCTTTGTGCGCGACACCGGTATTGGAATTTCACCAGACAAACAACAAGTTATTTTTGAAGCCTTCAGACAAGAAGACGAGTCTCATTCTAAGCGTTTCGGTGGAACAGGTCTTGGTCTGGCACTATGCAAAAAACTTGTAGAGGCAATGGGCGGACGAATCGGAGTAAAATCGCAGAAAGATGTGGGTTCAGAGTTTTATTTCTATCTGGAAAGGACTGCAGTTACTGAAGATGAACTTAAGCGCGAAGAGTTGATTTATCAAGCCGCGGAACCAGAGCACAAATACAACAAGTTTGTTTAGTCCTGGCTCTTGGTTTGCTTTACTGCAAAAGCTCAGAAATAGTTTTGCGGATGGTCTCCATATCCAGACCTACTTCCTTGTATAGTTCTGCCTGCGTACCATGTTCGACAAATCTGTCAGGCAAGCCCATACGCCTGAGTTTACAGTTATATCCGTGCTCATGCATAAATTCGAGGACGGATGAACCAAGTCCTCCAATAACCACCCCGTCCTCAACAGTGATTACCGAAAGGTAGTTACGAAACACCTCGTGAAGCAGCTCTTCATCCAGCGGTTTTACAAATCTTATATCATAGTGCCCCAGTTCTGTTCCTGCGGCAGCAAACTCATCGCATACACGCGCAACCTTGACTCCTAGTGGCCCCAGGGTAAGCAGGGCAACTCCCTTTCCTTTTCTCAGACACCTTCCTTTACCAACCTCTATCTCGGTAAAGGGTTTGTGCCAGTTATCATTTGAGCCTATTCCCCTGGGATAACGGATAACAAAGGGGCCCTTATCAGGAAGCTGGGCTGTGTACATCAAATTACGAAGCTCTATCTCATCCATTGGTGATGATATAGTAAGGTTGGGTATTGGACGAAGGAAGGCCAGATCAAAGGCCCCATGGTGAGTAGCCCCGTCTGCCCCAACAAGGCCGCCACGATCAAGACACATTACAACATGAAGCTTCTGAATCGCAACATCATGTATCACCTGGTCAAAGGCCCTCTGCATAAAGGTTGAATAGATATTGCAAAAGGGAATCATACCGGAGATAGCCATACCAGCAGAGAAAGTTACGGCATGCTGCTCAGCGATGCCAACATCAAAGGCTCTGTCAGGCATGGCCTCCATCATTATATTAAGACTACAACCTGAAGGCATTGCCGGAGTAATACCTACTATCTTGTCGTTCTGTTTTGCAAGCTCGACTAAAGTATGACCGAAAACATCCTGAAACTTTGGAGGTCTTGGTCTGGAGGCACTTTCCTCCATTATTTGGCCAGTATGCTTGTCAAACTTCCCGCTAGGTGCATGCCAGGCGGTCTGGTTCTCCTCGGCATACTTAAAGCCCTTTCCTTTCTTAGTAATAACATGCAGGACTTTGGGACCCGGAATATGCTTCATATCCCTAAGCACTCCGGCAAGCCTTAGGACGTCATGACCATCTACAGGACCAAAATATCTAATATTCAGACCTTCAAAAATATTGGTCTGACGTGTAAGCAGGTTCTTAACGCTGTTATTGATTTTGACAATCATCTCCTTGGAACGCGGCCCTACAATATTAAGGCGGCCCATACCCTTGATGACCTCGCGGCGAACTTTGTTGTAGGTACGGCTGGTTGCAATGTCAACCAGATAATCGCTAAAGCCCCCAATATTGGGGTCTATTGCCATGTTGTTGTCATTGAGAATGACTAGTACGTTGGCCTGCGAGGAAGCCAGATTATTCAAACCTTCAAAGGCCTGACCTGCCGACATGGCACCGTCGCCGATGACGGCAACTGCCTGGCGATCGGTTATGCCCTGCTCTCTAAACGCCACTGCCATACCTAAGGCAGCTGAAATACTGGTGGATGAATGACCTACACCAAAGGAATCATACTCGCTTTCAGAGACTGAGGGAAACCCGCTTATTCCTTTGTATTTTCTATTTGTGTGGAATACATCCCTGCGACCGGTAAGTATCTTGTGGCCATAAGCCTGGTGACCAACATCCCAAATTAGTTTGTCGTCAGGAGTGTTTAGTACATAATGTAAGGCAACAGTGAGCTCTACAACCCCGAGGCTGGCTCCGAAGTGAGCCGGGTTGCATGATACCGCATCAATGATAAACTCACGCAACTCGCTACATACCTGTAACAACTTCTCTTCAGGGAGTTTTCGCAGATCAGCAGGTGAATTAATCAAACTAAGCAGGGGATATCCGGCTTCTTCCATTCCAATTGTTCTTCACATTTTTGCTAATTTTGCAAATATAACACTTTGAACACAGATATATCATCGCAGGTTATATGTTTTACACCTGCTGTCTCAGTGACAGACAAGGCCCGGAATGCGTAAGCGGCAAAACTAATACAATGTCCTATGTGGCTTTCCAAGACTAAAATGGCCAGGTTTGCCCTCAGGGCTGCAAAATATATGACAATTCGAAGGGCATACAATCTGTTGCTCCTCATTTTCAGCTTCTTTATTTCCCGCATCACAAAAAAACCCCGCATACTTGGTAGCCCCTGGGCTATGTCTGTGGAACCATCAGGACTGTGTAACCTTCAATGCCCAGAATGCCCTGTCGGTGCCGGTGTGCTTACCCGTAAGGGTGGCATGCTCAAACCCAATCTCCTAACCAAAATGCTCGATGAGGCAGGTCCTACACTAATGACTCTCAACCTCTACTTCCAGGGTGAACCGATGCTAAACCGTAATATTAGCGAACTAATAGCCGCTGCTTCCTCCAAAAACACATACACCTCGATGAGTACTAACGGTCATTTCCTGACCACGGAAAACTGCGACAAGCTAATACAGGCAGGACTTAGTGAACTGATTATTTCTTTGGACGGTATTAGCCGCCATAGTTATTCCCGCTATCGCAAAGGGGGAAATCTTGATAAGGTACTCCAGGGAATAGAAAATATCGTTAACCGTCGCAAGCAGCTCAATAAGCACAACCCCGTTATTACGATACAGTTTATAGTCTTCGAACACAACGAACATGAAATCCCGGAGCTTAAGAAACTATGCAGGCAATTAGGCGTTGAGAGACTTCAGCTGAAGTCAGCACAATTCTATGATTTTGGTAATAATGAAGTGAAACCGCCAAAGAATCCCCACTATTCAAGGTATGTAGAGAAGGATGGACAACCAGTTCTCAAGGGCAAGTCATACAACCACTGCTTTAAGCAGTGGGGCTCGGCAGTAATGTCCTGGGACGGACGTATAGCTCCCTGCTGTTATGACAAGGATCTGGATTTCTCTCCCGGAAACGTAAGCGAAACTTCTCTTGGAGAAATATGGAAGAACCAGTCACTGATGCAATTCCGCAGAAAAATATTAAGGGACAAAGCGGCCATCGCTATGTGCCGCAATTGTCCCCAGGGTCGTAATTTTCTTATTTGATCTAAGCTTAGACCAGCTTTTTGAAAAGAGCGGTCATGCTTACCTTCTCATCAATAATATCCTTCAGTGCAGCTATGCTTACCCTCTCCTGCTGCATGGTATCACGGTGACGGATTGTTACTTTCTGATCTTCCAGTGAGTCGTGGTCTATTGTTACACAAAATGGAGTACCTATAGCATCTTGTCTGCGATAACGCTTACCTATAGAATCCTTCTCGTCATACTGGCAATTGAAGTGAAACTTCAGATCATCTACTATCTTACGTGCCAGCTCAGGCAAACCGTCCTTCTTAACAAGTGGTAGTACAGCCAGTTTGACAGGCGCAAGTACCGGTGGTAGTTTCAGGACTACACGAGACTCAACACTTCCGTCTTTACCGGGAACCTCTTCCTCGCAATAGCTTCCAGCCATTATGCTAAGGAACATACGGTCAACACCGATTGATGTCTCGATTACATAAGGCACATAGCTTTCGTTGCGCTCAGAATCGAAATAGGTAATCTTCTTTCCTGAGTATTGCTGGTGCTGTGATAAGTCGAAGTCAGTACGTGAGTGGATACCTTCTACCTCCTTGAATCCGAATGGCATCTCATATTCTATGTCAGTTGCTGCATTGGCATAGTGAGCCAGCTTGTCATGGTCGTGGAAGCGGTACTTGTGATCACCCATACCAAGCGATTTATGCCACTTCATTCGAGTAGCTTTCCACTTCTCAAACCATGCTAGTTCTTCGCCCGGAGCAACAAAAAATTGCATTTCCATCTGTTCAAATTCACGCATACGGAAGATAAACTGACGGGCTACAATCTCGTTACGGAAGGCCTTACCAATCTGAGCAATACCAAAAGGGATCTTCATACGTCCTGTCTTCTGAACATTCAGGAAGTTTACAAAGATACCCTGAGCTGTCTCAGGACGCAGGTAGATCTTCATAGCACCGTCAGCAGTAGAACCCATCTCGGTTGAAAACATAAGGTTGAACTGACGCACTTCTGTCCAGTTCTTTGTCCCTGATATGGGACAAACCACTTCATTGTCAACTATTATCTGACGCAGTTCGTTCAGGTCATTATCATTCAAGGCCTTTACAAAGCGTTGATGTATCTCTTCTTTCTTCTGAGCGTGTTCAAGCACTCTGGGGTTGGTTTCGCGAAACATCTTCTCGTCAAAGCTGTCACCAAAACGCTTTACAGCCTTCTCAACTTCCTTCTCAATCTTTGCGTCATACTTTGCGAGAAGCTCCTCGATCAGAACGTCTGCACGATAACGCTTCTTGCTGTCCTTATTGTCAATCAAGGGGTCATTGAATGCATCAACGTGACCGGATGCCTTCCAAACAGTGGGATGCATAAATATTGCAGAGTCAATACCCACGACGTTTTCGTGAAGCAGGACCATCGAATCCCACCAGTACTTTTTTATGTTGTTCTTAAGTTCAACTCCATATTGTCCGTAATCATATACGGCGCCCAAACCGTCATAGATCTCACTGCTTTGAAATACAAACCCATACTCTTTGCAATGGGCGACCAACTTTTTGAAAACATCTTCCTGAGCCATAACAATTAGTCTTTTATCTATTATTTCTTTCTATACTTTGTTTCTGACTGATTAATTTCTGTACGGTACGACAGAAGCGCAAAAATAAGGCAAAATTTCAGTTTTACAGTATATTATGCCGTTAATTTATGCAGAAGAGGGGTAACCTCCCGGTTACCCCTCTTACCTAAAAACTAATAAGACTATGTATTACTCTTCACGTGCCTTAAGCAGCAGAGTTAGTATATTTACAGCAGCTTGAGCCACTGATGATCCGGGACCAAAGATACCGACAACACCGGCATCATAAAGGTATTGATAATCCTGTGCAGGAATAACACCACCAGCGATTACCATGATGTCCTCACGGCCAAGCTTCTTAAGCTCTTCGATAACCTGAGGCACAAGGGTTTTGTGCCCTGCTGCAAGAGACGAAACGCCCAATACGTGAACGTCATTTTCTACAGCCTGTTTTGCAGCTTCGGCAGGAGTCTGGAACAATGGACCCATATCCACGTCAAAGCCGATATCGGCATAACCGGTTGCTACAACCTTGGCGCCGCGGTCGTGACCGTCCTGACCCATCTTGGCAACCATAATACGGGGTTGACGACCTTCAACTTCGGCAAACTTACGTGCCAACGTGCATGCTTTTTCAAACACCTCGTCGCCACCTACTTCTGATGAATATACTCCGCTCACTGATCTTATAACTGCTTTATAACGTCCAACAATTGTCTCGCATGCATATGAGATCTCACCAAGAGAAGCGCGTTTCTTAGCTGCATCTACTGCCAGTTCTAGCAGGTTGCCCTTACCGGTCTTAACACACTCGGTAATAGCTTCCAATGCAGCTTTAACTTCTGCTTCGTTACGATTTGTCCTAAGAGCTTTCAGACGTTCGATCTGAGCTTTACGTACAGCAGTGTTGTCAATATCAAGGATGTCGATAGGATCTTCCTTTTCAAGACGGTAACGATTGACACCTACGATAACCTGCTTATTGCTGTCAATCTTAGCCTGAGTGCGGGCAGCTGCCTCTTCTATACGCATCTTTGGAAGTCCGGTTTCAATAGCCTTGGCCATACCTCCTACTTCTTCGATCTCCATAATGAGGGCCCATGCCTTGTCAGCAATTTCCTTAGTCAGGGCTTCAACATAATATGAACCTGCCCATGGGTCGATAGCTTTACAAATCTGAGTCTCTTCCTGAATGTATATCTGAGTATTACGAGCAATACGAGCAGAAAAGTCAGTTGGCAATGCGATAGCTTCATCAAGTGCATTGGTGTGCAAACTCTGCGTGTGACCAAGTGCTGCTGCCATTGCTTCGATACAGGTACGACCAACGTTGTTGAACGGATCCTGTTCGGTAAGTGACCATCCTGATGTCTGTGAGTGAGTACGCAGAGCCAGAGACTTTGGATTCTTGGGATTGAACTGCTTAACCAGCTTGGCCCACAGCATACGGGCTGCGCGCATCTTGGCTATCTCCATGAAATGATTCATACCGATAGCCCAGAAGAATGACAACCTGGGAGCAAAACTATCTATATCCATACCGGCATTAACTCCGGTACGCAAATACTCAAGACCGTCGGCCAGTGTATAGGCAAGCTCAATGTCAGCAGTAGCACCGGCTTCCTGCATGTGGTAACCGGAGATAGAGATACTGTTGAACTTAGGCATGTACTTGGACGTGTACTCGAAGATATCAGCGATAATCTTCATTGAGAACTCCGGTGGATAGATATAGGTGTTACGAACCATGAACTCCTTGAGGATATCGTTCTGGATAGTTCCCGACATATCTTCAAGTTTACATCCTTGTTCAAGGCCTGCTACTATGTAGAAAGCCAGAACCGGAAGCACAGCTCCGTTCATAGTCATAGATACAGACATCTTGTCCAACGGAATACCGTCAAACAAAATCTTCATGTCAAGTATCGAGTCTATGGCAACACCAGCCTTACCAACGTCACCAACTACACGCTCATGGTCCGAGTCGTAACCGCGGTGAGTTGCAAGGTCGAATGCTACAGACAGACCCTTCTGACCTGCTGCCAGGTTTCTGCGGTAAAAAGCATTTGACTCTTCAGCGGTGGAGAATCCGGCATACTGCCTGACAGTCCACGGTCGAGTCGCATACATTGCAGAGTAAGGACCACGTAGAAAGGGTGCAACACCGGCTGCATAATTCAGGTGCTCCATACCTTCCAGGTCTTCCCTGGAATATACTGATTTTACCGGTATTTGCTCAGGTGTGATCCAGTCCTTCCGGATACCTTGAGCCTTGGCCCATGCCTGTGCATCGACAGATGAGCCCTCCTTGGTAATATTTATCTTAGAAAAATCAGGTTTCATAACGATGTGTTTTAGATTCCAAGTGCCTTGTTAAACTTCTGTAACTCTTCAAGGACATTGCTGCGAATATTGATAAAATTCTCAATGCCTTGAGCTTTCAGATCATCCATGCAGGCAGGAGCTCCTGCAACTACAAAGATTGCTCTGCCATTCAGTGCCTTGAAGGCAGCAGGAGCTGCCTCGGCATACTCCTCATCAGAAGAACAAAGCACAACAATAGAGGCACCTGCTTTAGCAGCTGCTTCAACGCCTTCTTCAACGGTATTGAATCCAAGGTTGTCAACGATCTCGTAACCGGCGCATCCGAAGAAATTACCAGAGAACTGGGATCTGGCAAGACGCATTGCAAGGTTCCCGTATGTAAGCATAAAGGTCTTCGGCCTTTTTGCAGCTTTTTCAGTGGCAAGACGAAGTGCTTCAAACTCAGCAGCAGCTCTAAAAGGAACGATGGTTTCAAATTCAGCACCTTCTGAGCATGATGTTCCACAACATGCTTTAGCTGTTTCTTCGATAGCATCCTTCATTGTTTCAGTAACGTTTGGATACTGATTGGTTCCAAGTAGTATCTCCCTACGACCTGCTAAAGCTTTCTGCTTTTGAGAGCCTGATTCCTTAACAAGCTTTTGGATATATCCTTCTTTCAAGGCACTGAAATAACCGCCCTTGCTTTCAACCTCAACAAACAGCTTCCATGCTTCTGCAGAAATGCTGTCAGTAAGGCTTTCAATATAATAGCTGCCTGCACCCGGGTCAGCGACCTTAGCGAAGTATGATTCTTCCTTAAGCAGCAGTTGTTGGTTGCGGGCTATACGTTCGCTGAAATCACCAGATTTGCGGAATGGCTTGTCAAATGGTTTAACAAGCAGTGAGTGGCATCCTCCCAGTGAGGCCGACATAGCTTCAGTCTGAGAACGAAGCAGGTTCACATAAGGGTCGAATACCGTCATATTGAATTCTGATGTCTCGCAGTGAGCAATCATCTTAGCCACAGCGCTGTTGGCAGGCTTGTAAGCACTTACGATATTGCTCCAAAGCATGCGACCGGCACGAAGCTTGGCGATTTCCATAAAGTAAACAGGGCCAATGCTCAGTGAGAAGCGAATGCTGCTTGCAACCTCATCAACTGTAAGACCTCTTTCTGTTAGCTTAGCCAGATATTCATTGGCAGCAGAAAGAGCAAAAGCAAGCTCCTGAACTATTGTAGAACCTGAGTTTCCAAAGATCTTACCATTGACATTGATCCATTGGAAAGAAGGAAGTGCCTTACCATTCTTTACAATCTCGGCAGCTCTGTCCATGATTTCGTCAATGGTCTTACAGGTCTTGCCCTTTAGGATTAGTTTACCGGCCGGATCAAAATCTATTGAACCCTTGACCTTCTTCGGATCAACACCCATCTGCTTTACTGCTTCAAGAATTGAAGCAGCCAGAGACGTCATGCACTTATTTGTTGAGAAGTTGATCTCTGTTGCTGTAATGTCAATACCTGCAAGCAGGGCCTTGATGTTATCGGCAGTTGCCTCAACAGTTTCGTCAAAAACGAAACCTATTGATTCAACACCCTTTTTCAGAACATCCTTTGCCTTTGCGTTGGCCGAAGAAATATCTGTTACTACTATATCCTGGCGTACCAGCCAATTATTGTCTGTACTGTTACCGCGAACAAATGGAAATTCGCCTGGAAGCGAATTTAGGTGCTTTAATGCGCTAAGATCCTCTTCACGGTAGAAAGGACGAACGCTGAAACCTTCACTGGTTTTCCAGACGAGCTTCTTTTCAAAATCAGCCCCTTTAAGGTCCGCTGTTATCTTATCCATCCATTCCTGTGTGGAAACGGGTGGAAATTCGCTAAACAGCTTTTGTTTTGATTTATCTGTCATAATGAAACTGTTTTAGATACAATTTTCAGGGTGCAAAATTACTCCTTTTGATCTACAATGAACTAATCTTACAAGGTGTTTAATAGCAGATTACCGGAGATTTTTATCTATTTATTGTGAGCCGAAGTTACAATGAATAATCCTCTCTGACAGTAACATCCCTGTAATTAACTTACAAATAGTAAGTTTAGATTATCTGGCACGCAAAACAAACGGGATTGGATCTGTAGTACCATAAGTTTTATGTTTCAGAACAGAATTCTTTGCCAAAAGGATGTAACTTGAATCAGAATTACAGCACATATTTATATATTTGGGTAATATTTACTTTTATTGACTGTATCAAACATTCTCTTTTATTATGAAAAGGATTACAGCATTATTACTTACAACCTTAACTACCCTTAACCTATTCTCCCAGAATCTCCCTGACTGGGAAGATCCGGGAATCTTCGCAATCAATAAGGAAGAGACCAGGGCTACCTCTATACCCTACCCCTCTGAGGCTCTAGCATTGAAGGATGATTACAGCGCCTCCCCCTACTACATGCTTCTTGACGGAAAATGGAAGTTCAACTGGGTTCCCCGTATCGCTGATGTTCCTGAAGGCTTTTACAAAGAAGACTATGATGTAAGTGGATGGGGTGAGATTCCTGTGCCTGGCAACTGGGAATTTAATGGTTATGGAACACCATTCTACGTTAACCTTGGCTTTGGCTTCTGGGCAAAGCGCCCATTTATTGACAAGAATTTTACCCCGACAGGAGCATACAGGCATACATTCGATATCCCTGAATCATGGGACGGACGCAGGGTTTTCATACACTTTGATGGTGGTACAAACTCAATGTATGTTTGGGTCAACGGACAAAAGGTTGGTTATACCGAAAACTCTAAAAGCCCTGCTGAGTTTGATATCACCCCCTACATCAGGCCGGGTAAGAACACCCTTGCCTGCCAGGTGCACAAATTCAGCGACGGTTCCTACCTCGAAGACCAGGATATGTGGAGGCTTGCCGGTATAAACCGCAGTGTCTATCTCTATAGTACTGCCGACACCCGTATCTTTGACTTCTTCGCTCATCCCGACCTGGATGCTCAGTACAAGAATGGACTATTTAGCGTTGATGTAGTTCTCAAAAACTACAGCACCAATGCCTCAGCAAGCACTGTAGAAGTTGCACTTACGGACAAGAGCGGCAAAAAGGTTTTTACAAGTAGTAAGAAGACTGATGTTCCCTCCAACGGAAAGGCAGAACTCTCAATAGAAGGAACTGTGAAGAATCCACTCAAGTGGACTGCTGAGACACCCAACCTTTACACTATGGTGATAACTCTTAAGGATGCTGCCGGCAAAACTGTTGAGGCGACCTCACACAAGATCGGTTTCCGTAAGATCGAAATCAATGACGGACAGCTTTTTGTAAATGGCAAGAAAGTCTATTTCAAGGGAGTCAACCTGCATGAGTTCAATACCAACAACGGCAATGTTGTAACTCGTGAGGTGATGATACGCAACCTTCAGCTTATGAAGGAACTCAATATTAATGCAGTTCGAACTTCTCACTACCCACAGCCCCCACTCTGGTATAAGCTGTGTGACGAATACGGAATCTATCTTGTTGATGAGGCCAACCTCGAATCACATGGCTTGATCTACGGTCCTGACATTATCTCTGACGTGCCTGAATGGAACGCAGCACACCTTGACAGGGTCAGAAGGCTTGTTGAACGTGACAAAAACCATGCATCTGTTATTTTCTGGTCACTCGGTAACGAAGCCGGTAATGGCAAGAACTTCTTTGATGCATATGAGTTGGTAAAAGCCCGCGACAAGAGTCGTCCGGTTCAGTACGAACAAGCATACCAGCATGATTACAACACTGACATCATATGCCATATGTACCCATCATGGTACGATATGATGCGTGATGCAAAGAAAGACCTGGGTCGTCCTTACATTATGTGCGAATATGCTCATGCAATGGGCAACAGCATGGGTAATATGCAGGACTACTGGGATCTGATGCGTTCAAGCAAGAATATGCAAGGTGGCTTTATCTGGGAATGGTACAACCACGGCTACAAGGCAACAGACGAACAAGGTAGATTCTATTGGGCCTATGGTGGTGATCTGGGTGGCTATAATATGGCTAATGACGGAAACTTCTGTATGGATGGTATCATCAGTCCTGACCAGAACTATATACCCCATACTCATATTGTAAAAAAGGTATATCAAAACATTCTGTTTAAGGCTAAAGACCTGAACAAGGGCATTATCACCATTGTAAATGACTTTAAGTTTGTTCCTGTTACCCCCAAAGACCACAGCTTCAAATGGGTTCTGCTAAAGAACGGGGAACAGTTTGCTGAAGGCAACTTCACTGTTACCGTAGAGGCTGATGCTCAAAAGGATGTACAACTAAAACTGCCCGCTATCAAGGCAGAGCCGGGTGTTGAATACTTCCTGCAAGTCTTTGCATACACAGTGAATGCTACAGAGCTTATCCCTGCCGGTTTTGAAGTTGCAAAGGAAGAATTTGCCTTCGCTTCAAACAACTATTTCGTAGCTGCTGCTGATCATGATGGCAGCATAAGTGTAGAAAAAGAGAACCACAGATATAACGTAAGTGCCGGAGACCTAAAATATGAGTTCTGGACCGTTGCAGGCCGCGGCCTCACAAACATGAGGTACAAAGAACGTAATATCCTCAACCAGGCTCCAAGAATCAACTTCTGGCGTGCACCAACCGACAATGATTTCGGTGAGAATATGCAAAACTGGGGTCGTATCTGGGATGCTGCAAGTCATACTGCTGAATACAAATTCATAAACGCAGAAGAAAAGGATGGTAAATTTGCTATCAACTACGAAGTAGCTTTTAAAGGTATTCAGATTAAGGTTGACCTGACCTACGTTGTCAATGGTGACGGAAGCCTCACCACTACAGCCCATTATCAGGCATTGAGCGAAGACCTGCCTGAGATGGTACGCTTCGGTATGTTGATGACCCTCCCACGTGAGTTTGGCGACTTTACATGGTATGGTCGTGGTCCTCACGAAAACTA
>CAYNFX010000035.1:0-17708 GCA_964396555.1 uncultured Alkaliflexus sp.
CCTATGCCCGTGATATCAGAGTTTGTGTCTATGATGGTAAGATGCACCCGGTTGATTCAAATGAAATCTCATTTAAGCTTGCCGGACGTAATGCATTCAGTATTGCCTTCCGTGAAGCTGGTCCGAAAATTCTCGAGCCAATCTATGATGTTGAGGTAAGAGTGCCATCTGCCTGGATGGGTGATGTAATGAGTGACCTACAGGGACGTCGTGCAATTATCGAAGGTATGCAAAGTGAGAAGGGCTTCGAAGTAATTCGTGCCAAGGTGCCTCTAAAGGAAATGAACAGGTACTCTACTTCTCTAAGTTCAATAACAGGAGGCCGCGGATTCTATTCAATGAAATACGCTAGCTACGAGAGAGTCCCACCGGAAGTACAGGAACAACTCCTTACAGAATACAAGTCAGTGGAAAAAGAGGATTAATACTGTCAGCATTTCTGTGATGAAATTCGGAAGGTTTGTGGATGGATGCCGGAAGAACGTAAGGGATTGTTTTTCTGTTTGCCAAAACACCTCGCATTTTGGATAGAGTTGCACACGGAGTGTAGAGGATGGTATATTTTTAACTGCCGCACGTCAACCGTGCGGCAGTTATTTTCTTATCCCTTTATCGATTTTACAAACGTCAGTATATCACCTCTTAGGTCGCTGCTGTTTTCAAGCAGTCTTACAAATGCACTTCCGATAATTGCTCCATCTGCATATTTGCAGACTTCCTTATAGGTCTCTCGGTTGCTTATTCCAAAGCCTACTACTCTTGGGTTTTTAAGCTTCATGTCGCGAATGCGCTCAAAGTAGGAGATCTGGCTTTGGCTTATTGAGCTTTTTGCACCGGTAACGGCAGCTGAAGACACCATATAAAGGAATCCACTGCCATGTTCATCTAGCTTTCTTACCCTTTCCTCAGGTGTTTGTGGAGCTATCAGGAAGATATTGGCTATGCCACTGCTTTCAAATAGCTCCTTGTATTTTTCCCTGTACATCTCAAAGGGCAGGTCAGGAATTATCACGCCATCAACCCCAATTGCCGCACAGTCAGCTACAAACTTTTCAATGCCATATTTCAGCACGGGGTTAATGTACCCCATTAGGGTCACCGGGATAGTGATTTCTTTGCGCATATCCTTAAGCTGGCTGAAGAGCAGCTTGAGGTTCATCCCGTTTTTGAGCGCTTTATTGCCACTACCTTGAATAACCGGGCCATCGGCAAGGGGATCTGAAAAGGGAATGCCGATCTCTACAAAATCAACACCCGCTTCCTGAAGTGCCTTAAGGATAACCATCGTATCATTCAGCGCGGGATATCCTGCTGTGAAATATATAGAAAGCAGATCTTTTCTGCTTTTGAATAGGCTGTCGAATCTGTTCATTTTAGGCAAGCTTAAAGTATTTCATATAGGTACTCATATCCTTGTCTCCGCGACCTGAGATCGTAACTACTACATTGTCGCTTTTGAGGAAACTTAGCTTTGCAAGTGCTGCAAGCGCGTGAGCTGATTCAAGAGCCGGTATTATACCTTCCATTCGCGTAAGTTCCAAAGCCGCATCAAGGGCTTCCTTATCAGTGACAGACAGGTATGCAGCTCTGCCGCTCTCTTTCAGGAATGAATGCAGAGGCCCAATACCGGGGTAGTCCAGTCCTGCAGATATTGAATATGGTTCGGTTATCTGACCATCATTATCCTGCATCAGGTAGGTAAAGCTTCCATGTATTACTCCTGGCTCACCTCTTGCTATTGAAGCCGCTGTCTCACCACTGTCTAACCCCTTGCCCGCAGCTTCGGTGCCTATTAGCTTCACCTCCGTGTGATCCATGAAGTGATAAAAACTCCCTGCTGCATTTGATCCGCCGCCCACACATGCTATCACATAGTCGGGATATTCAGTGCCGCATTTTTCATTAAGCTGCTGCTTTATCTCTTCACTGATTATTGACTGTAATCTGGCAACAAGGTCGGGGTAGGGATCAGGTCCAACTACCGAGCCAATAAGATAGAAAGTATCTGTGGGATTGCTGATCCAGTCACGAAGTGCTTCATTTGTTGCATCCTTGAGGGTCTGGTTGCCTGATAGTGCCGGTCTTACCTCGGCACCAAGCATTCTCATCCTAGCCACATTGGGTGCCTGACGCTCAATGTCAGTGGCTCCCATATAAACCACACATTGCAGTCCCATCAGGGCACATACAGTTGCTGTTGCAACACCGTGCTGTCCTGCACCTGTTTCTGCAATAATCCTGGTACGACCCATCTCCCTGGCTAGTAAAATCTGACCAATAGTATTATTTAGTTTGTGGCTGCCTGTATGGTTCAGGTCCTCGCGCTTGAGCCAGATATTGGCTCCATATTTCTGCGATAGACGTTCAGCCTTAAACAGGGGAGAAGGGCGTCCTGCATAGTCACGCAGCAGCCTGTGATACTCTGCATTGAATGATGGCGACTCTAGTATCTTCAGGTACAGGCGCTTTAATTCTTCAATATTTGGTATAAGCATTTCGGGTATGTATGCTCCTCCAAATTGGCCGTAAAAGCCTTTTTCATCAACCTTGTACATTATGCTTGGGTTTTTGTTTGCTTCCTGGTATTATCAAAAAATCTTTTCAGTTGCTCAATATTTTTCACTCCCGGTGCAGTCTCAAATCGACTGTTCAAGTCTATTCCTATTAGTAGAGGAAGTTGCAGACGTCCGATCATTTCTTCATCTCCGGGACCAATGCCCCCACTGAGCATGAAGGGGGTACTCCCTTTATACATTCCTATTAGGCCCCAGTCGAATTTTTTACCGCTGCCTCCATATGCCTTGGAAGGTGTGTCGAAAAGAAAAAGATCACACTTTCCTTCGTAAGCCGCGCAGGCTGTCATATCGGCTGGTTCCTTTGGGTGAAAAGCCTTGATAACCTTGAAGCCGACAGCCTTTAGGCTGCGGCATAGTTCGGGACTCTCCACTCCATGCAGTTGCACAGCATCCAGTCCGAAAAGTTTTGCAGTCTTTTCTATTTCTTCATAAGCTTCATTTACAAATACACCGGTCTTGATGATGTCTGCGGGAATTTCTTTGACTACCACTGGATCCAGTTTGCCCGCCACATAGCGTGGTGAACCCGGAAAGAAGATAAAACCGATAAGGTCAGGCTTTAGAAGGCTTAGCTGCCTGATATTTTCCGGCTCAAGCATGCCGCATACTTTGATTAGCATGGCTAGGCTATTGTGGTTTTTGACCTTACTGTCTCGCAAAAGTCCCTGCATGCAGCAGCCGGGTCGCTATGTTTCATAAAGTATTCACCCATAAGAAAGCCCTTGAAGCCGGCCTTTTTAAGAGCAAAAAATTCTTCAGGGGAACCGATACCGCTCTCAGCTACTGCTATCATTTCATTAGGCAGTTTTGCTGCGAGGCGCATTGACTGCTCTATATCTACTTCGAAGGTCTTGAGATTGCGGTTGTTAATGCCTACAAGTTGAATAAAACTGTTGAGCAGGTCGAGTTCTTTTTCATCGTGTATTTCAAACAGGACTTCCAGTCCGAGTGAGTTGGCAAGTGTAGCCAGATCCAGAGTCTGCATACGGTCCAGAATAGCTCCAATCAGCAGGATGGCTGATGCGCCGATGGCCCTTGCTTCATATACCTGATAGGGATCTATTATAAACTCTTTCCTGATAATGGGCAGGGAACAGGCATCACGGGCAGCCGTTAAGTCGTCGTTATTTCCACCGAAAAACTCACTGTCGGTTAATACCGACATACAGGCAGCACCTGCTTTCTCATAACCGGGAGCAACCTTGGCGGCTACAGCTCCGGGATTAATATTCCCCTTTGATGGTGAGCGCCTCTTAAATTCTGCAATAATTCCGGTATCACTTTCTCTGATTGCCTTGCTGAATGAAGGTCTGCTCATATCATAGTGGCGGTAATATTCCAGTTGTTTCAGGGGAACTCTTTCGGCCCTTTCTTCTACTTCCTTTTTTTTGTGGGCTACTATTTTATCCAGGATGTTCATGTCAATGCTTGTTTTAGTTTTGTAAGTCCAGTAGAGTTTTAAGTGCAGCGGCTGCTTTACCTGAGTAAAGACTTTCACTGGCCATTGCTATACTATCCCATATGCTTAGTTCAGGTCTGTTGCTTTTTAATGCCCACGCTGCATTTGCTGTTACCACATTGTTTTGTATCTCAGTGCCTTTGCCTTCGATTATCTTCAGAAAGATCTCAGTTGCACCTTCAACACTTTCGCCTCCGGCTATGGCGGCAGATGTGTTGACTGCCATACCCATATCAGATGGTTCCATAAGTCTTTCGTAATCCTGTGTTATTACCTTAAAGGGACCGGTAAGAGATATCTCATCATAACCGTCAACGCTGTGGATTACAGAGAAGCTGATATTTTCCTGCTGTAGCAGATACTGGTAAATCCTTGCCAGCTCGAGACTGTATACACCGACCATCTGACTGTTAGGTCTTGCCGGGTTTACCAGGGGACCAAGCATATTGAAAAAGGTCTTGATGCCCAACTCCTTTCGTATGGGTCCCACAGCCTTCATTGCCGGGTGAAAGAGTGGAGCATGCAGGAAGCAGATCCCTGCCTTGTCGAGCTGTTTTTTGATCAGATCGGTATCGTTGGTGAACTGATAGCCGAGGCTCTCAAGTACATTGGAGGAGCCACACCCGGAACTGACTCCGTAGTTTCCGTGCTTTGCCACCTTGACACCCGCACCGGCCACAATAAATGAAGCCAGGGTTGAGATGTTGAAGGTATTCTTGCCATCACCACCGGTACCACAGAGGTCCACAGTATTAAACTCAGACAAGTCTATCGGCAGGCGCTGTTCAAGCAGTCCATCACGAAAACCAGACAGTTCCTCAACTGTCACAGGCCTCATCATAAATACTGACAGGAAAGCAACCACCTCAGAATGTGTATAGGTGTTACTTGTAATATTGATAAGAACCTCGCGCGCTTGTTCCCTTGTTAACGTCTGGTAGTTAAACAGGGTTTTTAGTATTGGTTGAAGCATGACTTCTGTGTTTAGTTTTGTTTGACATCTAACCAGTTCTTCAGCATAGTCTTGCCATGTTCGGTCAGTACCGATTCAGGGTGAAACTGTACTCCCCTGACATCATAACGTGTATGCCTGATACCCATTATATTGCCTGATTCATCTTTGGCTGTAATAGCCAATTCCCCGGGCAGTCCCTTTTCGTTTACCACCCATGAGTGGTAACGTCCGGCCAAGAAAGTATCAGGAAGGCTGTCAAACAGTTTTTCATTTCTGTCAAGCACCTTTATAGGTGTCGCCACTCCATGGTAAACCTTTGATAAGTTTGATATGTTACCTCCAAATACTTCGGCAATGGCCTGACAGCCCAGACATACGCCAAGTATGCTATGGGTTGGTGCCAGTCCTGCAATCAGGGACTTAAGTATACCGGCTTCATCAGGAATACCAGGCCCGGGAGAGAGAACTATTTTGTCGTAGGCAGCCGCCTGCTCAACAGTGATCTTGTCATTGCGAAATACGTCTACCTTAGCGTCGGAAAGTTCCTCTATATAGTGAACCAGGTTGTAGGTAAAGGAATCATAATTATCTAATACTAATATTTTCATGGCTTTGTGTTTTATCGGTTAAAATTCCTGCGCAAGGTCAATTGCACGTTTGAGTGCTCCAAGTTTGTTGTTGACCTCATTGAGCTCGTTGCGGTCGACGGAGTCGGCGACTATGCCGGCTCCGGCCTGATAATAGAGTATATTATTTTTGCTGAGGAAGGAACGTATTGTAATAGCCTGATTGAAGCTTCCGTCTAGTCCCAACTGTCCGATACATCCACCGTAGAAACCCCTTTGCTGAAGCTCGTAACGGTTGATTAGTTCCATAGCCTTAAATTTTGGAGCCCCCGATAGGGTCCCTGCCGGGAAGGTGTCAGCCATTACTCGTGTTGTTGAAGCTCCCGGCTTTAATTTTCCAGTTACCTCTGATACCATGTGAAGCACATGGCTGTAGTACTGAATTTCCTTATATGTTCTGACATCAACCTCTGTGCAGTTACGTCCAAGGTCATTTCTAGCCAGGTCAACAAGCATCACGTGTTCAGCATTTTCTTTTGGGTCTTTTGCAAGGGCTTCTGCCAATCGGAGGTCTTCAAGGTCATTGCCTGTCCTTCTGAAAGTGCCGGCAATAGGGTTGATACTTGCTTTACCTTTGGATATTTTAAGTTGGCTCTCGGGTGAGGAACCAAAGAGACGGTAGCTGCCGTAGTCGAAGAAGAATAGGTAGGGGGAGGGATTTATATTGCGGAGCGCCCTATATACGTTGAATTCATCTCCCTTGAAGGCCTGAGAGAACTGGCGGGCGAGGACTATCTGGAACACGTCACCTCTGAAGCAATGCATTTTGCCCTTGTTGACCATTGCCATATATTCTGAGTCTGTTATTGGTGATTCCTCAACACCTGTGGCTGCGAAACGGAAGGATGGAACGGTGCGGTTCTTAAGTATATTCAGCAGTTCGTCATATCTGCTCTTGTCATCTCCATAAAGATGCTCTATCAGATACATCTGATTGTTGAAGTGGTTGAAGGCTATCACAGTACGGTATATATGATAGCGCATATCCGGAATCGCATAAGTACGTGTAGTATCAATATCAAGTGAGATATTCTCGAAATACCTTACAGCATCATAACTGGTATAGCCATATAACCCGGTTGCGTTGACCGGACAGTCGCCCGGATCAGCGTTAATACTGCTTATAAAATCCTGAAGCTGATCAGGTAGGGACTTCTCTCCGGGCAAGCGTGTATTGCTTGTATGGCCGTCAGGGAAGCGACAGGTTACCTGCTCATTATCGACAATAAAACCGGCCAACGGCTCAAAACATACAAAGGAAAGGGAGTTGGTGCCGCCATGATAGTCGGAACTCTCAAGCAGTATGGTATTGGGATACAAGTCGCGCAAGGTAAGGTAAAGGCTTACCGGGGTGACTATGTCTCCAATATGAGGTGGTATGCGCCTGTAAATCACTTTGATGGGATAAGTTCTCATATGTTACGGTTTAAGAATTAGCTGTAATAGTAAATGAGTTAAACAAAAAAGGCCTGTCGGGGATTCCGACAGGCCTTTGTATTTTATTTAAGCTTCGCTATAATACATAAGTGCACCGCTTCATCTCCCGATGTCGGAAATTGAAGTGCGCCACCACCAAAAATTATTGCGAACTATTCTTGACATATTATCTGCTATGATATTTGCAATTTTAAGCAAGGATTAATTAAAAAACAAAATCCAATCAAGCTTTTTTATTTTAATTTTCATATAGCGTTTCTATGATGCGGGGTAAGTTGTTGATATTTATTAGTTTATAGCTTTGAGGCTGAGATCCAAACTCTTGATGTGGTGAGTTAATGCCCCAACTGATATATAATCCACTCCGGTTTTTGCATAATCACGCAGAGTATCCAAAGTAATACCACCCGATGATTCAGTCTCGTACTTGCCTCCGATTAGCTCAACTGCTTCACGGGTTGTTGGGACATCAAAGTTGTCTAGCATTATTCTGTGTACCCCGCCAACACGGATAACTTCCCTCAGTTCGTTCATATTGCGAACCTCTATCTCAATCTTCAGATCCTTACCTTTGTTTCTCAGGTAGTCTTGTACCGCCTTAATAGCCTTTTCTATACCTCCGGCAAAATCTATATGATTATCCTTGAGCATTATCATATCGTAAAGACCCATCCTGTGGTTGGTTCCACCACCTACGCGAACAGCCTCCTTTTCAAGCATACGCATACCTGGAGTGGTTTTCCTTGTGTCGAGCACCTTGGTATTGAGTCCTGCCAGTTTGTCTGCATAAACGCTGGTTGCAGTGGCTATGCCGCTCATGCGCTGCATAATATTTAGTACCAGACGTTCGCCTTTCAATAGCGTATGCACTCGTCCTTCTACCTTAAAGGCAATATCTCCGGGTTTGATTCTGGTCCCGTCTTCAAGAAATTTCTCGAATACTATGTCGGGCTGCAGAAGTCTGAAAACTTCTGCGGCAATATCGACGCCGGCCAGTATGCCGGCTTCCTTAACAAGGAGCTGAACCTTACCGGTGGCGCTTTCAGGTATTGAAGCGAGGGTTGAGTGGTCGCCATCACCAACATCTTCCCTTATGGCATTTTCTATAAATTCTTCAAGTAAATGTTTATTCATCTTGCTTTTCGACTCTTAACTGGTGAATAAGGGCACGTCCATCACTATTGCGGATCAGAAACAACAGTCGGAACTGTCCGTGATCATAATTGTAACGGCCGATCGCAAAAGTAGCATTTTCCCTCTCTCCCTGGTGTATCACCTGAAAGGAAGAAGCAGGATATTTGGCGAAAAAGTCTTTCATCATAAACTGCGCCTGTTCCCTGCTGAACACACCCGATTTTTCGGGCAAAACCAGTTCCACCCTGTCGTTAAAGTATTCAGCCAGTTCATAAGCATCACCTGACCTTGTGGCATTGCTTATTCCATCGGGAAGCCTTCCGGAATTCTGAGCTACAGTCACATCAGTCGCCATCACCATGATAAGGCTTACCACAATAATCCGTTTAAGTGTTTTCATCAGATAATGTTTAGTTATAATTGCCAGGCAGAAAATTCCGTGCCAAAAAAACATAATCTATTTTTGCCATGACAAAGTTAACCTTTATACGTAATGAAATGTCATTTGGTTATGGTAGGCAGGACGGACGAGTCCTGGCTAAACACAGGTATGGTACACTACTTCCGGCGTATAGAGCGCTATACGCCGTTTCAGACAATAGTGATCCCCGACATAAAAAAAAGTTCGGCAATGCCCGATAACGTCCTTAAGGAAAAGGAGGGAGAAGCCATTTTAAAACTTCTTTCGCCTGGCGATGTAATGGTATTGCTCGATGAAAAGGGGTTAGAAACGGGCTCCAGAGGTTTTGCCGAATTCCTCAACAAGCTTATGTTTTCAGGCTGCCGTAAGCTGTTCTTCGTTATAGGTGGTGCCTATGGCTTTTCTGATGCTGTGTACAAAAGGGCCGACCATAAACTGAGCCTTTCCCGAATGACCTTTCCTCATCAGATGGTACGTCTTGTATTTGCTGAACAGCTCTACAGGGCATTCTCAATACTCAACAATGAGCCTTATCACCACGACTAGATAGGGGATAGGGCTGGTTTTACCCAATCATATCAACCTGTACAAGTATTTCGGTCAGGAGCAGGATACTTGACAATGACTCAGATAGCCTGTATCAGCTTATCTATGTATTTATCACCCTAAGGATGAACATGTGGGAACAGTTTTTGAGATTAATCACACCAGAGCTGCAGTTTTGCACGGTAATTGTGTTAAATTAGCCTGACCTTGATGAAAATATGATTAAATGATAAAGAGAGACACTTCCTTATATGTGCCCTTGCTTTTGTTTGTTATTCTTGTAACAGGGATATTTGTATTGAGGCATATTGAAGCAGGAAGGCCCGAATCTCAGTTTTCTGTAAGCAGAGCCGAAAAGGCAGTTCAGAGTACAAGGTCAGGCATGGAGACCTGTCTCAACGAAATAGATATTAGCTCAATAACCTCACACGAGCAACTTTGGCGCGCAATTGATTCCCTGAATTATAAGTCGGTAAGTATCCTGGTTTTTCAGGGTTATGAATTGGTTGCCTGGACCGATCATCTGCTGCCTGTCGAGGGGATCAATCCTCACTATTTCAAGCAGGATCTGGTACGACTTGAGAATGGATGGTACCTCACATCCTTCAAGCAGGAGGGTGATGTTCTGGTTGTCGCCTTCTCTCTGTTAAAGGCAGAGTATCTATATCAAAACCGTTTCCTAAGAAACGGTTTCCCTTCAAGTTATGGTCTTGACCCGACTGTAATGGTAAGCCGTGAACAGACAGCTACCTCTTACCCCATAATGGATGCCGACGGGGAGTATCTGTTTAGTCTGATACCCGGTGAACTTAAGCAGAAGCCCTCCCAGGCTTCTGCATTGGCTGACATACTTTTGCTGATGGCTCTTGCCGTCCTTTGGGTGTTTGCATTCCGAATTCAAAAGGCACTCAGGGGTAGCAGGTTTGCCAACCTTAGGAGTATTGGAGTAGCTGCTGGCTTCTCAATTATTTACTACTTATTGATATGGGTGGTAGGAATCAGATATTTCGATCACACAGAGCTGTTTTCTCCTAATAATTTTGCTGTGTCAGACATGCTTCCTTCAATGGGGCATTTCATTTTCATGTCTTTTTTGCTTTTTACTCTTGGACTGTGGTTTTACAAGTTTGTCAGGTTTAACCTTCCTGTTCCGGATAGCAGAAATGGACGCCTAGTCTTATATCTGTTGCTCATTGTCTTGCTGGGACTGGCTTCCTTGTATCTGGTATTTGTCAACCGCCTGTTTTACATCCTTGCCCTTCACTCTTCGGGTGACCTAGTCCTGATAAGGGTTACCGACCTGGATATGGTGGTGCTCGCCAGATTTCTGGCAATAGCTTTTATGTTGCTGTCTTTTGTATTTGTGGCTGAGAGATTGATTCTAAGCTTCCTTATTCGCATTCCACGCTTACATGTTTTGATGGCAGGTGGTGCGGTTATGCTTGTGAATATTATCGTGTTCAGGGGACTTGGGGTTGGTCCCAGTGACTGGTGTTTTCTGTTTTTTGGAGCAATAATATTGGTCCTTCTTTACAGCACGAGAAATACAGTGTCGGGACTTTCTTATGCTTCATACTCATGGATTGCTGTAATATTTTCTCTTTATGCTGGAATGGTCTTTATGGACATGACAATTCGCAAGGAGGAGAGCAACCGGGAACTACTTGTCGAAAATCTGTCCTTCCAACTTATTAGAGAGGAGGATCCTATTGCTGAAATTTACCTTTCCGGAATCGAAAAGCAGATATCTAACGATGTTACCCTGATGAGGCTTATGGGGCAGCCTGAACTTGATGCAGGGGTTATTACCAACCACCTGATGAAGTTTTATTTCTATGGTTATTGGCGCCGTTTTGACATCCAGATAATTCCCTGCTGGCCAAATGGCGATTTGCTCGTAGAGCAGACAGGCGAAGTTAGCAACTGTTACGAGTATTTCTTTGGCTTGATTGAGCACTACGGTTATCCTTTGGAAGGTAGTACGCACTTCTACTTTATGGACAACGATGACGGACAGTCCTCGTATTTTGGGGTATTTAGATTTTTCCCTGACGATGATGCAAGGGAGACGACCTTGTTTGTCGAACTGCACTTCAAACCTTTTTTCGAGGGTTTGGGCTATCCCGAACTGCTTGTTAGTGATCGTGACCTGGCCAGAATGCGCCTGCTTGAGGAATACTCCTATGCCAAGTACCTCGACGGGCACCTTGTTAAGCGCTCCGGAGAGTTTATGTACAAAGGCCAGGTAGATCCTTATTTTCCAGTTCCATACAGTAAGGTGTTTTTAAAGGAAGGAAACTACTCCCATTTGGTTTATCAGACTTCACCTAGTGCTACAATACTGCTGAGTCGTAAAGACTTTTCGGTAACTGATGTGCTGATGGCCTTTTCGCTGTTCTTCCTATTCTTCTTTCTGCTCACAGGCATTGTGATCTTGTTGTTGCAGTGGAAGTCAAAGGGCTTCTCATTCAGGATATCGATCCAAAAAAGGATACAAACTGTGTTTGTTGCAGTTATGTTGTTGATGCTTATAGTGGTGGCTACAGGTACAGTTTATTACACTGTGAAGCAGTACAGGCAGAAACACCTTGAACTGCTTGAGAGCAAGGTGCAGTCAATAATGCTGGAACTGGAGTATAAGGTCGGGCTTGACGGTCCCGAGACCTCAAGCCCCGGGGATTATCTAAATTATCAGCTCCAGATGATATCTACAGTTTTTTACTGCGATATCAATCTTTACGGTGTTGATGGTACTTTGATTGGCACTTCCAGACCAGAACTTTTCCGAAGTGGGCTCTCAGGAACTCAGATGAATCCAAAGGCATATAACAATTTGGTTTACACCGAAGCTGTAAGCCATCTTGACGAGGAACAGATCGGTTCGATGAAATTTATTTCCTTCTACGTACCCTTGCTGGACAGCAATAACCGATTGTCAGGTTTCCTCAACCTGCCTTATTTTGTTGGTAATAATGAACTGCGAAGCGAGATATCTTCAGTAATAGTCACCATAGTCAATTTTTATCTGCTATTCTCCTTCCTTGTAGTTCTGATAGCAGTGTTCCTGTCACGTCAGATTACCAGACCCCTGCTGCTTTTGCAAACCAAGATATCTCAGATAAAGCTCGACAGGCTTAATGAGAAGATCGACTACAAGGGGCAGGATGAGATCGGTGAACTGGTAGCGGAGTACAACCGGATGGTGGATGAACTTACTATCAGTGCCGGTATGCTGGCCCGAACTGAGCGGGAGCTGGCATGGAGGGAAATGGCAAGGCAGATTGCCCATGAGATCAAGAACCCGCTTACTCCGATGAAGCTTAGTATCCAGTACCTGCAAAGGGCATGGAATGACAAGGTCGTGGATTTTGATGCCTACCTTAAGAAGGTGACTGACACATTGGTAGAACAGATTAACTCCCTTTCCTCAATTGCTTCAGAGTTTAGCCGCTTTGCGCAGATGCCGCCTGAAAAGTCTGAAGTAATCAATCTAATCGAGAAGATTGAAAACAGTCGCACACTGTTCGGTGATACCGGTAGTGTACCCGTAATACTTAAGAATATGGCAGGTGACGTTGTCAAGGTGAGGGCTGACGGTGAACAATTGCTAGGTGTGTTCAATAACCTTATTAAAAACGCAATACAGTCAATACCCGACAATCGTGATGGTCTGATCGAAATTGAGGTGAGTCTGGTAGGTGAGAAAGCACTTATTACCATCCGAGATAATGGTAAGGGTGTTCCCGATGAGATACGCTCCAAACTTTTTGAACCAAGCTTCACGACCAAGACCGGAGGAATGGGACTGGGATTGGCAATTTCAAAAAGGGCCGTTGAAAATGCCGGTGGCCGTATCTGGTTTACCTCCGAGGAAGAAATAGGGTCGGTGTTCTATGTCGAACTGCCAGTAATTTCAGATAGTAAATAGACAAGGGGTCTTCCCATATTTGGATAAAGGCTGCCACCTATATGCAAGTGCATATAGGTATTGTTGATGCGGTCAGTAGACCCAATCAGGATTAAAGATGGACAACCAGCTGCTTTATTCCTCCTTTATGAAGTGGATAACAGTGGTTTCGGCCCACTTGTCAGCCAACCTGTTACCTCGGCTGAAAAACCACCAGATATCGATGAGGTTTAGCACAGGAATCAACATTACAAGGCCTCTTATAACTGATTTTTCGTGTTGACCAGTTATGGGAGCCTGCTGGTTGATGTTCACCACCTTTATTTTCAGAAGGTGTTTTCCACAGCTCTGACCATTCATAAAGGGCATTGACTCCTTGCCCAGGTGATAGATCAAACCAAATATCCATCCTATTCGTGGGAAAAAGCACAAGCCAGCCACTATTACTATATCTATAATGGCTGCGATAATACGTTCTGTTAATGGAGCTGTTGTAGGAGTTGTCATTCCTGTAGGAAGCATTATGGGCGAATTTTGGCGCTAAGATATATCATCCATGCTGATTAAACCATTCAGAATGGCATAAACTGTCAGACCTGATACACTTTTTATGTTCAGTTTACGGGTAATGTTCTTACGGTGCGATATTACTGTGTGAGTACTTATAAACAGCTCCGATCCAATCTCCTTGTTGGTTTTTCCAAGGGCGACATGCTTCAGTATGAGCTTCTCGCGGGGAGTCAGTTCTTCTGACTCCTGAACACTCTTGTTTTCAGATATCGACTTTAGAGTGTTGGATATCTTCTCCATCAAAGTCACCTTTGAATCATATATAGATAATTGATTGTCAGGGGCACCATGTGGGAGTGTAGTGTTGATTATATGAAGTATTTTGCAATGTTCAGGTATGATCTCTGACAGCGGTTTGTCATTTGAAGTGGTTGCAATACTTGAATTAATTATTAGCAGATCCGGGTCTAAATGCTGCATAACCTCCTCAATACCAAGGTTAGAGCCAAGGATTTCAATTTCTCCGGTTTCGGGAAACTGCCTTAATATATGCATCAATCCTTTTCTCAGGAGATAGGATTGCTCAGCTACTAAGATTCTTAACATTGAGATACCAGTTATAAACCTTTATTTTGTGCTCTGTACTCTCTTTCCATCTGTCTCACCTTAGGTATCAGGACATTCTCCTCAAGCAGTGTGTGATCTTTAAGATCATTACCCAGCCTGCTTATTTCAAGGATGAGGTTTGTAAACTGGATGCTACTGATTTGAGGCTGTAAATGCTTCAGAAGTATGCTTTGCAGATCGAACACCTTTTCTTCGATGTCACTGTGGTGTTCCAGATACTTGTCTATCGAATAATTCTTGTACCTCGTATTAAAGGTCTCCTTGCTCATACCACCTTCTATAGCATCCGAAAGAGCCAGAATATAAGGAAAGGTGGTATTCTCCTCGTCCTCTATATGCTCTGTAAACTCTCTGATATACTCCCTGAAAAAGCCAAGCATAAGCTGTACTGAGTTGTCGGGCATGCCCGACAACTGTTCCAGATATTCAATTTCTTTTTCTATTCGTGGTATCTGAAAATGCAGATAATACTGGTGAGTATTATGCAGGTATGTAATTAGCCATTTTGCATCTCCCTTTATCAACTGCTCCTGGGGGAAGTTTTCACGTTCCAGAAACCAGTGTACCAGTTCCATAAAGAATGTGACAGGCATGTGCTGTTCCTCGCAGATAGTCCTTACGGTCTTGTCTTTGAAACCAAAGGGAATCTGTAGGCGCTGAATAACAGCCAGAACATTAAAGTTAAGCTGAACGAGATCAGCCATTTTCATATCTGCATGAATACTCATAAGGATGCTTATTTAGACTGGGTAAAAATAAGAAAAGTTTATATAATACCCTACGACGCATCAATTTTTTGATGCGTGCACTATTTGCCATAATGCTACTTCTTCCTCATAAAGATATTGACAGGTACTCCAGACAGATCCCATGTATCCCTGAGCTTGTTTTCCAGGAAGCGCTTGTATGGGTCCTTCACATACTGCGGCAGGTTGCAGAAGAACGCAAAGGATGGCGGTTGAGTCGGGAGCTGTGCGATATATTTGATCTTGATATATTTCCCCTTGGTAGCTGGAGGAGGGGTCGCATCAATAAGTGGCAGGAAGAACTCGTTGAGCTTCGACGTTGCGATTTTCCTGGTTCCGTTCTCATAAACCCTCATAGCTTCTTCTACTACCTTGAATATCCTTTGCTTATTGGTTACCGATGTAAAGATTATCGGATAGTCAGTATATGGAGCAGTTTGTTCACGTATTTCGGCTTCAAATTTCTTTACTGAATTGCTGTCTTTTTCTACCAGGTCCCACTTGTTTACCACTACGACAATACCCTTACGGTTGCGTTCTACCAGTCCGAAGATCTTCTGGTCTTGGCCTTCGAAACCGCGGGTAGCATCTACCATAAGTATACAGACGTCAGAGTTTTCAATGGCTCTGATTGCACGCATCACGGAGTAAAACTCAAGGTCTTCCTTTACCCTTGCTTTCTTGCGGATACCGGCAGTGTCGACTAAAAGGAACCTGTGGCCAAACTTGTTATATAGTGTGTGTATACTGTCTCGCGTTGTACCAGGAATATCAGTAACTATATTTCTTTCCTCTCCTGTCAGAGCATTAAGGAGTGAAGATTTACCAGCATTAGGTCTTCCAACTATTGTAAACCTGGGTAATTGCTCCTCTTCTGCTGTGCCGCTTTCTTTGTCAGGCAGCGCTTCTACAAGTGCATCCATCAATTCACCGGTGCCGAAACCGTTGATCGATGAAATTGAAAACAACTCTTTGAATCCAAGCGAATAGAAATATGATGCTTCCGGTAAACGCTCACCCGTATCTACCTTGTTGACCACCACAAAGGCTGGTTTATTAGCCCGTCTTATTACCTCGGCAAGCATCTCATCATAATCAGTGAGTCCCGTGGTAACATCCACCAGGAAGAGCAGTATATCTGCCTCCTCTATCGCTATAGTAACCTGATCCCTTATTGATTCTTCAAAAACATCATCAGAATTGATCGCATAACCTCCTGTATCTACCACTGAAAATTCAACCCCATTCCAGAAGGTTTTCCCATATAATCGGTCGCGGGTAACTCCGCTGACTTCATCCACAATAGCGTGGCGCTGTCCCGTAAGGCGGTTAAACAGAGTGGATTTTCCTACGTTGGGGCGTCCTACTATTGCGACAATATTTGCCATACTCTCTTATTTTTTTTGTTTGTTGTGATTATAATTCGTAACCAAAATTCTTAAGGAACAATTCCTTGTCCCGCCAGTCTTTTGTGACCTTTACAAATAGTTCCAAAAATACCTTTCGGCCCAGGAAAGTTTCAATCTCTTTTCTTGCTTCGGTACCGGTCTTTTTGAGCGCTTTACCCTGATGACCTATGATTATTGCTTTTTGAGATTCGCGGGACACGTGTATTACAGCCCTGATCCTGACAATTTCAGGAAGATCCTTATACTCCTCGACTTCAACTTCAACTGAATAGGGGATCTCTTTCTGGTAATAAAGCAGGATCTTCTCACGTATTATCTCCGATACAAAAAAGCGCTCTGGCTTATCGGTAAGTGCATCCTTATCAAAATATGGAGGGGACTCCGGCATTAGTTCCATAATCCGTGCCATAAGGTTTTCTGTATTGAACTTCTTCAAGGCTGAGATCGGAAAGATCTCAGCTTTTGGAAGCAGTTCCTTCCATTGCAACACCAGTTGCTCAAGCTCATCCTGGTTGGACAGGTCTACCTTGTTTATTGCAAGAAGTACCGGTATATTGGACTTATTGATCTCCTGAAGGAATTCTGAATTCTTGCCTGGCGTCTCTACTGTATCAGTTATGTAAAGTATTGCATCGGCATCGGCCAGGGCGGACTTGCTAAACTTTAGCATGGCCTCCTGAAGTTTGTACTTGGGCTCCAGAACTCCAGGTGTATCTGAGAACACAATCTGGTATTCAGGACCGTTGAGTATTCCAAATATTCTGTGCCTTGTTGTCTGAGCCTTGGAGGTTATTATAGAAAGCCTTTCCCCCACAAGGAGGTTGGAAAGTGTTGACTTTCCGACATTTGGATTTCCCACTATACTTACATATCCTGCTTTGTGCCCCATATCTCGCCTTTGTTTTCCTGTTATTTATCTGTACATCAATCTATTTTATTCCCACAGGGGTAAATAATTGCGCCGCAAAGTTACTACAATTGATGGTTTATTCACCCATTTTTAAATAAACTTAGCCATCAGTGGCAGGATTATTTTTGGTGATTATCAGGTGCTTTATCTTTTTTAACACAAAAGAAGTGTTCAAAGATTTGGAAGCAGAGGAAATTACCCCTTATCTTTGCATCCGCTTTCAAAACGATGAGGCTTACAAATGTTGAATAACGGTGCTTTTAGCCTGCAACAGAGTTAGAAAAAAGATTTTTAATGAAAAATCGAAATTTGTTTTGAAAGTTCGAAAAAACTGATTTATCTTTGCAACCGCTTTTCCAATTTTTTTTGGCGAAGCGATGAATGAAGAGAAAACGATCTTTGAAAATATTGATGCAATACCTAAAGAAAGACAGGAAGGCGTAAT
>CAYNFX010000036.1:0-17118 GCA_964396555.1 uncultured Alkaliflexus sp.
CTTATACTGCTGCTTTTAATCCAGATTAGCTGGATATATAGGTCAGCAAGACTTGAGGAACAAAATTTCAATCACAGGGTTTCAATGGCATTAAAGGGAGCCCGTGATGAGATAGGTCATAGGGTACACGGATGTAATGATATGTCCGACTATCTATGCCTAAAACAGTGTCCCGATGATGTACACAAAAGTAAGCGCAGTGAGGTGGACAGTATAATAAGGGCCAACCTCAGTATCTATAATATAGAACTGCCTTACACCTTCGAGGTAACTGACACGCTTCTTCCTCAAAGCAAGGGTCTGCTATTTAATCCTACCTGCTATAAACAAAATCTCAACGGGATCGTCGATCAGAACGGGGTACAGATCCGTCTTCAGTTTCCCACCCGCAATCAGTTTCTAATAGCCCAGCTCTGGAGTCAGTTGGGTGTCTCGGTTGCCTTTATTCTCTTTATTATGATATCCTTCCTTATAACCTGGAGGTTATACAAGCGTGAGAGAAATATGATGTCGTCAACATCCGACTTCATCAACAACATGGTGCATGAATTTCAGACTCCTATCGCCAATATCAGGTTTGCTACGAAACTGATAGCAAAAGACAATGGCGGACTTGACGTTGATAAAAAAAGTGAATACGTTAAGGTAATCCTTGATGAGACCCTTCGCCTTCAGTCACATGTCGAGTCCATCCTAAGGGTATCTAATTCAGGGTCTGATGAACCCTTCCTCAAAGAGCAAATAGACATTCACAAACTTATAAAGGATGTGATAGGAACATTTAGTTACCACCTGCAACATGCAGGAGGAAGGGTTGACTTCAGCCCCGAGGCTGCTGAATATTTTATCGAAGGAGAAGCAGAGCCTGTCAGGTATGTAATATCCAACCTGATAGATAACGCCTTGAAATATGTTGACAGGAAGCCGGTTATCAGTATTGAGACAAAGAACAAGGACAGATATCTAATTATTTGCGTTTCTGACAATGGTATTGGAATAAAGAAAGAAGATCAGGAACGTATATTTGAAAAATATTACAGGGTTTCCACCGGTGATGTTCACAATATTAAAGGCTTCGGTCTGGGACTCGCATATGTCAAAAAAGTTGTTGAAAGTCATGGTGGAAAAGTAGATTTAGATAGTGTACCTGGTAAGGGAAGCAAATTCTTCTTATATTTCCCTCTAAAGGAAAATTGAAAGAATGGATAACAAAATACTTGTTATTGAGGATGATCCAAGCATGGGATTTCTTCTCAAAGAATTTCTGACCTCTAACGACTTTGAGGTAACACTCTGCAAAGACGGGGATTCAGGGCTGTCTGCATTCAGAACATCAGGTGCTGGCTTTTGCATAATTGATGTGATGCTTCCAGGAATTGACGGTTTTACTTTGGCCGAAAGAATCAGGAAGGAGAACAAACTTGTACCAATAATCTTCCTTACTGCCCGCTCCCTCAAACAGGACATACTGAAGGGTTTCAGCCTTGGCGGAGACGATTACATTACCAAACCCTTTGATGAGGATGAACTCCTTTGTCGCATCAATGCAATTCGCAACAGATACTCATTGGTTAGTCATGCTACTGTAATAAACCAGGAACCATTATCTATCGGGGCCTATACTTTTGATATCCAGAATCAGTGTCTTGTTTATAAAGATGATAGAGAAAGGCTGACTTACAGGGAATGTGATGTGCTACGAATGCTATGTGAAAACAAAAATAACCTTGTTCGTCGTAGTGATCTTCTTCAAAAATACTGGGGAAAGGATGACTATTTCAATGGCAGAAGCCTTGATGTTTTTATTACCAGGCTCCGCAAACGCCTTGGCAAGGATAGTTCTGTAAAGATTGAAAACGTGCCCAAAGCAGGATTCATACTCTCAGATCAATTCAAATAATGGATTACTCAAAATAAAAGGCTCGAAGCTACAATGCTTCGAGCCTTTATTCATTCATACTACCTTATAGTTTAGTTGATCGACCAGCGGGTCAGTCTCTTCAATGAATTGTCTATCTCAACGTGAACACCTTCCGGAACCATGATTCTGACGATAACCTTTTGTTTACGTATTCCCGATTCAGCTGGTATTTCAAAGGCTCTGTCAAGAACAAGTTCAGACCCATTAAATTCAAGTAAGTAATCAATCTCATCGGCATAACGACGTGCCTTTTCTTCAGTTGGACCATAAGACTTCTTCTGTACAACAAAAGCAAGTTTATCTGCACCCTCAATTAAAAGGATCTCCGGCTCGTCATAAAACACGTTCTTGTCTTGATCATACCCCAGGTGGATATTTTTGAAAGTTATACTCATATCACCGCCTGAAAAATTTAGGTCCGAAGCCTTAACATACAAGGTATCACTACTCAAAGTTCCTGGAAATACCGGGAGTTCCACCGACGCTCTTTCTCTGAATTCAATACTTGTTGCAATACTACTATAGGTAAGAGAGCCAATTCCGGCAAGCCATAAAAGCAAAGCAAGTGTACCAATTAGTTTTCCACCAGAACGAAAGTTAAAGATCAAATGGAGACCCAGATAAAGTATCATTAGTACAGGTATGCCTATGGTTAGCCACAGACCGGCAAAGAACAATGTACTGTTTAAACTACCTGCAAACAGGTGTGCCATATCAATTGCAGGTACCAATTCAGGAGCCATGGATGCCGCCTTACTAAAAAACACAAAAGTAAACACTATACCGGTAAGAATTACAAAGCTGACCAGAGTCAGTATAACTCCAAAAATAACCCTGAATACATAAAATACAGTATTTGCACCAGAGTTCACCCTAACGTTTTTCTTTACACTTGTATTAAAATTTGCAAAAGGTTCTCCTCCATACATCTGACTCCTTTGCTCAATTGTAATTGCCTTAGGCATTGCTATCCAAAGAAAGATATAGGGTATAATGGCAAACCCAAAGAAAAGGCCAATAACAAAGACAATCCTGAAGATAACAGGGTCTATCCTAAAGTAGGCACCTAATCCGCTACATACCCCACCGAAAACCCTGGAATATGGATCTCTGTATAGCCTTCTCCTTACCGGAACAATGGGAACCTCCTTGCCTGTTCCGAGATCACTTCCTTTACCCTCCTGATTCCTGCCACCTTCTTTAACAGGATCTGACGAAAAGACCTCAGGGTCACCAATAATTCTTATTACCTCCTCAACATCAGAGATGGTAATTGACCGCTGATTCATGGCAACCGGTGTAAAAAGTTCTGCCAACCTTGCATCAAGGTCTTTCAAGGTCTCTTCAGTATCTTCTCCACCTCCAAGAGCAACCCTTACCTTATCAAGGTATCCCTTTAGCCTATCATGAGCATCCTCTTCAATAGTATATGCTAGTCCAGACAGGTTAATTACTATAGTCCTTTTCATTTTATTACCTGTTAATCGTTAAAACATTGTGAAAAACCAGGGAGCAAAGGCAAGGGCACCAATGAATTTTGCCAATACAAAAGCCATCAAAACGGATGCCGATACCAGAAGTACTGTCCTGGATGTTCCCTGTGAATTAAGCCCCATAATAAAAAGCACTATCGAAGCAATAAGTGATAATATCATAGTATAGGGAATTAAAGTAAAATTTAAAAATGGTGTATTGATTGTAATGTTACTGAAAGACCAATGCATTGCAACCTTCCTGAATAACACTAGACATCCGATAACGGCAGCCACTACCAGAATGCTCTTGTCAGTTCTGTTCATCCTGTCAATCCTGTTCACATCCGGTTCAGTTGCTACTTTTTTTTTACCATAGTTTGACAACCTACCCTTAAGCTGATTATACTCATCTTTAACTGTCTTCTCAATAGATGAGATAGTGATGTCTTCCCCCCTCATCTCCAACTTTTGAACTGATGTAATTGCCGGAGGAACAGCTATCCAAAGTATCAGATAGATCAGAATAATCACCCCCATACTTAGGAACGGAAGGATAATAAACAGTAACCTGACCGCAAGAGGGTTGATATTAATCAACGCAGCTATACCGCTACACACACCACCAAGAACCTTGTTGTCAATATCCCTGTAAAACTGCTTGCGTGGTCTGTAAGTAGCACCGGCACTGGCTTGACCGGTCTCACCTGTGGGCATTTCCTCGTTGATCTCTCCTTCAAAGTCTTCCGGCTGGCCCATAATATCAATAACCTCCTTAACATGATCAATTGAAATAACCGAAACCCCAGGGTTGACACGCTGAGAGAAAAGCTCTGCAATCCTCGATTCAATATCCTTGATTATCTCAGCTCCTCCTTCCCTGTTACCAAAACAGGACTCGAGTTTTTGCTGATATCTTTTCAATTCCTCATAAGCATCCTCATCTATATAAAAGGCCACAGATGCTATGTTTATAGTAACTGTCTTTTTCATTCTTCTGTGTTTTTACGGCGTATCATACTTACGGCATCCACAAGTTCATACCAGGCCTTGTCAAGCTCATTGAGAAACTCCCGGCCTTTGTCTGTTAGAGCATAGTACTTGCGTGGGGGACCCTGATTTGACTCTTCCCAGCGGTAACTAAGCAGATCATCATTCTTTAGTCGTGTAAGAAGTGGATACAGAGTCCCTTCTACAACTATCATCTCAACTCCTTTGAGCTGATTGATAATGTCAGATGCATAGGCGTCCTCGACAGATAGTATCGATAAGATACAATACTCAAGCACCCCCTTTCGCATTTGAGCCTTAACATTTTCAAGCTTCATAATCCCTGATTTTTATTTAAAAACTACCATAGGAATTCCACTACTATCCTTTACAACATTGTTGGCATTGCAAATATATGTCATTTATTTGGTACCATGCAATACATGGTACCAAATTTTTTCAAAATATTTTTCCATAAATTTTAGCTATTTTTGAAGCCTAAAGATCTTGACAATATGGATTCAACTAGACAGAAAAAAATAAACAGACTCATTCAGAAAGAACTGAGCGAGATCTTTCAAAGGGAAGTCGGCGACATTATTGGAGCTACGATGGTTAGTGCAACGGTAGTAAGGGTTAGTTCCGACCTTAGCATAGCAAAAGTGTATATAAGTATATTCCCAACCGAAAGCACTGAGGTAATTCACAGCAACATTGCGGAGAACTGCTCAAAAATCAGATTCATGTTGGGGAAAAGGGTTGGAAAACAGCTTCGCATTATTCCTGAATTGAAATTCTTTATTGATGACAGTTTAGATTATGCTAATAAGATTGATGATCTGTTAAAATAAGGAAGATGCAATACGACCCTATTAAACGTTCCCTTGGCAGGGTCTTTAACCTGCATCCAGGACTCAGAGTACTCTTTTACAATCTTCTTGATCTGCTCTTGCTCCGCTCATGGTATGTAAGACGGGAATTACGCAGGTGGGAGAAAACAGCCCGTGCGGATGCCAAAGTTCTTGACGCCGGTTCTGGATTTGGACAGTATGTATGGCGCATGGCACGTATTGGATCTGGTTATTCGATAAAAGGCATAGACGTAAAGGAAGAGCAGGTAGCCGACTGCAATGATTTCTTTGGAAAGAGGGGTCTTGCAAATAGGGTTGTATTCGATTGTGTCTCTCTGGAAGAGTTTAATGAACAAGGTATTTACGATCTTGTCCTTTCGGTAGATGTAATGGAACATATCGAAGAGGATGAAAAGGTTATGAATAATCTTTGCAATTCCCTTAGGAAAGGAGGTATGCTTATTATTTCAACCCCATCGGACAAGGGCGGATCCGATGTGCACCATTATGATAATGATGGTGCTGTTGGATTTATTGATGAGCACGTAAGGGATGGATATAACGCAGATGACATCAGGCAAAAACTAATGAGATCGGGGTTCTCAGAAGTTGAAACCCTTTATTCTTATGGCAAACCCGGAAGCCTTGCATGGAAACTTTCTATGAAGGTGCCAATTCTGGCACTCAACTTTACCAAGATATTTTTCATAGTGCTTCCATTTTATTATCTAGTGACCTACCCCTTAGCCTACATACTCAACCATATTGATATGGCACTGACTCACAGGGAAGGAACGGGCCTAATCGTAAAAGCCAGGAAATAAAAGAAGCCTGAAATGAACATAGCAGTAAGAATAGCAATACGATACCTTTTTGCAAAGAAAAGCAGGAATATAATCAACATTATTGCCTGGATTTCTGTAATTGGGGTCATGATAGGGGCTTTCGGCCTGCTGATAGTTCTATCTGTCTTCAACGGCCTACACGACCTGATTGGGTCTCTGTATGGATCTTTCGATCCGGACCTTAAGGTTTCTCCTCGTACCGGAAAGGTTTTTTCGACCGACTCAATCAATTATGAGGGACTTGTCAGAATAGAGGGCGTTGAAGCTCTTACCGAAGCCTTGGAAGATCACACCCTGTTTCGATTTGGCAAGAGACAGGTTCCTGGTCTTGTTCTTGGAGTAGACGACAATTTCAACAAAGTATCTTCAATCGATTCAATAGTTATTGAAGGTGAATTCAGCCTTAGAGATAACATATTTAATAAAGGAATACTTGGCTATGCACTTGCTGACCAGCTGGGCTACAGGCTTAACTTCGTCACCCCACTAATGCTTTATACTCCTGAAAGAACCAGGAAAATAAACTTGGCAAGACCCGACCAAGCTTTCAACAGCACGTATATAAATCCTTCAGGAATCTTCATGGTCAATCAACTAGACTATGATGCCAAATATGTTATCATACATATAGATCAGGCACGGCAGATACTGAGCTATGATACTACCACAGTGTCATGGCTAGGTATAAAGCTTTCCGATCCGCTACAGGCGAATGTGGTCAAGGCTTCAGTAAAGAAAACTCTCGGAGAAAACTTTATAGTTCAAGACAGGGAGGAACAGCATGAAACCTTCTACAAGATGATGGCAATGGAAAAGCTTATTTCTTATCTTATCCTGTCCTTTATCCTCCTTATAGCAATCTTTAATGTGATTAGTACCCTGTCTATGCTAATCTTCGAGAAAAGGCACAGCATTTCGACACTTAGGAGCATGGGTGCTGACAGGAAACTTATCAACAGGATTTTTCTGACTGAGGGATGGTTAGTTTCACTAGCCGGAGCAGGTGCAGGACTTGCACTTGGATTACTAGCTATATGGTTGCAACAGACCTTTGGCCTAATCAGGTTTAGCGGAGAGGGAACCTTTATCGTTGAGTATTATCCAGTGATACTCCGCTGGAGAGATGTGATTTTAGTATTTGTAACCGTATCGATTACAGGTTTTCTTGCTGCGTGGTATCCGGTTCGTTCGATTGTAAATCGGTATTACACTGAACTTCAGAAGGAATAAATCCTTTGTATTCCTCAGCAACTTCCGAAAGCAGTTGTATTATCTCTTCAAAGCTTGAGCTTTGAAGCAGCTTGATTTTTTTATCTCTGAAATGAGGTAGGCCCTTGAAGGTTACAGCGATATGTCTTCGGGTATGTAGTATTCCCCTTCTCTCACCCAGCCATTCAACATTTGCGCAAAGGTGCTTTTTTACAAAGTCAACATGTTCCTCCATGGAAAGAGGCTGCAGCAGTTCACCTGTATCCAGGTAATGCCTTATTTCCCTGAAAATCCATGGCCGTCCAATTGTTGCCCTGCCTATCATTACAGCATCAACACCGTATTTGTCAAAGCATTCACGGGCTCTTTCAGGAGTTGTAACATCGCCATTTCCAATAATAGGAATCTTGATTCTGGGATTATTCTTCACTGTTCCAATCTTCTCCCAATCAGCAGTTCCCGTATATAACTGACTTCGCGTACGACCATGAATGGTAAGAGCACTTATTCCAACATCCTGCAACTGCTCAGCAAGCGTTTCGATAATTAGGGTGTTCTCATCCCAACCCAGTCGGGTTTTAACAGTTACCGGCAGTTTGACAGCCTTGACAATCCTCTCTGTGATTTCAAGTAACAACTCAGGCGTCTTCAACATTCCCGATCCGGCACCTTTAACGGCAATCTTTTTGACAGGGCATCCGAAATTAAGGTCAATAAGGTCAGGGCCTGCAGCCTCAGCAATCTTTGCAGCTTCGACCATTGCGTCAGGATCCTTGCCATAAATCTGAATCCCAACAGGACGTTCGCTATCACGTAGAATAAGCTTGTCCTTAGATTTTTCAATCTCGCGTATTAAAGCATCCGAAGAAACAAACTCTGTATAGAGCATGTCGGCACCATAGTCCTTGCAAAGACTTCTAAACACCAAATCAGTAACATCCTCCATTGGTGCAAGGAAGAGCGGTTGATCGCGAAATGTGATATCGGCTATTTTCATCAGACCCTACGAAATTAAACTAACTGCTCAAGCTGTATCAGCAGTGGTATTGATCAATATACATTTGCTGAAAAGCAGGGCAAAGATAAACTATTTAACTATTGGGATAGAAATTGTTATTTGAAAAAGCTTTTTTCGTATTTTAGTACAGCATAAAGCACTACTGGACCCATGATAAACAAAACAGGTCATGCACCGGGGAATGTGAAGGTGGCAAAGATAATGCCCGTAATACTGGTCGCTGTCCTGACTCTTTACTTGTCCTCATGCATTAGAAGCAATTCTGATAAGGAAGCCGGAAACCCCGAGGTTTCCCAAATTGCTGTATCCGACTCTGTGATTGCCAATCAGTTGATTGAGCGGTCGGAAAGCTTTTTTAATGAGACAGGGGCAGAATCAGAAGAACTTGACGCTTTCTTACTTGAAGCTCTTGATTTGGCTGAAAGAAGGAACCTCATCAGACAAGAGATCAGCATTTACAATACTGTAGGCAAAAGATTCAGAAACAGGTCCCAATATGGTGAAGCTCTAAAATACCACCACAGGGCACTTAAACTGGCTCAAAGTATCAATGATGCGGTTCTGCTTGCAGATATTTACAATCAGATTGGTGTTGTATACCGACGCATTGATGACAACTCCCTTGCGCTTGACATGCACTTCAAAGCTCTGAAACTTGCAGAGGAGGTCAATGACACATTTAATATCAGTGTGTCAATGAACAGTATTGGTAACGTCAATTTCAATCTGGGACGATATCACACTGCAATTGAGTATCTGTTACGCTCAATGCGTTTGTCAGAGCTGACACACAACGAGACAGGTCTTGCAATAAACCATAATAACATTGGAGAGTGTCTCCTAAGGCTTGAGCAACCCGACAGCGCTCTGGTCCACTTTTTCACTTCACTGGAATACAACACCAAGACCGGCAACAGGATGGGGCAGTCTATTTGTTATAATAGCATTGGTGCTGCTTATATTGCCAAAGGTGAATATGACGTTGCAGAGAGTTATCTTGAGAGGTCTCTACAGATTAACCGTACCATGAGCGATCTTATGCAGGTTGCAATGAGCTTGGGAAAGATTGGGGAACTTCATTTGATTACCGGAAATCACGAAGAAGCGCTGAGCAATCTTGTTGAGTCCTATGAAATCGCCTCATCAATTGGATCCCGTTTTCAGGGTGAAGAAAGTGCAAGGTTTCTGTCCTCGTTCTTCGAAAACCAAGGCAACTACAAGCAGGCTCTTGAATATTTCAAAATAGCCACGCAGTTCAAGGACAGCATCCTCAATGAGAAGAACATGAACCACCTCAACACCATCGGAGCTATGATGGAAGTAGAAGCTCAAAGGGACAGGATACAGCAACTTAACGAGGAAGCTCTGCAGCAACAGGAAGTACTTATACGTCAGCGTATGATGCTGTTTGTAGTTATTATTGCTTTGGTAGTAATAGTTGCAACAGCTTCAGTACTTGTATTCCGCCACCGATTAAGAACTAAATATGCAAACCTGAGACATCAGCACAAACTCCTGAGGTCTCAGCTTAATCCTCACTTTATTTTCAATGCCCTCAGTGCAATTCAGGTTTACGTACTTGAACACGACACAGAAAAGTCCACACGATTCCTTACAGATTTCGCGAAACTGATGCGTATGGTGCTGAAGCTTTCGCACTATGACTACATACTGCTAAGAGATGAACAGGAAATACTAAGGTATTACCTATCATTACAGCAGCTAAGGTTTATGACCCCCTTTGATTACGATCTGACAATAGATCAGGCTCTGGATATCAATTCGGTATTGGTGCCTCCTATGATTACACAACCATTTGTTGAAAACGCAGTCGAACACGGCATATGGGACTTACATGAAAAAGGTGCTCTTAACATAAGGTTTAAGAAGGTTAACACCCAGATGATAATCGAAATTGAGGATAATGGCACCGGGATAAACAGCTCAATGCAGATGAAGAGTGAAAAACCCAGAAGCCATGAATCTATGGCAACGAGACTAACAAAAGAAAGGCTTGAAGTCATACGTAATGACTCAGGAGGTCAGGTAGGTCTTGAGATAATTGACAAGAAGGATGTAAACCCGTTTGATCACGGCACTTTGGTCAGAATTAGTCTGCCCCTTGTAAGCCAGGACTCTGTTAAAAACGCCAGCCATGGACAGTAGCTATAGTGTAGTAATTGTTGAGGACGATATCTTTTCAAGACGTATAGTCAGACTGATTATCAATAACCACTTTCCTGAATTGAATGTTACAGGTGAATACTCTTCGGTAGCAGAAGCTTCACAACAAATACCGCAATTGGCTCCAAACTTAATGATACTGGATATTCAGCTTGAGGACGGGAATGCCTTTGATCTGCTTAAGCAGCTCCGCGAACAGGATATTGAACCAAAAATTGTGTTCATGTCAGCTTTTCACAGCTATGTAGAAGAAGCTGTTCAGTTTGCCTCAGTGGACTTTCTCAAGAAGCCTTTTGATGAATCCGAACTTGTGATGGCGCTAGATAAGGCAATTGACTCAATCAATGATACAGACTATGGTCAACGCCTAAATACGCTCTTTAGCAATCTTCACAACAATAACGGGGACAAATCAATAATATTCAAACAGGACAATGGGCATATTAATGCCCCATTGTCTGCTTTAGTATACGGTCGAGCCGTACCAGGAGGAGCCGAGTTTAGGTTGATTTCCGGGGAAGACTTTTTTGTAGCTGCACCTCTTAGGCGTTACGAACTCCTGCTCAGCAATCACGGATTCTTCCGCTGCCATCCAACCTTTGTAATAAACCTCAGACTCATCACAACAATAGATGAGACCAACGGATTAGTATCCTTTAACTCAGGACACACTGTGCCTTATGAAGCATGGAGACTTTCCGGGATGCTTCATAAGTACAAGAAATACTGTGAAAAGGAATATGTCAGAAAGGACGAATACCAATAAGCTCACGTACAGCCTTAATAGTCTGGGAGGCACTTGCATGAGCCTTCTCCTTACCCATCTTTACAACCTTGCGAAGGTATTCAGAATCTGAATGAATCTCTAATATTCGCTCACGAATAGGTTCTATAAAAACAATAATATCTTCAGCAAGCTGCTTCTTCAGATCACCATATCTGATTGAACAGTCACTGTAAGCATCCTTGAAATATTGCAGTGTTTCTGGCTTTGATACGACACTCATAATAGTGAACAGATTGTTAACCGGCTCACTTACCTGTGAGTTTTTTTCCACCGGTCCTGCATCAGTAACTGCCCTCATAACCTTTTTGCGTATAGATGCAGGGTCTTCAGCCAGATAAATACCGTTGCCGGAAGATTTACCCATCTTACCACTTCCGTCAAGTCCCGGAATCTTTACCAGCTCTTCACCAAAATTGAAAGGTTCAGGTATAGGGAAGTACTCTGATCCGTACATCCTGTTAAAACGGGCAGCAAATCTGCGAGTCATTTCAAGGTGTTGCTCCTGGTCCTTTCCCACCGGAACCTTATTAGCCCTGTGAATAATAATATCGGCAGCCATCAGCACAGGATAGGTAAGAAGTCCGGCATTTACATTGTCAGGGTTCTGCCTTATCTTTTCCTTGAAAGAAGCCGTTCTCTCAAGCTCTCCAATATAAGCATTCATATTAAGCAAAAGGGTGAGCTCGGCAACCTCAGGAAGGTCACTTTGAATGTATATAACGGATTTCTCAGGATCAATACCAGAAGCCAGATATTCAGCCAGAACCTGCTTTACATTACCTTGAAGATCCGTTGGCGTGGGATGCGTGGTTAGTGAATGATAATCCGCTATGAAAAACAGACAATCATAATCATCCTGCATCTTCACGAAATTCTTTACTGCTCCGAAATAATTACCCAAATGCAGGTTGCCTGTTGGCCTGATTCCACTAACTACTGTCTCCATCAGAAATAATTTATATATGTTGGAGTGCAAAAATAACCAACAAAATTGCAAAATCTTAGCAAAACGGGCTTTTTATTGATTAGCTCTTTTGCGTACCTTTGTCTGATACTTGAAAAATGAGGAGTGATGCGAGTAAAGGACACTTCATCTAGAAAGAAGTTTGACTTCCTTGTAATAGGAAGCGGAATTGCAGGGTTCAGCTTTGCACTCAATGTTGCCAAATATGGCAGTGTATGTGTTATCACAAAGGAAAAGGCTGCTAATACTGCCACTCAATATGCTCAGGGAGGCATCTCATCTGTGACATATAAGCCTGATGATTTTGAGAAGCATATCAACGACACACTAATCGCAGGTGCAGGCCTGTGCAATCCGGCAGTGGTCCGTCTCGTTGTAACCGAAGCACCTGAACAGGTCAAGCGGCTTGTGGAATGGGGAACCCAGTTTGACAAGACACGTGATGGCAGATTTGACCTTCACCGTGAAGGGGGTCATTCCGAGTTTAGGATACTGCACCACAAAGACAATACTGGCTTTGAAATCCAAAGAGCCCTGACTGAAGCAGTATTTAACCATCCAGACATTACAGTACTTGAGAATCACTTTGCAGTTGAGATAATTACCCAACACCATCTTGGGGAAAAAGTGACAAGGTGGAGGAATGATATTGAGTGCTTCGGGGCTTATGTACTCAACCGCAGCTCCAACACCGTGGAAACCATACTTGCAAAAGTGACAGTTATGGCTACCGGAGGTGTTGGTGCAGTTTATCAGACTACAACCAATCCCAGCTTCTCAACCGGAGATGGCGTTGCCATGGTATACCGTGCCAAGGGAATGGTCGAAAACATGGAGTTCATACAGTTTCACCCGACCTCCCTTTATAATCCGGGCGAAAGACCTTCCTTCCTTATCACTGAGGCCATGCGGGGTTATGGGGCTATCCTGCGTCGCAAGGATGGCAACAAGTTTATGCATAAGTATGACGAACGGGAGAATCTAGCTCCCCGTGACATCGTTGCCAGAGCAATAGACAATGAAATGAAGAATACTGGTGATGAGTATGTGTATCTTGATGTTACACATAAGGATCCAGAGGAAACAAAAAAACACTTTCCCACCATATACCAGAAATGCCTTTCTCTAGGATTAGATATCACAAAAGAATATATCCCAGTAGTTCCGGCTGCCCACTACTCATGCGGAGGAATAAAAGTTGACACGACTGGTCGTACAAGTATCGGCCGACTTTATGCGATTGGAGAATGTTCCTGCACCGGTTTGCACGGAGCAAACCGGCTTGCCTCTAATTCCCTGCTTGAAGCTGTCGTCTATGCAGATACCGCATCTAAAGATGCTGGCAAGATTGTCAGTGAAATCAATTTCAGAGATGATGTGCCTGAGTGGAATGATGAAGGAACCTCCATACCAGAGGAGATGATTCTTATCACCCAATCGCGCAAGGAGTTGGAACAAATAATGAGCTACTACGTGGGTATTGTTAGATCCAACCTGCGTCTGAAAAGAGCATTGGACCGTATGGAGATTCTTTATCATGAAACTGAGAGTCTCTATCAAAGGTCGGTTGTTTCCAAGGAGTTATGTGAACTTAGAAATGCTATTCAAACCGGATACCTGATTATCAAACTGGCACAGCAACGGCGTGAAAGCAGGGGCCTTCATTATAACGTAGATTACCCATATCAGATAGACCATGAAAAATAATTTGGCCTTGCTGTAACTTTTGGGCTCCTTATCTGGTCGTATAACCAGAATGCAATGTCAAATGACCGAGGAAACCTACAATCAATGTGTAGATAATCATGCAGACAACCTGTATCGCTTTGTTCTTAAAAGTATAAAGGACAGGGATAGGGCATCTGATATTATTCAGGATGCCTTTGAAAGGTTGTGGAGGTACAAGGACCGCGTAGATCCTGCAAAAGCAAAAAGTTATCTTTTCACAACAACCTATCATCTTCTCATTGACGAACTCAACAAAGGGAAAAGGACTGTGTCGATTGAAACCGAAGCTCCCGTGGGTCATCATACTTCTAATTCCTACTCCGACCTGAAAGAGATATTACAAAGAGGGCTTGAACAACTCCCAGATGACCAGAAGATGGTATTGATGCTGCGGGATTACGAAGGTTATTCCTATGAAGAGATTCATGAGATTACAGGACTTTCGGAAAGTCAGGTAAAGGTTTATATATACAGGGCCAGGGTTTCGATGAAAAAATACTTGGGTAAAATGGAGGCAGTGATATGAGAAAAATAACAAGGGACAACTACGAAGCATGGCTGCTTGACAAGATTGAAGGCAGACTGAGTGATAATGAAGTTCGTATCCTAAATGCCTTCCTATTAAGCAACCCCGACCTGGAAGCCGAAATGGATGACGAAGACTCATTCATTTTACCTGGTGATTGTATCAGCTTTCCGGGCAAAGAAAAACTAAAAAAGGCTCCGGCCCCATTTGAAGATCTTTCGGAGTATGAATATGCAATGATCAATGCTCTGGAGGAAGGTACGGATTTTCCTAAACATACAGAGCATATGTCTGAATATGAAAGATATGAATGGGAGCTTTACAAAAAGACAAAACTCGAGCCAGAGTTTGTAGCCTATCCTGCAAAAAACAGTCTTAAGAGGCATAGGACCGGACTGTGGATTAATATTGCAAGAGCTTCAGCAGCAGTCGCTCTGCTCCTAATACTGGTCAACATAGACGGCCTCTTCAGGTCGGATTCATCCAATTCTGACCTTATCGCAGATCAAAGCCAGGACACTTCTGCTTCCGGAACCACTGCAACTGGGTTTGAAAACAGAGATAATACGCAGCAAAATATAGAAGGAGCTTTTGAGGTCTATTCATCTGAAGAAGGGAAGCTTGTAAAAACGCTTTTCCCTGAACAAAATAAGATCCAGACAGCGTATGCCTATTATCAAGAGACACCGGATCCTGTATTTTCAGAGACTCAATATTCCGGCTTCGACAGGGAGAGCATTATAGCAGCAGAATACCTTAGGGCACCTGATCCGGCACAGTATATGGACTTGCTTGCGGTATCAAGTCCTGATCCATATGAGCAGGGGTTAAAACTAATGATCCCGCAATATATCAGCAACAGTCTGATCATTACCGAAAAAAGGGGAGATATTCTAGCTGCTTATTCAGCACCTGATAACAGGTCTAGTATGGCCTCCAGTTTGCTAAAGAGAGTCAATCCCATCAGCAATCTGAGTTTCGGCAACATATATGATGAGGAAGGTGAACTTGTTGCAATTAATATCAGTGCCGACGGATTTGAGCTTGTCCGCAGAGTCCCCTCGTGGGTCAACTACCTGAGATAAGATCTGAGCTTAGCCCAGCAGGGGCTTAACCTCTTTACCCATCAGTTCGATAGCCTCCAAAAGCTGCTCATGACTAAGCTCGGCACTATCCATCTGAAAGGTCACCCTGGATATTCCGCCCAGGGCATCACTGTGACGCAGGATCTTTTCCGCGACCTCCGAAGGATCTCCAAGCAGGAAAGCACCCTTTGGCCCCAACTGTGATTCAAAGCGTGCTCGGGTTACAGGAGGCCATCCCCTTTCCAGTCCAATCCTTGTAAATGCTCTTGCATAACCGGGGTAAAAATCCTTTATGGCCTGTTTACTATCCCTGGCAACATAGCCAAGCGAGTGAAGTCCGACTTTCAATGAATCAAGATCATGACCAGCCTTTACGCCTGCTTCACGATACATATCGACAAGCGGACGGAAACGATGCGTCTCACCTCCAATAACTGCAACCATCAGTGGCAAACCAAGTTTACCAGCCCTGACAAAGGATGCAGGCGTTCCTCCCACCCCGATCCATACAGGGATATTCTTTTGTAAAGAACGCGGATATATAGGTTGATCCATGAGAGCCGGTCTGAACTTACCGCTCCATGTTACTCTTGTCTTTTCCCTTATCTTAAGTAAAAGATCAAGCTTCTCTTCAAAGAGTTCGTTATAATCATTCAGGTCATAACCAAAAAGTGGGAAGGCATCTATAAAAGAACCACGACCCACCTCTATCTCAGCACGTCCGCCAGACACGAGGTCTAGCGTCGCATATTCCTGAAATACCCTGACCGGATCATCGGCACTAAGCACTGTAACAGCACTGCTCAACCTGATATTTTTGGTTCTGGCTGCAGCAGCAGCCAGAATCACTACCTGAGCTGAGTCAAGGTATTCTTCTCTGTGGTGTTCACCCACGCCAAAATAATCCAGCCCGACCCTGTCGGCCAGTTCAATTCTGTCAAGCAACTCATTAATAGCCTGCCGGCTTTCCACAGCACGTCTCTCCTCACTTGTTACCGTTACCGCCGCAAAACTGTCTATTCCAAGTTCCATAATTTATCCTTTCATCTTTTAGTCGCAATCTTTCGAATATAAAACCTCCGGTCCTTGCAAAAGGTTCAGATGGTCAAAAATGCTGCATTTTGAAAAAAACTGTATTTACCTGTAACTTTTGGAAGGGCCAGCAGTCCTATGCAAAAACAAGCACTTATCCCACTGTTCCTATGCTGCTTGAAACACAGTTTCCCGGCAATAATAGAGATTTCTTTGTAAGTGGGGGTGTTTACGGAGCATTCAGACTGGGTTCCCACACCAAGGTGGTTTATGACGATGGTGACAGCAAAGAAAAGGAAAAGTTTCGTGACGACCTGAATCTTAATTCCTTCAAGTACGGTCTGACCGTAAGGACCGGGTACAAATGGATAAAGATGTTTTTCAACTACGATTTGACACCATTGTTTCAAAAGGGTCAGGGTCCGGAATTATATCCCTGGAATGTAGGAATAGCTTTAATTAATTACTGATTATAAACAATACCACACTATGAAAACACTTAAAAT
>CAYNFX010000037.1:0-16517 GCA_964396555.1 uncultured Alkaliflexus sp.
CAGTGGACCGCAGTATATCCTATTGGATCTACTGCTCAGTTTGATAATACCACATCAGCTACTGTACTTGTAAGTAACATGCCTGTTGGTGAGAACAGATTCAGGTGGTCGCTGACACAGAACGGTTGTACCAGTTATGCAGAGGTCACTGTGATTAATAGTCAGCCCGCTGATGCTGAGATAATTGGTCCAAAGGTAATATCTAACTGCGGTGAAGATTTCGAGGTAAGTGCTGTTGAGCCTCTTCCAGGATGGGGCTCTGGTAGGTGGAGTGTGGTAACCGGATACGCAGAAATCGAATCGCCCACAAGTGCTGTGACCATGGTCCGTAATATTTCCATAGGTGAGGTTGTTCTCGAATGGAGAGTAAGCAACGGATTGTGTAGCGAGGCCGTATATCTTACAATCAGGAATAACAAGCTATTTGTTGATGCCGGTTCTGATCAGGAACTATGCAATCCTTCAGCAGTGCTAGATGCGTCTGCTTTGCCCGCAATTCCGGGATTAACCGGTTCATGGAGCTTTGTTACAGGTAGCGGAAGCTTTGTTAATGCTGGCAATCCAAAGACTACTGTAAACAATCTGTCGCGCGGTGAAATAGTACTTAGGTGGACTGTAAGTAACAATGGCTGTCTAAGCTATGATGATGTAAGGATTGTCAATAATACTGCCACCACTGCCGTGGTTGGCAGCCAGCAGTGGATTTGCGGTGACACTTACGTCCTTACGGGTAATGATCCTGCAGTTGGAGAGGTCGGTACCTGGGCAGTAGTAAAGGGTGCTGGTGTATTTGATAACATAAATGACCCTCGTACAACGGTAAGAGGTCTGGATTCAGGTGAGAACATTTTCCGATGGACAGTCAATAACAATAACAAGTGCACCAGTTTTGCAGATCTGAGGATAGTCAACCTGAAGGTCCCTGTTGAAGCAGGAAAGGATACGTTGGTTTGTGAAAACATAGTAACATTAAGAGGTTCGCTTGTGCCTGCTGGCGCAAGCGGTGTCTGGAGGATCGTTGGTGGTGCTTCGGGAGCAATAATTACAATTGAGGATCCATCAAGACCTCATATTGCAAAGATCGGTCTCGGTCAGGGCAGTAATACTGTTATCTGGGAGATAAACAATTCAGGTTGTTATTCGAGAGATACTGTAGTTATTGTTAATAGCAGACCTTATCCAGTCAATGGAGGTGATCCAATTAGGTACGTTACCCTACCGGATATCTATATGAATGCTACACATGTTGGTCCCGGAATGACAGGTGAGTGGGTGCTGATATCAGGAAATGGAAATATTGTCAATCCATATGACCCCAATACTCAGATAACAAATCTTGCAAGAGGTGAGAATCTATTTCGCTGGATTGTGACCAACGGCAACTGTTCTGATTATGCAGAGGTGCTTATCGTCAACGGAGATGTTGTTGATGCAGATGCGGGTCGTCCGCAGACTGTATGTGTCAACTACAGCCATCTGGAAGCTAATGATCCTCAGGGTGCAATTGGTACATGGACTGTTATTCAGGGCAGTGCAATTTTCGAGAATCAAAGCAACCCCAGGACAAGGGTTACCAACCTTTCACCTGGTGATAATATTTTGAGATGGACAATCAGGTACGGAAGTAGCGAGTATTCAAGCTTAAGCTACGACGATGTAATAATCACAAACAATCAGCCTGATGAAGCCTTTGCAGGTAATGATATTGCATTATGTGCCGATCAGTATCAGTTGAGGGGTAATGCTCCGCGTACTACACCTCATTTTATGGGTAGCCCAGCATGGACCATTATTTCGGGTGGTGGTGATCTTGATGATGATACAGATCCTACAACATATGTAAGAAATCTGGCTAAGGGTGCGACTACGCTGGTTTATTCAATAACTAAGGGATCCTGTGTTCGTACTGATACCATAGTTATCACAAATGGTCTACCAAGTGAGCCATATGCAGGAGAGGATGATTCTTCATGTGATGATTTCTACCTGCTTAATCCGTCAACACCTGTTTATGGTACGGCCACATGGCGTCCCGGATCAACTGGTGGTGCCCAGTTTGAAGGTAACATGGTCAGGAATCTGGCCCAGGGACCTAACGAACTGATTTATGAGATTTCTACTGAATGGTGTACAATGAGGGATACTATTGTTATAACCAACAATAAACCTTCTCAATCGTTTGCCGGATATAACAGGGAAGTCTGTTCCCCGACCTATACTCTGGCAGCTACAGCTCCACAATATGGAGTAGGAAGCTGGACTCTTGTTGCCGGTGCAGGAACTATTGATCCCGCTGATATCAATAATCCAAATGCTGTCGTAACAGGACTTGGCAGGGGTTCAAACCGCTTCAGGTGGACTGTCAACAACAATGGTTGTATCTCAACTTCTGAGGTAGAAATCAGGAATAACTTAATTGAAGCCAATGCAGGTGAGGATAATGTAATATGCTCTGATCAGACTCAACTTATGGGAAGCAATCCAAGTGGTGGAGTAGGTACCTGGGGTATCAGGGGAGGTTCCGGATCAGCTAACTTTGCGAATCCAAATGATCCTCTTACTATAGTTACAAACCTTGATCGTGGAGATAATGTACTGACATGGACTATTACAAATGGCAATTGCAGTCATACTGACGAGGTTGTGATAACCAATAATATGCCGACTATTGCAAGTGCCGGAGATGATCAGATGTTATGTGATCCTGAAACAGTACTGCAGGGTAATCTGGATGTTGTTGGTCAGGGTAGGTGGACTATAAGAAGTGGTTCTGCTACTCTCCACTCTGAGACACATGTAGATCCTTATGAGGATCCATCTGCAAGAGTTACCGGTCTTTCATTCGGTGACAATATATTGCGCTGGAGTATTGTCAATAATGGCTGTGACAGCTTTGACGATGTGGTGATTCAGTATAATAGGATAGACGCTGATGCCGGTAGCGACAAGAGTGTCTGTGGAAATGAGGTCGTACTTACTGCCAGGAATCCAAGTCCTGGTGTCGGTACATGGTCTATTCCCGGCGGACAGGGCTCAGCCAATTTTGAGTCACCTACATCACCTACAACAAGGGTAAGCAATCTGGGCAGAGGTGCTAATACATTGAGATGGACAGTAAGGTACAATGGATGTGTTACCTATGATGATGTTATTGTAAACAATAACCTCCCTAGTATACCATATGCAGGTAACGACCAAACTATTTGTGCAGATACCTATGTAATGGATGCCACACCTCCTACTCTTGGCTCAAGGGGTAGGTGGACTGTCATCACCGGTTCTGCAGTGTTTGAAGATGAAACTTCGTATAATACACGTGTTACCAGCCTTGCAAATGGTGACAATATCTTTGTTTGGACTACTGAAAGGATTGATGGTTGTACTCTTCAGGATGAGGTTGTAATTCGCAATTCTTCGGTTTCAGATCCATATGCAGGTACTAGCTATGAGGAACTTTGTTCATCTACCTTTAGCCTGAAGGCTGCTATTCCTGATTATGGCACAGGAAGCTGGAGCTTTGTACTTGGAGGAGGAAATATTTCGGATCCATATGATCCACGTGCTACTGTTACTACTCTTGCACAGGGAACAAATATCCTTAGGTGGACCGTAAGTCAGGAGCACTGCAGCAAGTATGCTGAAGTTACTTTAGTTAATAATGAGCCTACGAGGGCCAATGCAGGTCCGGATATTGATGATTGCAAGGATTATCAGACCCTTGATGCTAATGTGCCACTGTATTATGATGAGGCATATTGGGAACGGATAAGCGGATACGGAGACCTTGAAAATGTTAATGATCCGAAGACAACAGTCAGAAACCTTGGTTTTGGGCCAAATGAATTTATGTGGACTATTAGAAAGGGTTCATGTATTTCAACTGACAGGGTAATAGTATTTAATAAGATACCTGATAAGGCTTTTGCCGGATCGGATCAGGAAATATGTGAGAACTACACAGTACTTAATGCAAATGATCCTTTGACTGGTAGTGGAAAGTGGACAGTGATTAAAGGCTCTGGAACCTTTGATAATTTAAATCAGTACAACACTATTGTTAGGAGCGTTGGTTTTGGTGAGAATATTTACCGTTGGGAAGTTACATATGGTGAGTGCGGTACATTTGATGAGGTAGTTGTTGTAAGCAATAGGATAGAAGCTTATGCAGGTGAGGACCAGGTTGTTTATAGTCCTGAGGCAATACTGAATGCCAACAATGCAGGAGGGCTTGATGCTACATGGATTGTAGTCGGAACAAGCACTGCAGTATTGGAGGATCCTTTATTCTTCAACACCAGTGTAAGCAACCTGAATGATGGAATCAATACATTCAGATGGGAGATTAGCGTTAATGGATGCGTTTCCTATGATTTGGTTAGTATTGACTACAGACCAGTTCCTGATGCTGCCTTTATTACTGATGTTAATTCCGGATGTTATCCTCTTAGTGTACAGTTCACAAATTACTCTGTAGGAGGTTCACTATATCACTGGGACTTTGGTGATGGTAACTCTTCGGGAGACAGGAACCCAGTTCATGTGTTTGAGAAACCCGGTGCTTACCAGGTAGTACTTACTTCACCCGGTCCTGACGGAAATGATGGTCAGTTTACTAAGACGATAGTTGTCTATGATCATCCGGTGGCTTATTTTACTGTAAATCCGCAGGTGGTGTACATACCCGGTGACAAGGCTCGCTTCTATGATCTTTCAACAGACGCAGTTTCATGGATGTGGGAATTTGGTGACGGAACCATATCTGAAGAACGCAATCCGTCTTATGAGTATAAGGAAGAAGGAGTCTTTGATGTTACACTGACAGTAAGCAGTATGCAGGGTTGTACTGATGTCTTTACAATGGAGGATGCTATAACAGCCGAGCTACAGGGATTTGTGGTATTCCCAAATGCCTTCAAGCCCCGTCCCGGAGGTTCAACTGGAGCTGTTGATCCATCTGCAGAATATGTTGTTGTATTCAAACCTGCATATTCTGATGTGGCAGAGTTTAAGCTTGAGATATTCAATCGATGGGGACAGAGGATTTTTGTAACAGAAGATATCAATGGCGGTTGGGATGGAATGTATGAAGGACAACTTTCACCACAAGGAGTATATGTATACATGGCCACAGGTAAATATATTAATGGCAGGGAATTCAGGAAAACCGGTAGTGTGTTGTTGGTTCGTTAGAAACAATTTGCGAAAGAATAAAAATGATGTTTAGGTTTAAACATAGAGCAAGTGTATTCATTGTGGCTTTGGCCTTTGTGATGCAACTTTTTATTAATGTCAGCCCGGTAATGGGTCAGGATGTGTCCTTCTCTCAGGTATATTCGGCTCCTCTTTACCTTAGTCCTTCTTTTGCCGGTTTTACAAGTGGTGGAAGGCTAACCTTGAATTACAGGGATCAGTGGCCAGGACTTGGAAGTACTTTTAGAACTATTGCCGCGTCTTATGATGAATACCTAAGCAATTTCAATAGCGGAGTTGGTCTTTTGTTTGTTAGAGACGATCAGGGAGGAGGTCAGTTGCTTACGCAACATTTGGGGCTAGTATATGCCTATGAACTGGCAATTACTGAGAATTTGTTTGTCAGGCCCGGTTTAGAATTTAGGTATGCAGAGCGTAAGATAGACCCGTCAAAACTTACTCAGGTTGGACCCGGAGGTGAGACCTTCCCCTGGATCAATGCCGAATTTCCTGTTGAACAATTTAAGAAGCTCGATGCTGCAGCATCTGCTATGGTGTATTCGAGCCTTTTCTGGGTTGGTTTTACCCTTGACCACCTTGTGAAGAACGATTTTGGCTTTACAGATGTCGAGACTGACCTCCCCATGAAGACTGTTGTTTATGGAGGAGGAAAGTGGGTTTATCAGGAACAAAGTCGTTTTCGTGATGAGCAAAGTGCTACACTTGCATTTATGTACCGCAGGCAGATGGACTTCCAGCAGCTGGATCTTGGCGTGTACTGGTATTCTAATCCTATTGAGGCCGGTATCTGGTACCGGGGTATACCAGGAGTCAGCAGCGAAAACCTTATCAACAACGACGCTATTATATTTAGTCTCGGAGTTAACCTTGGATCCCTTTATCTGGCGTACAGTTATGACCTTACAATTTCAGGACTTGCTGGCTATAGTGGTGGTAGCAATGAATTCTCACTAGTCTATCGGTTTAGGAGAAATCCTTCTGTAAGTATACCACGTGGTCCAATACCATGTAGCGAACCAGGCTATGGTCTAGGGGAGTCAAGATCAAACAAAGTACAACCCAGGCGTACCTTGTTTTAAGTTTAGTCGGCTGTTCGAAAAATTAAATGTAAATCGTTTTTAAATGTATGTTATAAGTTTATATTTGTGATTCAATAATTGCGGCTTACTTAATAAACAAATGTAGAAACGATGAAAAACACATCATTAATAATCAATGTGATTCTGGCTGTAGCTGTCATTGCTCTTTTTGTTATTGTGTTATCTGATAGGAATAGTATTCATGGAGGCTCAGATAATGTCAATGGATCTGCTGCTGAGATGGGAATTGTATTTGTAAATACTGACTCACTGATCATAAAGTATGATTTGGCACGTCAGTTGAGCGAAGAGCTAATAAGGAAAGAAGAATCTACTCGTACTGATTTTAATGAGCGTGTCAGGGTTTTCGAGCAAGATATGATGGAGTTCCAGAGGAAGGTGCAAAACAATGGATTTCTTTCACTTGACAGAGCACAAAGCGAAGAACGTCGCCTGCGTCAGAAAGAGCAGGAGCTACAGGCTCTTAACGCCAGACTTACAAATGATCTGGTGAATGCACAGAATATAATGAATCAGCAACTTCGCGACACCATTACGAATTTTCTTAATGATTACTGCAATGAAAGATCTTACAGTATGGTGTTGAGCAATACAATGGGTGATAATCTGCTATATGCTGACTCAGTTCTTGATGTTACTAATGACGTAGTAGCAAAGCTTAACGAAAGATACGCAACTGCAAAAAAGTAATTTGACTTAAACAGGGCCTCGATTATTATGGATGCCCTTTTATATAGAGATTTTGAAAGAGGCCGTCTGATTTAAGGACGGCCTTTATTGTTAACGCCTATATCACTACCTCTGATGATTTTATATGAAAGAGCCTGCAAGATTCTTGGAAAATATCTTTCCAGACATCCGTTAAAGCATGGTAGCCTGAGGCATGGATCTGATGTTTTCATTATCGTTGTTATACCAGCATATAAAGAAGGGGATTTTTTGCCTTTAACAATTAGGAATCTTATGGAATGTGAGGCTCCGGTTTTGGGAAAGGTAAGGGTTGTCATAGTACTAAATTCCGGAGAAAAGGATATAACTCTCGATGAAGAAGGACAGCGGATCATGGTGCAAAATGCTGTGAATGGTGCTCCTGAATGGTTGGAATTTGAGGTTTTGGAAGCCTGGGGGCTTCCAAAAAAGATATTTGGAGCAGGCGCTGCTCGTAAGATTGGTATGGATGCTGCTGCCGAGCTTTTTCAAAGAGAAAACCGTCCCTTTGGTATTATAGTAACCCTTGATGCCGACTCAATTGTTGAAAGGAATTATTTCAGGGCAATCGAAGAATGGTTTTCGGTTGAAGACAGGTCCGGCGCCAATATTTATTTTGAGCACTCCTTGCATGGAGATGCGTTTTCTGATGAAGTTTATGAAGCCATTTGCAGTTATGAACTGCATCTGCGATACATGAGACTGGCACAGAGTTGGGCAGGCTTTATCTATCCTTTTCATTCGTTAGGATCTGCGATTGCTACGAGAGCTGTCTCCTATGCCAGAACCGGAGGTATGCCTTGCAAACAGGCTGGGGAGGATTTCTATTTTCTTCAGAAGTTGATACCCCTGGGCAATTTTGGAGAGATCAACAGCACTGTGGTTAGGCCGTCTCCAAGGGTGTCAGATAGGGTGATCTTTGGTACGGGTGCTGCAATTAGTGCCCATGTTGAAGGAAGGGGGAGTACGGCTTTGACACATAACCTAAGGGCCTATGAACACCTGAAGGGTTTGTTTGATATAAAAGATGAACTTTTTGGTCTAGCGGCGGATCAATATGAGTCATGGACTTACAAGCTTGAAGGACCTGTAAGAAGTTATCTACTCAACAGCGGGTTTTTCAAGGATATTGATGTTATTAAGGCTGACTGTTCTTCAGTTGCAGTTTTTGGAAAGCGGTTTTTTGAAGTGTTTAATGCTTTTAGGATTGTTAAGTATCTCAACTACGTACACACACACTTTTTTGAAAAGTCGCCAGTGTTTGATGCAGCTTCCGAACTTGCACTCAGGCTTGATTTACCGGCAGGAGACCTGTTGACTGAGGAGGAACTGTTGGTATGTTACAGGGAATACGAAAAAGCCAACCCGCTTTTTATTAGTTGAGCCCCCTGAAACTGATGTAAAGATCAAGTACTACGAAGATCAAAACAAATACTACCCAGTGGGTGGTGTCGTAATATATGGATACGCATGCTGCAGCGAGGGCCAGCGAACTCATCACATGAATCATATGTTTGCGGTGCTCGGCAGAGCTGCTTTTTGACATATTGTAGATTCTGATCCCTATAACAGGCAAAAGGCCTATTGCCATTACAAGGTAATCGTAATTTATATCTGCGAGATGTAAAATAACACCGGCTAAGATAAATATCATTCCGGCAGTATTTAGAAGGGAAAGCGACCTGTCAGTTTTCATCAGGGATTCTAGTCTTCAATAATAATAAATAATTCTTCGTCGTCTTTTTTCATCAGGTATTCCTCACGGGCAAATTTCTCAAGGTTTTCATGATTGCTACGTAACTCCTCCATCTTAGTCCGGTTTTCGAGAATCTGCTGCTGGTAATGTTCTTTCTGCTTCTCCAAATCCTTGATTCTAGCCGCAAGAGAAAACCTGTCGATCAGGTTGTTCTGGTCAAAGAACAACATCCAGACAATAAATATAAGCCCTGTCAACACAAACTTGTTGCGAAGCAAGGGTATTACGAGCTTTAATTTGTCTGTCCAGTTCATGACTGCATTCCTCTTGTATCAGCAGGATGACATCATTAATGCCAGCCTGATGCAAAAGTAAGTATTATTTACCTGAGCCTTGCAAGCTCCTTGCCGAATTTATCACCTCGGCACCTATAAGCCTGTGAGTCCTTTCTCCCATCTTCTTGTAGTACACAAGAATCAGATAGTCGTTTTCTGTCTCATAGTAACTGTTTTCAAGCTGGAAAACTTCCCCCTGGGTTTCCCCTCTTTCAACCATTACATACTGGTAATTATAGTAACCTTGCTTAAGCATCAGGGTAGTTCGGTATGCATTTATCACTGGGTCATATTCCATTTCAGAGGAACTGTCGAGAAGCCAGTTTGTCAAAGCTCCGTTAATATAGATCCGTTTTGATATAAAAGGTTTGTCGCAAAATAGCCTGAAATGTACAAAAGCATAATCCCCTTCGGTATCAGGATTCTCTCTTGTATCTGATTCGATATAGTAACGTCCGTTGAGATCCTGACGATACTGATAACTTGAAGGGAATCGAGGACGTTCGGGTACCACACTTACATGGTAAAATGGGTCTTCGAATACTATTTCTTCAACCCTGTCAGTATAGAAGCGAAAAGAACGAATATCCAGATAGCGAAATTCGTTACCGGCTTCCATCTCAGTCTCCCGTGTAAAGTTGAAGTCCATCCTGTCGCCCCCGAAGAAACGGGGGCGAAGACCACTAATTACATTGTCAGTGCGGCCATTCTGCATTACTGTTACCGTTACTTCTTCCACGGGATTGTTTATCGAAAGTCCCTTATGGATGATTTCAAAGTTGATTTCCTGATAATCCGGCTCTGTTGCCATAGTCTGCCTGTTGCGTATGTAGGATTGGATCTTTACAAGAGGTTCGTTAACATAGAAGCGTTGTCGGAGGACCGTCTTTCCACCCGTTGGCCCTTCAAACACTTCGAGGACATAGTTTCCGGATATCAGGGGGCGGATCGATCTGTTGGGGAAGCTTAGTTCGTAATGGATATAATCCATTGTGGTATTGAAAGAGTATGAGTAGTCTGTTATTGGGTTAACAGGAATACCTTGTATGTAATCAGTGGACATCAGTGGGGATGGATTCCATTGTGCATCGCAATGCACAATGGTGTAGTAGTAGTCTTTGATTTGACTTCCGGGTTCATCAAATGACAGTACAAGCGTTTGATCACTCCCCAGACGGATAATTGGATGAGAGAGGGGCCAGTCACTTCGGTGGAGTTGAACCGTTTTAATAGCTGGTGAAACGTATTCTTTGAGTACTTCCTGAGCAGTAGTAAGGTTAAATATTGTGAAAAACACAAAGATCGCCGCTGAGTATTTTAAAGAAAAAAATCCGTAATTCTTATCAGTTAAGTATTTAGCAAGATTGCGGACAAGCAGGTGTGGTTTTTTCGTGCTCATAATGATGGTTTTATCAGCCAAATAAATATTGAAAACTACTAATCTTTATGTATTTTTGCGGCAAATTATAAACAAAAATCAAGTATGTCTGAGGTGATAAAAATAAAGAAAGGGCTTAACATACCACTATTGGGAAAGGCTGAAAAGGTTTTCGGACAGACTCAATTGCCTGGTTTATTTGCCATTAAGCCCGCAGACTTTCATGGTGTCACACCAAAGATGGTCGTTGCCGAGGGTGATCCGGTCAAGATAGGTACGGTGCTTTTTTTCGACAAGAATCATCCTGAAATAAAGTTTGTTTCGCCTGTAAGCGGAACATTAAAAGCTGTTATAAGAGGAGAGCGTCGTAAGATTCTGGAGATTCTTGTCGAAAACGATCATAAAGACGAGTATCTTGAGATTAAGGCTGGTGACCCGGCTTCTCTTAGCAGAGAGTCTATAATTGAGATTCTTCTGAATGCAGGAGCATGGCCATATCTGCGCCAACGTCCGTATGACATTATTGCTAACCCTGCCGATAGTCCCAAGGCAGTATTTATTTCTGGATTTGATACTGCACCTCTGGCTCTGGATGTTGAGTTTGTTCTTACTGGTCAGGAGGAGACTTTTAAGGCAGGTATTGAGGTATTGAAGAAACTTGCTCCTGAAGTTAATATTGGCGTAAGCGCTGATTCAGCTTGCAAGTTGTATAGCAATATTCAGGGAGTTAAGTTACACAAGTTTACAGGACCTCATCCTGCAGGTAACGTAGGAGTGCAGATTCACCATGTAAGCCCTATCAACAAGGGAGAAAAAGTTTGGGTAATAAATCCTCAGGACATCGTTTCAATAGGAAGCATTTTTCTACATGGAAAGCATGACTTCTCAAGAGTAGTAGCATTATGTGGTTCAGAGGTTAAGAAGCCAGTTTACTATCGTTATCGAGTTGGTGCTGCAATTGGCGAATTACTTAAAGGTAATCTTAACGAAGGCAGTCTGAGAATTATTTCGGGTAATGTGCTGACAGGGACTAACATCGGAGCTGAGGGTTATCTTGGATATTACAGTACTCAAGTTACAGTAATTCCTGAAGGTGACAACTATGAATTTATGGGATGGGCTGCACCTGGCTTTGGAAAGTTCAGCGTTTCACGCACCTTCTTCAGCTGGTTGTGCAAGAAGAAGCAGTATAGGTTGAATGCCAACCTGAACGGTGGACTTCGTGCTATAGTTGTTTCCGGTGCCTATGATAAAGTAATGCCTATGGATATCCTTCCTGAGCAGTTGATTAAGGCCATTCTTGCAAACAATGTTGACAAGATGGAGCAACTGGGTATTTTTGAGGTAGTTGAGGAAGACATTGCCTTGTGTGAGTTTGTTGATGTCTCAAAACTGGAGCTTCAAAAAATCCTGCGTGAAGGCATTGAAGTTATGATAAAAGAACTAGGCAACTAATTTTCAAAATAATTACCAATGAAGGGTTTAAGAACATTTCTGGATAATATCAAACCTCAATTTTCGAAGGGTGGCCGCTTTGCTTGGCTTCATTCTTCTTTTGATGCGTTTGAGACCTTTTTATTTGTACCCAATACCACCAGTAGGAGCGGAGTTCATGTGCGTGATGCGATGGACCTTAAGCGTACAATGAGTATTGTTATACTCGCAGTACTGCCTGCTTTCCTGTTTGGTATCTGGAATACCGGATATCAGCACTTTGCGATTCTTGGAGAGGATTCAAGTTTCTGGCAGAATGTGATTCACGGTTTGATCAAAGTATTACCGATAGTAGTAGTTTCTTATGCCACAGGTCTTGGAATTGAGTTTGCCGCCGCACAGATTCGTGGTCATGAGGTAAATGAGGGTTTCCTTGTATCGGGTATTCTTATTCCACTTATCCTGCCAGTTGAGATACCACTGTGGATGGTTTCAGTTTCTACTGCTTTTGCAGTTATTCTGGGTAAGGAAGTTTTTGGTGGCACCGGTATGAATATCTGGAACCCGGCGTTACTTGCACGTGCCTTCCTATTCTTTGCGTACCCTGCACAAATGTCGGGAGGTATGGTATGGATTTCAGGCATAGCTGAAATGCCCGGCGTTGATGCCACAACGGGAGCAACTGCTCTTGGTGTAGCAGCTACAGGTGGTACAATAGGCTACTCGCTTCTTGAAAGTTTTATCGGTACCATTCCTGGTTCGATAGGTGAAACATCAACACTTGCGATTTTAATAGGAGCTCTAATACTGATTGTCACAGGTATTGGAAGTTGGAAGATCATTCTTTCTGTTGTTGCCGGTGGTTTACTGATGGGACTTACCTTTAATGAGCTAGGTGCTCAAAGCACAAATCAGTTGATGCATATTCCGGCAATTCAGCATCTCTGCCTTGGCGGTTTTGCTTTTGGTGCTGTGTTTATGGCTACAGATCCGGTGTCAGCAGCCCGTACAGAGACAGGTAAATGGATCTACGGATTTCTGATAGGTGTACTAGCTATACTTATCCGTGTTGTCAACCCTGCATATCCTGAGGGTATGATGCTTGCGATATTGCTTATGAACACATTTGCGCCGCTTATCGACTACTATGTGGTTGAAGCAAATATCAAGCGGAGAATGAAGCGTGGAGTAGTAAAAGCATAAGACTAAAGAATAAGACCATGAATAAAGAAGGAAATAGCTATATAATTATTTACGCTTCCGTACTTGTTATTGTGGTAGCGGCATTACTTGCCTTTTTAGCTACCGGACTGAAGCCCATTCAGGACAGGAATGACCTTGTAGCAAAGAAGACGAGCATTCTTCAGTCTATAGATATTGAATCAGATGCAAGCAATGCTGAGCAACTGTTTGATAAGCTTATAGGCGAGAATAACTACGTTGTAAATTTCAAGGGGGAGAAGGTAAATGGACAAGCCTTGGGTGTAAATCTGGCCGAAGAGGTGCGCAAACCTATTGAAGAGCGTTTATATCCAGTTTTTGAAGCTCACCTGGACAATGGAGAGGTGAAGTACATACTTGAAGTTAGAGGTGCCGGTCTTTGGGGTCCGATTTGGGGATATGTTTCTATCAATTCTGATGGCAACACCTTGTACGGAGCCGTTTACTCCCACAAGGGAGAAACTCCCGGTTTGGGTGCCGAAATTGAAGGCGAGATATTTCAATCCCAGTTTCCCGGTAAGCAGATATTTGAGAATGGTGTACTAAAGGGAATATCTGTTGTTAAAGGTTCTGCAGATCCAGCAAATACACATGAGGTTGACGGTATCTCCGGAGGAACCATTACCAGCAAAGGTCTTGAAAAGATGCTGGCTGATTACTTTAAAGGATATGAGAATTTTCTAAAAAACATAGAAAGGAAGAGCCATGAGTAGTGAAAAGGAGCCCTTATTTTCCGCAAAAAACCTGAAGTTGCTTAAAGAACCTTTGGGAATGCAAAACCCGGTAACAGTCCAGGTGTTGGGTATCTGTTCGGCGCTTGCTGTAACTGCAAAGCTAGAGCCGGCTGTTGTAATGGCAGTATCAGTTATTTTTGTTACAGGCTTTGCTAATCTTGTTATCTCACTTATTCGAAACAGTGTTCCTTCCAGAATTAGGATTATTGTTCAGCTTGTTGTAGTTGCAGCTTTGGTTATTGTCGTTGATCAGATACTGAAGGCGTTTGCCTACGAGGTAAGTAAACAGCTCTCTGTTTTCGTAGGGCTTATTATTACCAACTGTATTGTAATGGGACGTCTGGAAGCTTTTGCAATGGGGAACAAGCCCTGGCCTTCCTTCCTGGATGGAGTCGGTAATGGTGCCGGCTATGGAATCATTCTGATAATCGTAGCTCTTGTTAGAGAAGTCTTTGGAACCGGGATGCTGACTTTACCAGCTATCGGCTCTGTCAGGATTATTCCTCAGGGTTTCTACGAGTTAGGATATGTAAATAACGGGTTAATGATCTTGCCCCCAATGGCACTTATCGTTGTTGGACTGATCATTTGGGTACAGAGAGCCCGCAATAAGGAACTAATCGAGTCATAGATTGACAGTATTAAAAGCTTAATGTGATGGAAAATTTACTGAATATATTCGTCAAGTCTATTTTTATCGACAATATGATCTTTGCATACTTCCTTGGTATGTGTTCATATCTGGCGGTATCAAAGACAGTCAAGACTTCGTTGGGTCTGGGTATAGCTGTGGTATTTGTACTTACAGTTACAGTACCCATTAACTGGCTGCTGCAGAATTATGTATTATCAGCCGGATCTTTGTCATGGCTGGGTGAAGGATTTGCTGATATCGATCTCAGCTTCCTTAGTTTCATAATGTTTATTGCGGTTATTGCTGCAATGGTTCAGATTACCGAAATGGTTGTTGAGAAGTTTGCTCCGGCACTATACAACTCTCTAGGTATCTTTCTTCCTCTGATTGCAGTAAACTGTGCAATTATGGGTGGATCCTTATTTATGCAGGAAAGAGCTTATGCTACAATTGGCGAGGCTACCGTTTTTGGTCTAGGTTCAGGCATTGGTTGGTTGCTGGCTATAGTCGGTATTGCTGCAATACGTGAAAAGCTACAGTATTCCAACGTTCCTGCTCCTCTGAGAGGTCTCGGTATTACATTTATTATTACCGGTTTGATGGCTATCTCGTTTATGAGCTTTATGGGTATTCAGTTGTAGTCAGAATCAGATAAACAGAACGATAATGGATCTATTTTTATTAGCAATACAGACTTCGGTAATAATTGCCTCTGTAATTGCCTTCTTTGCAGTAATAATACTGCTGGTGGTGTTACTTTTGTATATAAAAGCCACACTTACCCCTCAGGGTAAAGTGAAAATCAACATTAACGACGGGGAGAAAATTCTTGAAGTAGATCCCGGTCAAAACCTTCTTTCAGCTCTTGGTAGCAATAAGATCTTTCTTCCTTCAGCATGTGGTGGAGGCGGTACATGTTCGATGTGTCGCTGCCGTGTTCCTGAAGGAGCAGGCTCAATACTTCCAACTGAGACAGGATTCTTTACACGTAAGGAACAGGCTGATAATTGGAGACTTGCCTGTCAGGTAAAGGTGAGGGATAATATCAATATGGAGGTTCCTCATGAAGTCCTGGGAATCAAGAAGTGGGAGTGTACTGTGGTGTCCAACAGAAATGTTGCTACCTATATCAAAGAATTTGTTGTTAAGTTGCCAGAAGGTGAAAAACTTGACTTTAAATCAGGTGGTTATATCCAGATCGATGTTCCCAAGATTGAAGTTGATTTTAAGGATATGGACATCGATGAAAAGTTTAAACCTGACTGGGAGAGGTTCAAGATGTTTGATCTTATGATGAAGAACCCTGAACCAACTTATCGTGCCTACTCTATGGCTAACCACCCTGCAGAAGGTAATATCATTATGCTTAACATTCGGATAGCTACACCTCCGTTTGACAGGGTGAATGGTGGCTTTATGAAGCTTAACCCCGGTATTTGTTCATCTTATATTTTTTCACGCAAACCGGGTGATAAGGTTACAATCTCAGGTCCTTACGGAGAATTCTTCCTTAAGGAAACCGAGCGTGAAATGATGTTTATCGGTGGTGGTGCAGGTATGGCTCCTATGCGTTCTCACCTGTTTCACCTGTTCCATACACTTAAGACAGGCCGTAAGGTTACCTTCTGGTATGGTGCTCGTTCAGTCAAGGAAATATTCTACGAAGAAGATTTCCGGGCTATCGAAAGGGAATTTCCCAACTTCAAGTTTACTATCGGTCTTTCCGAGCCGCAGCCTGAAGATAACTGGAATGGCTCAGTCGGGTTTATTCATAAGGTTATCTATGATAATTATCTGGCTAAGCATTCTGAACCAGAAGAAATTGAATATTACCTCTGCGGACCTCCAATGATGAACGAAGCAGTCAACAAGATGCTTTATGATTTGGGTGTATCCAAGGAAATGATCGCATACGACGATTTCGGTTCTTAATGAATATTGAAAACGATGAGAAGGTTACTCTTCGGATTTACAATACTAGTGATTTCGGTTTTGGGTGCTTGTGCACCCAAAACTGTTTATAGGGATAATCAAGGATCTGTCTTTGGTACAACCTATAGCTTTAT
>CAYNFX010000038.1:0-16094 GCA_964396555.1 uncultured Alkaliflexus sp.
ATCAATAGTTATTTGTTGTTCAGGTTGGTCCTGAATTCATCCATCAGGCGCTGCATTTTACTTTTGCGCTGAATCAGACCAATTATCTTACCTGCAACACCTGCAATAAACACAGATGCCACAAACAGGCCAAGTATCATGGTTCTGCTAAGATCTGTAGTGTTTTTCAGGATGATCAACACTATAATCAAAAGGGGGGACGAGTACATAATGGACTTCCTGCCTGAAGCACATCCACATTCGTCAAACAAAGAGTTAAATTTCTGCTCCCAGCTAAGATTCTCTTCCCTGCTAAGAGCAGGAAAGTTAAAACTGACTGATTTCTGACGCTTTGCAACAGCTACATCCAATTGTGATAGTGTATTGATCTCCATAGACCTCGTATTAGAAGGAGAACCAAATTTACAAATTTTGTCCGTTTAGTAACTCATCAACGGACTTCTTTAAGAAATCACGCTCATAATAATCATTGTCAACCACCTCGTTATTCCATACTACTATATCAAGATCAATAGTACGAGGACCAAATTTAGGTGCCGACCTGTCGCGCCCAAGCTGATCCTCTATCTGTTTAAGGATGATCCTAACCTCATTCCTACTCCTTTCAGTGTGGATAAGAACCGCTCCGTTTAAAAAGTCTTGCTGGTCAGTAATGCCTATTGGTTTGGTTTTTATAAAAGAAGATACAGTGTCCACCTTGAAATACCCGGCTAACAATTGCAGTACTCTTTCAAAATTCCTTTGGGCATCGATGTTGGATCCAAGGCTAATTACCGCACTGCTTTCCTGCATTACTTCCTGGTTTTAGTCATGCAAAAGGAAACAAATTTCGAAAACCTCAGAGCATTGGGCTTAATCACCTCAACAGTTACTGCCTCCACCCTTTCTCGTGCAAGGACCAGTTCGGCAACATCTGAGGCCACCTTTTCTATAAGGTTGTACTTCCTGCTCTCCACATGACCAATCACCTCTTTGCAAATAGAGCGATATTCAAGGGCTTCCTCAGGATTATCGCTCAGCTCTTCACCGTGCAGAGTGTAATCAATCCGTATATTAAGCACAATATCCTGCCTCTTTCCAATCTCGTGGAGATTGAAACCGACCTCCGTACGCAACAACAGGTCTCTTATCGCAATACAAGCCATATTAATATCCTAAATGTGCACCACCGTCACAGTAGATAATCTGTCCGGTAATTGTGCCGTTAATAACTAAAAACCAAACAGCATCAGCCAAATCCCCGAGGGGAACCGATTGCTTAAGCGGAGTTCTGGCAACGACTTCCTTAAGGTAAGCCTCGTCCTGCCCCGGCGGGGGCAGGACAGCTCCCGGAGCCACAGCATTCACCCTTATATCAGGTGCCCACTCGAGAGCAGCCATTTCAGTAAGATGCATCAGAACCTTCTTTGATAGAGTATAGCCAGCATGACGTGAATCATTACTCTTGACCCTCGTGTCCAAAACATTAACTATGCAGCCCTTTTTGCAATATTGCCTGAAGGCCTTCATCAGCATAAAGGGGGCTTCGAAGTTGACCATCATCTGCCTGCGCAAATGCGTATATGATGTATCTGCAAGCGTAGCGGGACTAAAGACAGATGCACTATTAATCAGCAACTCAGGACTTAGTTTCAGTTTTCTTAATTGTGAAAAAATCGAATCAGAGGCTGAGACAGGATCACTGAAGTCGGCCACGATCACGGGAAACAGTCTCTCTTTGTACAAACTGCTAAGGCGGGTTGACAAGCGGTCTGCCTCTTCCCTGCTGCTATTGCAGTGTATCACAACCTCCCAACCTTTATGGGCAAAGTAAAGAGCCAGGGCTTCGCCAATCCGCTTTGCAGCTCCTGTAATCAATACTGTGTGCATCAAATCCTGTTTTGGTAATAACACAATATACTACATTTCCCCTGAAAATGCCCGTATTTGCAGCAAAAACATCACTCGCACGTTACGATAAACAGCGCATAGAAAATACAAGGTATCGATTTAATGAAAAAAAGCGCTTAGGGATAAATACTCCATAAAAAACAGCCGGCCCGATTCCCAAAAGGAACCATGGCCGGCTGCCCACTCATCTACTAAACCTAAACCCAAAACTACAATATTATTTTCTATTTCAGTACTGCTTTACCTGTATTATTTCAAATTTTTTTAGTAGGAATAGCTTCCTTCGCTGTCTTGCAACATAGCTTGCAATTTCTTACGTGTAAAGAAAATACGGCTCTTTACTGTTCCAATAGGAAGTTCAAGCTGTTCAGCTATTTCCTTGTATTTGTATCCGTCTGTATGCATTTGGAATGGAATCCTGAAATCATCATCAAGACGCTCTATATACTTAGTCATCTCACTTACGCTTTGTACCATTTCAGGAGTTTCAGATGTATAATTCCTGCGGTATGCTGAACGAAGTGCATCTTCATTTCCGTCGAATGTATTCTTAGTCTTTTGATTTCTACGATAATTATTGATAAAGGTGTTTTTCATTATGGTAAAAACCCATGCCTTAAAATTGGTGTTGGCAGCAAACTGCTTACGATAGGTTAGGGCCTTCAGCGTTGTCTCCTGCAAAAGATCTCTTGCATCTTCATCATTAGAGGTCAAACTAAGAGCAAAATAAAGCAACTTGTCTTGCAGTCCAAGCAGCTTGTCATTAAATTGCATTGTTGTCATGGCTGAACTTTTTTGGTTGTTTTGTATAACAAATGTAAGTCAAAGATAAACACAAGGCAAATTTTTCAGCATCAAATTTCAGACTAAATTAGACTGAGTCTAAATTGTATTTTTTGTATCTAATTGACTTTGTACGTATTACAAGGCCAAACTCTGTTCATTCTAAATTACAGCCTGATTAAATGTGTTAACAAAAGCTGAACAAAAATCTTAGTCAAAAACCACTTCTTTTTTCACCTTAATTGTCGTTAAATCAGTATATTTCAGACTGTTTTATCCGGTTATTCGCAAATTTTGTCCCATCTAATCAATGTGAGAAAATCACACTGACATATGTCATTTATCCAGTAAAAATTCTCTTATCAAAACAAAAAGGGGTAATTTTGACTCTGATCGAAAACAACAGCGGTCTTCGCGTAACGGATTATCACTGATTGTAAACTAACCTGAGCTAAAAGATGCGACATATCAGTTCCTTGCTTATACATGGATCCTTTGAAACCTCATCCGCTCCTCACAGAAGCCTGAAGACTCCAATCTACGAGACGGCCTCATTCGATTTCGAAAGCGCCGAGGATGCTGAGAAGAGTTTTATGGGCCTGACCGACTCCCATGCTTATTCAAGGATTTCAAATCCAACAGTTGCTGAACTGCAGGAACGGCTTAAGCTTTTCAGCGGTGCCGAACAGGTGCTTTGCGTAGGATCAGGCATGGCAGCAATATCCAACGTATTTATAACTCTTTGCAAGTCGGGAGACAATATCATTACCTCTCCCTATCTCTTTGGCAATACCTACTCATTTTTTGCCAAGACACTAAATTCCTTTGGTATAGAGGCCAGGTTTACAGACTTTGAACACCTTGACACCTTAGCAAAAAGCATAGATGGCAATACAAGGGCAATCTTTGTCGAACTACCGACAAACCCTCAGCTTATTCTATTTGATATTGAAGGGATAGCCAAAATAGCAAAGGAAAAAAACGTAGTGCTGGTTGTAGACAATACAGTGCTTACCCCCTATCTCTTTCCTTGTTCAGAACATGGTGTTGACATTGAGATATTTTCTAATACAAAGTTTGTATCAGGCGGAGCCACCTCCATAGGCGGCTCCATACTTATATATAAATCTGACAAATGGGCTGCTAATACCAAGCTTCAACCAGATGTAGAAAAGTTTGGTCCCGACGCCTTCTTCAAAAGGCTTTACAAGGAGATTTACCGTAACCTTGGTGCCTGTTTGTCACCCAACAATGCTTACCTACAACTACTGGGGCTGGAAACAATCACTCTCAGGATAGACAGAATAGTTGACAATAGCACCAAAGTGGCACAACACTTGCTAGAACATCCAAAGGTCAAAGCAGTTAAGTATGCGGCACTACCCAATGATCCGGGCTATGAGAGAGCACAGCAACTTACAGGAGGAAGGCCCGGTTGTCTGGTGGGTGTGGAACTTAAGGACAGAGAGGAATGCTTCCGCTTTATGAATGCCCTGAAGATGATAAGGAGGGGAACAAACTTTTGCGACAACAAATCAATGATAATACACCCCTCTTCTACCATCTATTGGGATTTTAGTCCTGAAGAAAAAGCAAAGATGCGTATCAGTGAAGGCCTGCTTCGTTTGTCAGTAGGACTGGAACATATTGACGATATCATAGCTGATCTTGACCAAGCACTTAGTTTGGCATAAAAAACACAAGAATTAAATAAAAGATAACTCCTGTCACGCAACCCTGGTATAATTTTCGCATCCTAACTGCTAACCACATAAGTATATTATGAAGGCACTCAAAATAGTTATTTACTTAGTAATTATCTTGACTATTGCCAAGTGTTCAACTAACGGAAAGCTATACCATAGTGATTCCGATAGTAACCAGGGAAACCTATACAAGACTGAGATTACAGTCTCAACTGACTCTGTAGTGTACACAATTGCATATAAAGACAACCAAAAGAAACAACAAAAGAAGCTGAACACCCAAGAGAGTCATGCCTATACAGATTCTCTCACCAACGAAGCACAAAAAACCAAAAAGCCTTCGAACAAGAGTTCAAAGGCTTACTCAAAAACTATCATGAGTATCGGTACAGCTCGCTAGTCCTTCATTGACAGCTGTATTCTGCGACGGGCAACATCCACATCCATTACCTTTACTTCCACATGTTGGTGTAATTTTACTACATCATTGGGGTTGGACACAAATCTACCGGCAAGCTGGCTAATATGAACCAGTCCGTCTTGCTTTACACCTATATCTACAAAGGCACCGAAGTTAGTAATATTGGTTACAATACCCGGCAAACGCATTCCGATACGCAGATCTTCGATGGTTCGCACGTCTGGTGAAAACTCAAAAACTTTTATAGCGCTACGCGGGTCACGACCGGGCTTTTCAAGTTCTGCGACAATGTCATTCAAGGTCGGCATCCCCACCTTAGCATTTACATAATGTTTAAGCTCTATCTTTTTGCGCAGGTCTGAATTACTTATCAGGTCAGCCAGTGTGCATCCCAAATCTTTAGCCATCTGTTCAACAATATGATAGGACTCAGGGTGAACAGCAGAGTTGTCAAGGGGATTGGCAGCATCCCTGATACGTAGGAAGCCGGCACACAGCTCATAAGCCTTTGCTCCCAGACGGGGTACTTTTAGCAGTTCCTTACGCGAAACGAAGGGACCATTCTCCTCACGAAAGTCAACTATATTCTGAGCCAGTTGTGGACCAAGACCAGAAACATAGGTCAGTAAATGCTTACTTGCAGTATTCAGTTCTACCCCCACAAGGTTAACGCAGGACTCAACCTCCATATCTAGCGCATCCTTAAGCTTGCCCTGATCCACATCGTGTTGGTATTGTCCTACACCTATGGACTTGGGATCTATCTTAACTAATTCGGCAAGCGGATCCATAAGCCTTCTTCCGATTGAAACAGAACCCCTGACAGTTACGTCATAGTCAGGAAACTCATCCCTTGCAGTCTTACTCGCACTATAGACAGAAGCTCCGTCCTCACTAACCACAAAGACAAGCACATCCTTTTTAAAACGCATATTTCGAATAAAGGCCTCAGTTTCGCGTGAAGCAGTTCCGTTACCTATTGCTATTGCATCAATCTTGTATGACTCGACAATGGTATCAATCTTCTTGTATGCCTGCTTTGTGTCGTTTTGCGGTGGGTGCGGGTAGATAGTCTCATTATGAAGCAGTTTACCCTGAGCATCAAGACAAACAACCTTACAGCCTGTACGGTAACCCGGGTCTATTGCAAGAACTCTTTTCTGTCCAAGCGGTGGAGCCAGCAGTAGCTGCCTTATATTTGCCGCAAATACCTTGATGGCCTCATCCTCCGCCTTTTCGCGGAAAAATGCGGAGACCTCGTTCTCTATCGATGAGCTTAGCAGTCTTTTGTAGGAATCTTCGACAGCCTCGGCAACATGTTCCGAAGATGCATTATTTCCTTTTACAAAAAGTCTGTCAAGTATTTCAAGTGCCCTGTCCTGATCGGGAGCTACATTGACCTTAAGCAGTCCTTCCTTTTCACCCCTTCTCATTGCAAGCAGGCGGTGTGAAGGACACTTTCTGAAAGGTTCAGAGAAGTCAAAGTAATCCCTGTATTTTGCAGCCTCTTCTTCCTTGCCCTTTATAAGCGTTGAACCAATTACTGCTTCTTTCTGGAAAAGGCTTCGGATTGACTCCCTGGCCCTTATATCCTCATTTATCCACTCTGCAATAATATCTCTGGCTCCCTGCAGTGCAGCAGCAGTGTCAGGCACCTCATCACTAAGATACTCAGTAGCTATATTCTCCGGATCTCGCTCATTCTGCTTGAATATAATTTCGGCAAGTGGTTCCAGTCCCAGTTCCTTAGCCTTGGTAGCCCTGGTCTTTCTTTTTGGCTTAAAGGGCAGATAAATATCTTCAAGCTCATTGGAATCCCAGGTAGCCTCAATCCTTGCCTTCAGCTGATCAGTAAGCAGTCCCTGTTCACTGATAGTCTTGAGTATTGTCTCGCGACGGTTTTCCAACTCGACAAGCTTATCATTCCTTTCCTTAATTGTAGCAATCTGAACCTCATCAAGGCTACCTGTCATCTCTTTACGATAACGGCTGATAAAGGGAATGGTCGCTCCCTGGGTAAGAAGTTCTATTGTATTGCGAATCTGACCGACAGAAATACCGGTCTCACGAGAAATAATATTAATAATCATGTTTGAAAACAAATATGGAATTCTGTCAAAACTACTTCTGCCATTTCAGGCCGCAAAACTCGTAGTCAAAGGCAAAGTTCTAATGATAGGCTGGGCCTATAAGTGCTCAAATTGGCTTATCGGCTATATTGGGGCCAACGGGTGTGCTACTGGGCCTCAGGCTTTGGACTGTTTCCCAGACTGTCATGTCTTTTCTTGAAATACTTTTTCCTACCCCTGCCATTGCCCTGTTTGTCCCCTTCTTTACGTTCATCTGAATGGCCTCTACCTCCACCATTGCCGCCCTTGAAATTACGGCCTCCCTGTCTGGAGAAACGTTGTCGTGAATCCCCCTTCTCTGGATCGTATTCAGGACCGGGTTCAAAGCCTTCCGGAAGTGGCGACTTAAAGATAGTACTACCAATAAGCTTTTCTATCATGCCAAACTTGCCCATTTCAAACTCGTTGATAAGGGTCAAAGCCACGCCGCTGGACTTCGCACGGGCAGTACGCCCTACGCGGTGTACATAGTCCTCCGCATCATTAGGAACGTCATAGTTGATTACCAGGTCTATTCCATCAACATCAATACCCCTGGCAATAATATCAGTAGCCACAAGTATCTGGGTCCTACGGTTACGGAAGTTAAGCATCACCTCCTCGCGTTCGGCCTGTTGAAGGTCTGAGTGGATGGCCTCTACCGGGTATTTCTCACTTCTGAGTACCTTATAAATCTCCTTAACCTTCAGTTTGGTAGAAGCAAAAATCACTATACTTGTCAGCTCCTTGCCCTTAAGCAGGGAGTCTATAAGTTTTACTTTCTGATAGTCATACACCAGGTAGGCCGCCTGCAAGATTCCTTCGGCAGGTTTGGAAATTGCAATACTGATCTCTTCGGGATCATTAAGCAGCTTACGTGAAAGATCCCTGATTTTGGGAGGCATAGTAGCCGAAAACAACAGGGTCTGACGCTTGCCTTCAAGCTGTTTGACGATCGTCATAATATCGTCGTGAAATCCCATATCTAGCATTCTATCTGCCTCATCAAGAATAAGGTATTTGATAGAGTCAAACTTGCAATAACCCATTGCAAGGTGCTGAATCAATCTGCCCGGTGTAGCAACAATCACGTCGACACCTCCTGACAGAGCTCTGCGCTGCTGTTCCCATAGATCAGCATCATTACCTCCATACACAGCTATTGAAGTCACGGGCAGGAAATATGAAAATCCTTGTAACTGCTGGTCTATCTGTATCGCAAGTTCGCGTGTGGGAACTAGCACAAGGGCAGAGGCTCCGGAATTTTCACCCTTGAGCAGGGCATTCAGGACCGGCAGCAGGTAGGCTGCCGTTTTTCCAGTACCGGTCTGTGCACAGGCAATAAGGTCCCGGCCCTGCATAATTACCGGTATAGTCTGCACCTGTACAGGAGTAGCCTCGTCAAATCTCATAGCTTGCAATCCATCCAGGATCTCAGCTTCAAATCCAAATTCTGTAAACTTCAAAACAATAATATATTTTCGTTTATCTTCTTAAAAATGACTTATTCCACATACAGGACAAAGCCTTTGAGGTATTCACTTTCGGGGTGGTACATACTTATCGGGTGGTCAGCTCCTTGACTCATCTGATGCAGTATTCGTATGTTGCGGCCACATGAAGCGGCAGCAGAAAACAGCATAGTGCGAAAAGCGTCGCGTGATACGAGCTGCGAACATGAATAGGTAAACAATATACCGCCCGGGGCCATCATCTCCATTGCTTTAACGTTGATACGCTTGTATCCCTGAATGGCATTGTTGATAACGGTATGATGCTTGGCAAATGCCGGAGGATCGAGAATTATAAGGTCATATTTCTCTGTGGCAGCCTCCATATATTTGTAGCTATCAGACACAATGGACTTGTGACGGCTGTCACCAGGGAAGTTGAGTTCCACATTCTCGTTACAGAGCATAATAGCTCTCTCGGAACTATCAACTGAGTTAACAAGTTTGGCACCTCCTCTAAGCGCATAACAAGAGAAAGCTCCTGTATAACAGTATAGGTTGAGAAGCTTCCTGCCCTTTGAGTACGTCTCAAGCAGGTGTCGGTTCTCGCGATTGTCGACAAAAAAACCCGTCTTCTGACCTTTTTCCCAACCCACATTAAAGCGCAGTCCGTTCTCCTTTACAATAGGATCTCCACCACTGCCCATCAGGTAAGAATTTCGTAGTTCTATACCCGAGGACGCAGTCAGAGTCCTTTCTGACTTATCAAAAACGGACCTAAGTCTGTCGCCCATCACTTCTCCCAAGGCCTTGACCAGTACTGGTCTCAAATTATACATAGCCAGGGTATGAGCCTGTATTACAGCAGTATTATTGTAAATATCGATAATCAGACCCGGCAGTCCGTCACTCTCTCCATGAACCAGTCTGAAAGCTGTAGTATCTTCTGAATCGGTCAGCCCTATTGCTTTACGCAGTTCCCAGGCACGTGCAAGTTTGTTTGTCCAGAATTTATCATCTGGCTGTTCCTTGGTAAAACTTACGATGCGTACAGCTATCGATCCACCGTGATAGTGGCCCAAAGCCAGAAAATTGTCATTGGAGTCGTGTACGGCAACCAGTTCTCCGTCCTTTAGTCCCGCATTCTCAAGACCTTTCACTGCCCCTGAGAACACCCAGGGGTGATAACGCTTCACACTCTGCTCTTTTCCGGGTTTGAGGCGAAGAATGGGTAATTGATGCATATTTGCTTTAGTTACGATAAATAACAGTTTTGAATTTGTAATCGGGATCCTGACTCATCAGTTCCTCAAACAGACGAAGTGCGATCCATGCATCAATAGCAGCATATTCCTGCTGGGCACGGGTCAGGGTATCAGATTCCCAGTTGCTCAGGCGTTGGCGTTTGGAAACTCTAACGTTGAGGAGCAATCCAGCCAGAGCCTTTAGGCTCAAAACGTCTATTCCAAAGCCTTTGGCCATATCCTGTAGCTCAACAAACTTCCCCGGTTTGAACCCGGCAAGTTGATTCAGGCCTTTAAGGTCATCGCGGATACCAACACCTACCTTGATTACCTTGCGACTCTCAAGCAGTTTCACAAGTTCCGGAGGCAGTCCGGTCTTGTTGATCCTAAACAGATATGCCTTTTCTGAAGTTGAAAGCTGCAAAAGAGAGGTACTGTTCATGCTTCCCTTTTTGAATGAAGGCCGGGTCTCAGTATCAAAGCCAATCACCTTTTCCTTCAGAAGCTGCTCGACAGCCATTTCTATATCTTCCGGTTTGTCAATAAGTACTATTTCACCGTCAAACTGACATAAAGGTAAGTCGCCAATAGCCTCCTTAGTTATAGTGCTGTTCATGTTTGTTCAATTTTTTTGCCGCACCCTGTCTAACTATAGTCAGATTCAGGTTTACAGAGAATCTTCCCTGAAATCGCGCTGCATGCGCGAAATGATCCAGTCATCGGTATTGATGTCGTCAACTGAAGGATCTGGCCCCTCATCTCCTGCTTCATCCTCCAGATTGTCTTCGCTGTAATACACCATGTGAAGAGCCCTAAGGACATTTACCAGACGCTGACCCCAGTACTCCCTGAAGTCCTGCATCAAACCTGTAAGAGCATCATTCATAATCTCTGTGACAGCCGAACGGTAATTCATCAAGAAATCCATCAAATCCTGATAGATGTCTGCCAGATTCTCAGATACTGTGGAAGTAAGGGGAAGGTCACTCCTCTGCATGTCCGCAGTAAAAACCTCAAGGTAGTCATCAAAGCGTCCCATCCTATTTTTAACACCTTGTCTCACGTGTTCGTACTCTTCCTCTGTCATGTACTTCTCAAGGTACTCATCAAGGACGGTACTGGTCTCAGGTAGCATATTTGCCTTCAGATAAAGCAGGGGCAGGATCTTTAGTGCAGTAGAGACAAATTCTGGTCGGGGCTGTTCTTCAGAGTGTTCCAGCCAGTGACAAAACTCGCGGGCAACTGTGACAAATTCAATAACGTTTATCGAATATACTGGATGTTCAAAGCTTTCTGCCATAGTAAAATTTGATCATCGCAAAGTTAACAAAAACGGCAAAACTTCAACATATGAATCCGCAATATTCAGACACTTATGCTAAAGCCCGGTATGCCTCAGTTGCAGGCAACCTTGTTCATTGATATATACCACTCCGGTATCTTCCAAACGCCGAAGAACCTTCCAAACCTTTTCCTCATCATAATCCATATCTGTGACTATCATGCCGGGCTCGGCAGGCCCGGCCTCAAGCAAAGTCCTTATAGCATTTTCAATATCCCCGTATTCGTCATCGCTTATCACTACCTTCCTGCTATTCAGGCAGACATCACAGTGACCGCAGCCCCGGCCGTCTCTCTCACCAAAATATGCAAGCAGCAACCTGCTGCGACATATATGTTCAGATTGGGCATAGGAAATAACTGACTCAATCCTCTTCTTATACTGAAGAAGACGGTCCTTGTATACTTCATCGGGAAACCTGAGTCTGTCGGGCTCTATCCTTGACTGTAGAAGCACTATAAGGGGGGTCTGCCTTTGAGGCACATACTTCATCACTCCCATCCTTCCGCATTTCAGGAATGCCTGGTAAACCTCATCGCGTGTTGCGCCAAGTCTAAAAGCAAGCAGATCCTCATCAACACTTACGTAATCAGTAAAGAGTCCGGTATAACTCCGCAAAAGCACCTTTATAAATGGCTCGATGGTGGGATTGGAATTCTGAAACTCATGTAGTTCATAGTCTGTCACAAGCATTACTGCGCGTGATGGGATATCCGACATCTCGCTAAAGTCAAGGTAGCCGGCTCTCTGAAGTATCCTGAGACTGCTGACAAGTGTGGTAATATCATAACCAAAGGCCTTACAAAACGCTGCTATATTGAAGTCATAGACAACTCCCTCACCAAAGCCCATCGCAATCTGGAGAAAGTTACATACAGAGTTATAGAGTTTCCTTACCACGCTCAATTCGGGAAAGGAAGCATCCATATTCTTCTCAAGTTGCCAGCGATCATTGTCCGACCAGAGGAAAACTGACCATGATTTTTCTCCGTCACGACCTGCGCGGCCTGCTTCCTGGAAATAAGCCTCGAGGGAATCGGGTGCATCCATGTGGATAACAAGGCGGACGTCCGCCTTGTCTATGCCCATTCCGAATGCATTGGTTGCCACCATGACCCTAAGTTTACCTTCCTTCCAGTTATCCTGCACCTCATTCTTGGTCTTCTGGGCCATACCCGCATGAAAGGATCCGGCGCTTATACCATTGCGGTTTAACAGATCAGCCAACATCCTTGTTTTCTTCCGGCTACGCACATAAACGATGGCCGAACCATCAACCGCATTAAGTATCTTGACCAGTTGGGTCTCCTTGTCCTCGCACGGTCTGACCACATAGGCAAGATTGGGGCGGGCAAAACTGCGTTTAAGGAGGTTTGGACGGGGAAACTTAAGTTGCACCTGTATATCTTCCACCACCTCGGGAGTTGCAGTAGCAGTAAGGGCAAGCACAGGAACATCTGGAAGGAGTTCCCTGATAGCTGCAAGCTTACGGTAACTTGGACGGAAGTCATAGCCCCACTGCGAGATGCAGTGGGCCTCATCGACAGCGATGAGACCTACCTTCAGGTCCTTCAACCGTTCCAAAAAACCGGCAGTTCCAATCCGTTCTGGTGATATGTAAAGAAACTTAAAATCACCATATATGCAGTTTTCATAAGTCTGGTCTATCTCCCAACGGCTCATTCCTGAATGGATGGCGCAGGCCTTGATACCCAGACGACGCAGGTTGTCCACCTGGTCATTCATCAAGGCAATAAGTGGGGTAATCACAAGGCATATACCCGGCCTTGCAAGGGCCGGGACCTGAAAGGTAAGAGACTTACCACCCCCGGTTGGCATTAGCCCGAGAGTGTCCTTTCCGCTACCAACGGACGTAATAATGTCTAGCTGAAGAGGCCTAAACTCTTTGTAGCCCCAGTATTTTTGAAGTATTTCGTGGTAGATGTCGTTCAAATCAAAACGGCAGTTTAATCAAAGGTAAAATTAAATGAAATAAAGACTTAAATACTACAGTCTGCGCACAAATAAAAAGGGTATCCCACCAGAGACACCCTTTTCATTCCTTATTACGCAGGTTAGTTAACAAACTCCAGCTCCCTTACTTTCACACTCAGCACAGAGCGCAGTTCTCCTTCCTTGCTCTTGTACGCCTCTGCTTCAGGAACTCCTTCAATAAGCACACGCTTACCTTTTTTGAGGTACTCGACAATCTTGGAGTTGGGATCGCGCCACATTGTAGCCCTTACCCATTCGGTTTTCTCAACCTTTGCTCCTTCCTTGTCTTTGTAATCAAGAGACACCGCAACATTAAAGTTTATTACGATGTTCTCATTTACTTCTTTTACCTCGGCATCATTGCCAAGGACTCCGGTTAGGATTAGTTTAAACATGGCATTAATGTTTTGGTTAGTTCATTCAAACTAAAGCATAAGAACCAAAATGTCAAGGACTTCAAAATTCTTGCTATAAAATTTAGCAAAACAAGAAACCGTAATTACTGGAATCCCATTAGTAGGTAAAGCTACTGCCACCCAGGAATTCCCTCAGTATTGATGTCGGAGGAATCTCCTTGGGCAGTATGGGTTTAAAGTAGTTGAAGAACTTAAGCAGACGCTCAGCTTCAGAATACTCGGGCTGGTTGGGCTGCACCTCAAGCAGTATAGGCTCTGCATACGGCTTCAGCACAGCCAGTTCATACAAAAGGGCTGTATTAAACATCACATCAGCCTCTTCCTGGTATGGGAAGATATGTTTTTCTTCTCCGCGACGTACACTTGGCCATCTCTTAATAGTTTCAGTTGCCGAGTAGTTTCTGAACTTATAATCACGTACAATACGTCTTATCAGGCGGTTGTCTGTCGTTGAAATCCGTGTCTGATTGTCAAAGTTGATAGAGGTCAGCGCAGACACATAGACCTTGTACTTGGCCTCGTCGGGTATTGCTGGAGTAAGCTTTGGATTCAGAGCATGAATACCCTCTATGATAAGGATATTGGACTTGCCCATCTTGAGCTTTTCCCCATCGTAAAAGCGTTGTCCTGTTTCGAAAGAAAACTTGGGTATCTCAACTTCCTCTCCATTGAGCAGTCGTACAAGGTGGTCATTGAACAGTTCAAGGTCTATTGCTTCCAGAGCCTCGAAATCGTACTCCCCATGCTCATCCCTCGGGGTATGTGCCCTGTCAACAAAGTAGTTGTCAAGCGATATATTAAGAGGCTTTATTCCATTTACAAGCAACTGGATAGCCATACGCTTGCTAGTGGTAGTCTTACCGCTGGATGAAGGGCCACTTATCAGAACTATTCTGATCTTGTCCTTGCGGGCCGCAATGCGGTCGGCAACCTCAGCAATTTTCTTTTCATGAAGAGCCTCGGTTACCTTTATTAGGTTTTCTGCCTTTCCATTGGCTGAGGCCCTATTGAGTTCACTGACATTGGTGACCTCAAGAATCTTGTTCCAGTTATTGTGTTCCCTGAATATCTCAAACAACTTTGTTTGAACAATCAGGTTCTCAACCTCCTGAGGATTATCAACCCGGGGAACCCTTAGCAGTAGTCCGTTATAATACTTATTAAGATCAAATACTTTCAGGTAACCAGTTGAAGGAAGCAGATAGCCATAATACAGACCGACGTGCTCGCCCAGCATATAGTAACTGGTATAGTATTGTCCACGGTGGCCCAGTAGTTCCGATTTGTCGGTAAAGCCCTTTGATTCAAACAGGCGAATCACATCTGTAGTTTCTGCAGTAATCTTTTCAAAGGGAAGATCCATACTTATTATCTCCCTCATTTTGGATCCTATAGCAAATATATCATCGACAGTCAGATCCCCCCTGAGGTTATCTATCTCACAATAATATCCCTTACTAACTGAGTGCTCTACCCTTAGCGTAACCCCTGGAAATAGTTCCTTGACAGCGGCATAGAGTACGAATGAAAGACTGCGAATATACATACGCATACCGTCTGGATGTGTGATGTCAAAAAACTTAATTGTCTTTGGATGGAATACCTCATAACCCAGATCACGTATTCCGCTGTTGACAAGTGCACCAAGTATTGGATTTGGCAGTTTTACCCCTGCTGTTTCAGCTATTTCAGCCAGGCTTACCCCTCTTGACACCTCAAGTTCACTATTTGTGTTCAAACACTTTATCGTTATTGTCTTAGCCATATCTATATAATTCAAGATAGATTTCAAATTACCCTGCAATATAACCAAAATAGTCCGTATTTCAGCTTAGGGATTACCAAAGCAGCACAAACCTGTCCTTAGCTTATTCAGCTCACCATTGTGAAAATATACCAAGACGCAATTATCGAAACAGGCTCCGAAATACCGAAATAACAAGTACTTCGCTGCAAACCGGCACATGAAGATCCGCTCATCATGCTGTTTTTAAGCATTATAGCACCTCTGCTGGGTCCCGGAGCCCAGCGAATCTCGATCCAGAAATGTTAAAAACGACAGTGGGCTTAACACATTTTTTACAAAATTGCAATCTCAGGATAGCATCTCAATAATTTGTTTGTCAATCAATAAGAGCAATGTCTATTGGCTTATTTTTATTTATTCTAATTAGAAACTAACTGTATATGATATCCTTAGGTAAAATAATACGTTCATAATGCATACTTTTGTTTTAGACCTGCCCTGTTATAGTTATAATACAGGAACTTATGAAGAATACAGAGCACGAAGGTATAGTAGCGGGTATTGAGAGAGATAGAATAAGGATAAAGATAGTGAGTGTATCCGCATGTGCTTCATGTCACGCTAAGGGCGCCTGTTCTTTGGGAAACACCGAAGAAAAGGAGATTGAGATAAAGCACACCGGGGGCAATTTTCGGCCCGGTGACAAGGTGATAATAGAAGAAAGCATCACTCAGGGCTTTACAGCAACCTGGTGGGCTTATGTTCTACCCCTTATACTGGTAATGTCAACCCTGGTGATCAGCTACCAACTAACAGGCAATGAAGGCATTGCAGGTCTTTCAAGTCTGCTGATTCTTGTGCCATATTTCCTCGTGCTTAAAGCCTGCGACAAATCACTCGCCAAAAGATTTCGATTTACAATAAAACCGGTAAACTGATTAAAGCTATGAGTGTAGTTTTGATTTCAATATTAACGCTTGTGGGATTGGGT
>CAYNFX010000039.1:0-15891 GCA_964396555.1 uncultured Alkaliflexus sp.
GTTTGTAGTATTCTCAACTGATCAGGTTGAGGCGCGATATATTCTTACACCTGCTATAATGCACGCATTGGTGGAGCTCCGCAAACGTTTTGGACGGAAAATGCACCTGTCTTTTACAGGTTCAAGGGTATATGTGGCTGTACAGTCTAATAAGGGTCTATTTGAACCTCGTGTCAGATCTTCCTGTGTTAAGTATGAGGATGTGCTGCAGATGCATGCCCTGTTTTTGATGAATGCTGTGCTTATTAAGGAGCTAAATCTAAACACCCGGATCTGGACTAAGGCATGAGGGACAATTGGTTGATTGCCTGGTTTGCCCTTGCACTATGTATAACTTGAGCTTCTGCATTTATGGGAAGCTGGTATTACATGATGCAAGGGCAATGTGTTATTTACGGGAACTTGGGAAATTGCTTGAAGTCAGGATCCCTCTTTTCGAGGAAGGCCTTACGTCCTTCCTGTGCTTCATCCATCATATAAAACATCAGAGTGGCATCACCTGCCAGTTCCATTATCCCTGTCTGTCCATCCAGTTCGGCATTCATGGCACGCTTGATCATTCTGATGGCCATAGGACTACGTTTCAGTATAGTCCTGCACCAATCGATGGTTTCATCCTCGAGCTTGTCTAAAGATACTACCTTGTTTACAAGTCCCATATCTTCGGCTTCCTTGGCAGAATATTGTTTGCAAAGGAACCAAATCTCGCGGGCTTTCTTTTGTCCCACGTGGCGTGCCAGATAGGATGAGCCAAAACCTCCGTCAAAGCTGCCAACCTTGGGGCCTGCCTGACCGAAGATTGCATTCTCACTTGCAATTGTAAGGTCGCATACTACGTGAAGAACGTGGCCTCCGCCTATTGCATAACCATTGACCATGGCAATTACAGGCTTAGGCAGACTGCGGATACGCTTGTGAAGATCCAGTACATTGAGTCTTGGCACTCCGTGTTCGTCAATATAGCCCCCATGGCCTTTGACGTTTTGGTCGCCTCCCGAACAAAAGGCCTTATCGCCTTCGCCGGTAAGGATCACTACTCCGATATCCTGCCGCTCACGGCAGATATCGAAGGCCTCCAACATCTCAAGTATGGTCTCGGGCCTGAAAGCATTGTAAACCTTGGGACGGTTGATTGTAATCTTGGCAATTCCATCCAGGGTTTCGAATCTTATGTCGCTATACTCTTTTTCAGTTTTCCAGTTGTACATGTTATGTTATTTTGGTTCCATTTAACCTAAAAATCGTACTTATAGTTCATTTTTCAAAAACTTAAAATACTTTCTCAAAAGTTTTCCGCTTTCAACATTTGGTGTGAAGACTTCCATCATCACAGGCTTGTCAGATGGAGCGAAGAATGTATTCAGATTTTGTATGAATTCTTCTTCATCTGCTGCTGACAGGTACTGCAGTCCGAAGGTATCTGCAACGCCCTTGCAGCTTTGGCCCTGTCTGGTTTCGAAGAAGTCCTCGAGTTCGTCGGTCTCGGCCGGTCCGGGGATAAATCGGAAAATACCGCCACCGCCGTTGTTTACTACTATAACTCTGAATGTTGCAGGGAGGTACTTATGCCATAGTCCGTTTGAATCATAGAAAAGGCTTAGGTCACCAACTATCAGCAAAACGGGTAACTCGGAAATATAGGCTGCTCCTGCTGCCGTACTGACGCAGCCGTCGATACCGCTAGTGCCTCTATTGGCGTACCAGCGAAGTCCATCCGACCATTCAAACAGCTGGGCATACCTTACCGGTGTACTGTTGCCTATATGCAACTGAAGCGAGGGAAGGCCCTGTTTGCTGAGCAGGTGGTACAGTTTCAGGTCACACCAGTCAAGTTTCTCGAAGTACTGTTGATGGCGCATCGTTGACTGCTCAGAGCGCTTATTCCATGTGTCGCTGAACCTCTTGTCGCGTTGCGGCATATGCTCAGCCACGCTGTTGAGTATGCCGGCCGGATTGCCGTTGATTACCCTTGTCAGGGACTGATAGGTATCGGTAAAGTGGCTTTCATTGCTGAAGTGCCAGTGGATGTGTGGTTTACGCTTGCGTATCATGGCTTTAACCATCTTGGAAAGCACAGGGACGTCAAGTGTAATCAGGATGTCGGGAGTAAAGAACAGTTGTTCGTCTTCCTGGATTGTGGATACCACTCTGTCCACATTCTTAATAAAATGCTCACCATCGAGGTTGGATAGAGTCTCAGTCAGTATCACCACCCCTTTGGCAGCGAGTTTGTCAAGGGCTGTTTTGAGCTGCTGTTCATGGTGCTGGGCTCCTACAAGCAGCAAGATACGCTCATAGCGACTAATCTCCAGGGTGAGGAGGTTTATCTCTTCGTCTGACAAACTACTGTTGCCTGTCACAACTTCTATTCTGCGGGCCTGCTTGTCGTTGTACACCGTCTTTCCGTAAAGGGGCTCACGTAGTGGTACGTTGATATGTATCGGACCGGGTGTCACTCCGGTGCACTTTGTAAAGCCTTCATTAAGGATACGATTGACATACCATTCATCGTCAGAATGTCCTCCAGAAAGGGGAAGTGTGCATTGGAAGCGAACGAAGTTGTTGAAAATGCCGGGCTGCACGATGGCCTGGCCGTCAGCCTGGTCAATCCACTCCTTGGGTCTGTCGGCTGTAATAACTACCAGGGGCACTTTCTGGTAGTATGCCTCGGCTACTGCCGGGGCATAGTTGAGAGCTGCCGTACCGCTTGTGCAGACGATGACCACGGGCTTGTTCTTTTCCCTGGCAAGGCCAAGGGCAAAGTATGCCGCACTACGTTCATCGACAATGCTTAGACATTCGAATTTCTCCGAACCGGCGAAGGAAATTATCAACGGTGCATTGCGCGATCCGGGAGAGATAATAACGTGTTCAACACCATGGAGATGGCATAGGTCAACTAAAGCTTTAACAATAGGTTTGTCTGAAACAGGTTTACTCATTATGTATTAAAGGTTTGTTCCTGAATACTAGCGGGAGATGACAGATAGGAGAGTCCTGCTCTTGGCAACAGTTTCCCTCCATTCGCTGTGCAGCTCCGACAGACGGGTCAGTCCTCCGCCTGCAAAAAGGGTGCAATACCCGGGTTCTAGTCTCATGCAGCGTATATTGACATACAAGTCAAGATGGCCAGTAGATACTGGTCCCAGAAAGCCTCCGTAAAACAGTCTGGAGTGGCTTTCTACTTTCTTTATAAGGTTCAGGGCTGCCTGCTTGGGTTCACCGCACAGGGCAGGGGTCGGATGAAGTGCATCCACAAACTGTGCCACGTCGGGGTGCTCTCTCCACCTGAACTTGTAAGTAGTCTTGAGATGTACAAGATCGCCTGCCCTTATAATTTCCGGACCAGCTTTCTCGAAGTCGGTGATATTGAAGTTGTTTAGTATGTTGTCTATGTAATTGCTTACCAGAGCCTGTTCTTCAGTTTCCTTAGCTGTCCAATCCTGTACTGGGTGCGATGGGAACCTGGTACCTGCCAGAGAGACTGTTGAAAACAGGTCATTTTGTCGCTTAATCAGCAGTTCGGGTGAGGCTCCCATCCAAATACCTGTGGTGGGAGAGGCGATAAGGTAAACAAAGGCATCGGGGTACTTCCGTGTGAGTTGCACAAAGGTCTCTGCTGCTGCCGGGATAAGGTGTTGCTCAATACGGATCGAACGTGAGAGAATGACCTTTTTGACTTCGCCTTGCTCCAGGACATTCTTCATACTTGCAAATTGAGTCGCGTATTCCGAGAAGGTCGGATCAGAGGGAGCTGGGGTGTCAGTGGCGGCTAGAACTTCCAGTCTGCTGTGGGTAGTATGTGCTCCTGCCGGCACAAATCTGAAATGCTTTATCTCAGCTGGGAAAAAATGTTGCCCTGTGGTTTCCCGGTCATCGAAGGGGTAGCATACAAAGGATTCCTCAAGATGTTGACTATTGAGAACCTCGAAGGTGAAAGGCTTAATCAGAGCGGCTTCTGCAACTGTTACAAAATCATTTTGAGGAAGGTGAAAGGCATAAAAAGACTTCCCACTTTCCAGAAGATTCTGAATTGAATATTCTATCTCTTGCATAAAAAAACTCTGATTGTCATCTGTTCCGGTGTGGCCGGGATCCCTTATTGCCCTTTACCAAGTTGCAAATATAGCAAATTTCCGACGGCAGATGTCCGATATTTTAATGATGCAATGATGTTGAAGGAGCTTTATGAACTGACTGGCAATAAATAACAAAGGGCCGCAAGGCCCTTTGAATTTAATATCATTAACATCGGTTTGTCCCGAATTATATAGCGTCAAGAACAACCTTGAATTCTATGTATGCTTCATTTTCATTGCCAGCTGAATCAACAGCTCTGATAAGAAGGTGATAGTTTCCAGGCTTTGCATTGGATGGAACTGTAGTGAAAAGGTTAAGATCATAGGTCTTTAGACCAGCATTGACCTGTGCCTCAGTTGTATAATCCCACTCAACTTCCTGATCACCAGTGCCCTTGTGTGTATCTCCGGCAGTAACGTAATGAATATCTACCTTGTAGGATTCAAGCTCTACATTATCAGTTAATATAGCTACAATCTCCAATTGGGCATTTTGCAGTATTTCTGCATTTGCTGCAGGGACTGAAATCTCTATTGTAGGCTTTTGTTGATCAGTCTTGGGCTCATCTTTCTTGTTTTTATCCTTACAAGCCCAAAGAGTCATGGCTGCAATTGATAATAGACCTAATGTCTTGAAATTCATAATGATGTGTTTTTGAGGTTGATTCATGCTGCCTTATACGGAGCATTAGTTGTTTAGGATTCTGTTTTGTTGCAATATATTGTTGAAAATAGCATTTTTTGTCAACTAACACACTAAAATGGGATGTTTATCAGTATTTGAATACTTCTTCCGGGTTCGGGTATCCCAACTTTCCGATAATAGCTAAGGTGATTGAAATGTTTAGCATTCAGCAGATTGTCGGCTTTAAGGCTGATCTCTGCACTATTCCCTGCCACGTTGACAGGAATCAGAATTGATGCACCAAACACATTGTATCCTGGTGTCTCGTCTTCATTACGGGCAACATGATTCTGCCTTGCAACAAGCTTTGCATTTATGGAAAAACGCAAATCCCTGTCATTTATTGCGATTGGCAGCAGATATGTGAGTTGTCCAAATACGCTCGGAGGTGGAGATAAGGGCAGGGGATAGTCGGCTCCATCGTTCTGGCTGTTGCTTATCCATTCACCATTGATCATATATTCCAATCTGTGGCTAATGACATCGCTGTAATGCAGTTCGATACCCATCATCCTGGCCTCGGATTCTGTGTAAACATAAACTTGTCCTGCATGGGGAAGTATGCTCCATCGTCCTGAAGGTTTTAGGAAGATATAATTGGAAAACCTGTATATATAAGGCGAAAAGATTACTTTTCGCCTGCCCTTGCTGTACTCTGCCACCAGGTCGGCATAGTAACCGATCTCGGAATCAAGCTCACTGCTGCCTGTTTCGTGTCTGAATGAGCCATGGTGAACGCCATTGGCAGCCAGTTCGTTGGCCGTCGGTGCTCTGAAACTCCTGCCCAGGTTCAGACCTATGCTTAGCGGATCAGAAGCCCTGAATTGCATGCCCGCCGACCAGCTAAAGTCACTAAACGTCCTGTCTGCAGCGGCTGCCCTTTGAGCACTGGCCCTGGATGCTTCTTCACTATAGCCTTTCCCGGCAAGGTACTCATATAGCAAAGGATCGAAATAGCCACGTACATCAAGGCTGCTGTGGTCATATCGTATGCCAGCATTGAGATCCAAACGTGACGATATTTTATACACATATCTCAGGAAAAAACCTGCTGAACCTTTTTCATATTCCGGCATCAGGAAGCTGTAGCCTACCACTGTGTTACTCTGCCTTTGCGTCTGGATTCCAGCGGTGAAGTCATGGTTATTGTTAACTCTGTAACTCCATTTGACATTGCCGGACCATGTACGGAGCATAAAGTCCAGTTCCAGGTCAGGATCCGTTTCCGGTGCCTCCTGGTTTGCAAAATGTGTGTGGAAGGCAGAGTATTCCTGTCTGTGGTTTTGCTGGAAACCCAGGTCTATATTGAATGCCGAATGGGGCGTCTGAATGATGGTGCTGGATGTAAGAGATCGATGTTCAATCTGCTGAAAGGGATACTCAATATTTCTGTTGTCTCCATCATCCTGTACCCTGCTAAGGTCTGACTCCCCATGAGCTCCGGGGAAGAAACCCGACTTCAGCCATACCCTGGCTGCCGATAGCGAGGTTCGCCAGTAATTGCCCCTGTACCCAAACTGCAGATATAGATCCTGTTCCTTACCTGCGCTGTTCTTTAGTTTGGCTCCGTAAATAGGAATACTGCGGTTAAGATAAACAGCTGTGTCGATGGGAATACTGTAGTCCCCGAAATCGAGGATGCTGATACGGGTCTTAAAGAACAGTCTCTGACCGGCTCCCTGCAGCAGGAGGGAGCCTGCTGCAGTTTCATTGACCGACTTACCCAGCAATTGCACCTTCCCTCCAATGCCTTGTGTAGGGACTTTATTACTGCTAAGTTGCAGTATACCCCCCATGGCATCACTGCCATGTTCAATGGATGCGGCACCTCTTAAAAGTTCTACTTCCTCTGTCAGAAAGGGGTCGACCTCAAGACCATGGTCTGCTCCCCACTGTTGACCTTCCTGTTTGATGCCATTGTTTACAACAACCACTCGGTTGAAGCTCATCCCCCTTATTACTGGTTTTGCAGCAGAGGCACCTATGTTCATTGAATTGAAGCCTGGCGTATGCTCCAGAGCCCCCACAAGGGTTCCGCTGACCAGCCTGCTTAGTTCGCTAGCCCCAATAACCTCTCTGCTGTTGCTTCCACCATTGCTTCCGGAACGGCTACTGACAAGCACCTCTCCCAGACTAAGGCTCGTTGGTTGAAGTACTACATGTATGTGATGGTTGCGACCTCCGGCTAAGATAGTGTCAAAGGGTTCGCAGCTGATAAACGACAGGCTGAGTCGGATACTGTCTTTACCATCATTGAGAAGTACAAAACGGCCATTGGCATCACTTACGGTGAAGCCCTTGTTCCATGCAATATGTGCTCTTGGAAGGGGATCCATATCTGCACCTGTAACAAGACCCGCCACGTGAAAGTTGCTCTGGGCTGCCACCAGAGGTGGCAGCATCATAATTATAAATAATATTAGCCTTGACATTTATCGTAGTAATAGTCTTTTCAACGCCGGTAAAAGTACTAAAGCCACCTGTTGGTTCAGGCACTTTAATCTTTTTTAATGAAATAGTGGGTGTACCCTGACTGTTTTATTCGTCATTCATGTAGATTATTCCGCTATTCAAAGGAATCGGTATTTAATTAACTTACATGTGAATTATCTTTGACCTGGTAATGGCTGGATTAGCCGGATAACATTAAACTACTTGAAATGAACAAGAATAAAGGTAAACGATACGGTTTCGGGATAGTAGTACTCCTTGTAGGTGTAGTGCTGCTATTGCATAATTTCGGTCATATTCCTTATGAAATCAGCAATGTGATATTCCGTTGGCCGATGATATTCGTTCTTATTGGTCTGGTTAACGTGATAAACCGGGAATGGACTTCAGCATTGATCCTATTCCTTTTGGGAGCTTTTTTTCTGCTACCCACTTTGTCGGACCAGTTTTCCTACCATAGTCTCTGGAGGTTTTGGCCAATACTACTTATAATTGCCGGATTCGGAATTCTGAAGGGGCGTAAGTCGGCAGGCTGTCAACGGATGAGGAATGAAGGAACTAACAGTACAGACTATCTTGATGTTGTTGCAGTTTTTGGCAGTAGTACAAGCCGTGTAAAATCAGATAATTTTCGTGGCGGTGAGATTGTAGCCGTCTTCGGTGGTTGTGAGATATTCCTCAATGAGGCAATGCTTTCGCCTGAGGGGGGAAATATTGAGATTGTGACTGTCTTTGGGGGAACTAAACTATATGTTCCGCGCAACTGGCATGTGAAGGTTGAGTCTTCAAATATACTGGGTGGATATGTTGACAAGCGTACCGGTGTCAGTGAGAATATTGATATGACCAGAACCCTGACAATTGAAGGGGTTAATGTGTTTGGTGGAGTCGAATTACTAAGTACCTAACGGGATGCTTCATCCGGTATTGACAAATAAATATGTTTATCCGGGACTGATCCTGTTCTGGGCCTTTCATGCGGTTTTGCCTGCTGCGTTACTGCATTATTATGCAAGTCTTGAATGGACCTATGCCCTTGTTGACGGAGCAGTGTACAGTTTTGGACTTGTGATAGTGGGACTGTCATTGTGGTACCCTGTGTCATTCCGTACTCAGGAAATTCCATTTTCAAGGAAGTTTTTACATAACTCAATGATCTGCGTTGTTGCAGCAGGGATATGGCTTCTGTTGTCTTCGCTGTTGTGCAGGATCTTGCTAGGAGGTATTTCTCATTACTTTGAAATTGCCCAAATGGCGCTACCTTTCAGGGTTTTGTGGGGTATTAATGAGTTTGTGATGTTTATTATTGCAAGCCACTTCTTTATATTTTACACAGATCTTGAAGAGAAGCGATTGCAGGAGGAAGTTCTTAAAAAGCAGGTAAAGGAGTCGGAACTGAAGACCCTGAAAGCCCAGTTGAATCCACATTTTCTGTTTAACAGCCTTAACTCGGTGAGCGCTCTGACGCTCACTGCACCTGAGAATGCCAGACATATGCTGGCTCAGTTGTCCGAACTGCTGCGATATTCGCTTAGCAACAATCAGATGGCTATGATTTCTCTGGGTAGGGAGATGGATAATATTCGCCGCTATATGGATATTGAGAAGGTGAGATTTGGTAAGCTGCTCAACTATGAGGAGGAGATTGCAGCAGATTGTGAAAAGAGCATAGTTCCGGCACTGATACTATTGCCCTTGTATGAAAATGCAATCAAGCACGGATTATATGAAAGCCTTGATCCCGTAACAATCAAGACAAGGTGTTTCAGGAAAGACAATGACCTGATTATTGTTATAAGCAATAATTTTGATGCTTGTATGCCTTCCCCCGCAGGTACAGGTCTGGGACTGAAACATACTGCCAATATCCTGCGCAACCTTTTTAACAGAGATGGTCTGCTTATTTCAGGCGCTTCAGACGGCATATATACAGTTCGTTTATGCATTCCTCAAAGTTAAAAGCATGGACAATAACCCTATATACAAAGCAATAATAGTGGATGATGAAGCCCCTGCGCGCTCCATCATCAGACAGTATCTTAGACGTCACGCCAACATTGAAATAGTAGGTGAGTGCGCCAACGGTTTTGATGCAATGAAGATGGTAAGGGACCTGAGTCCTGATATTATGTTTCTTGATATTCAGATGCCCAAAGTTAGCGGACTTGAGCTTCTTGAAGTGCTTGAAGATGCTCCTCAGGTAATCTTCACTACGGCTTATGACGAATATGCATTGAAGGCTTTCGAACTGAATGCAGTGGACTACCTGCTTAAGCCTTTCTCAGTTGAGAGGTTTGATACAGCCCTGACCAAGGTCCTTGAAAAACTAGCAGGAGGGATCCCGGCTCAGCGTCCTTTGGTTGAGGAGATAAGGAATGAGAATCCTGAGAAACTGAATCGCATAGTTGTTAAGAAGGGCAGTAGCATTACTGTGATTCCTGTCAGTGATATACTATTTCTCGAGGCTCAAGAAGAGTATGTTATGATACATTCAGGCCAGGGCCGCTTTATGAAGCATCAGACGATGCATTACTATGAGAGCCACCTTCCCGATACCGAGTTTGTTAGGATACACCGCTCATTTATCGCAAATATCACCAGGATCAGCAAGTTGGAGCCTTACGACAAGGACTCTTATATTGCAGTGATACCCCCCGATCACAGACTGCGCATCAGTCGTACAGGGTATCGCAAACTAAAGGACAAGCTGGGCTTTTAGGTTTCCTCGGTGAAGACTGGGGCTGACAAGCCAGAGGTAGCTGAATGGGAGTTATGCCAATAGTAAAGTAGGGCTTACTTGATCATAATAGCAGGTTTTCCGCCTTCAAGCATGGCAGCCAACTCTGCTCGCCTGATCTTACCTGACTCAGTGAGGGGAAACTGCTTTACAAAGTATATAGCAGCGGGCATTTCGTAACGATCCACCACTTTTTTGATATTTTCAGGCAGGATGTTGAGGTAGGATGGTCCTTCCTGGCAAACAAGCACTATTTGTCGGCCCAGACTGCTGTGTGGGATATGCGAGATTGCGAAGGGGACATCCACGAGGTGGGCAATCTTGTTTTCAATCGCTTCGGGTGAGTGCTTGATCCCTCCACTGTTTATTATATTATCTGCCCTTCCCTTTATCACAAAACTTCCATTCTCCTTGATTTGCGCAATGTCATTAGTGACCAGAACCTGATCACAGATTCCTTCTGCAAGTATGCAAAGGCATGATCTGTCATCAAGTGATATTTTAACACCTTCCAGGGGAGCAAAGCTTTCAGTTCTGTCTTTGCCGTTGATGCTACGCAGTGCTATATGTGAAAGGGTCTCAGTCATTCCGTAAGTTTCGTATGCCCTGAATTCTACATCCTGTAAAAGCCTGTCAAGTTCGCTATCTACCTTAGCCCCACCTACAATTACATTCCTGAGATGTTTCAGGGCAGTGCTACCCAATCTCAGTTCATTCATTATCTGCATGGGTGTAAAGGCAGCAAAGTCAACTATACGGTTAATATCTGCCAAAGGGTGGGAGGAAGGCTTTACTGAGATAAGGTCAAGACCACCTACCATAGCTCTAACAAGCATCATCCTGCCGGCGACATAGTTCGCCGGCAAACAGAGCAAGGCACTCATCCCTGGTCTGAGTCCAAAGAAACTAAGGGTCTTAAGAGCAGAGTTAATCATTGTTGCCTTTTTAACCCTGATTTCTTTTGGAGTACCCGTGGAGCCAGATGTGTACATGGTCAGGTCGGTATCTCCATTAGTCCATGCCTTCAAAAAGGCAAATATTTCTTCGCCTTCCCTCTCTTTTAGTTTGTCGAGAGAGGAGCTGTCATAGATGAGACCATTGATTCTTATGGTGCAGTATTGAAGGTGTTTCATCTCAATGGTTTTTCAAACTTCAGGCATAGTTGTTGAATCATTTTGTCTTGCTAAATTCCTACGCTCTCATTTGACAAGGCAAAAGGCCAATATGCTGGCTAATACTAGGCCTTATGTCTGTAATGCAGGTGCCCGTTTTCCACAACAAGAAAACTCTCTGTATTGTTGCTGAAGACTTGTCCGGTACCCAATCCCTGTGGCATGGGATTGCCAAGAGTTGCCGTCCACTGGGCAATTGCATTCAGTCCCGTATTAGCTTCAAGTGCTGAAGTGACCCACCAGCCAATACCCAGTGATTTTGCATGTTCTATCCATTCTTCGGAGGCTTTGAAGCCCCCTAGCAAACTTGGCTTTAAGATTATATACTGCGGTTTTATGAGTTCTAGCAAGGCACTTTTCTTTTCAGGCTGATTAATACCAATAAGTTCCTCATCCAGGGCGATTGGAACCGGAGTATTTGCACAAAGGGTTGCCATTTCCTTTTCGTGTCCGGCCATGATGGGCTGTTCGATGCTATGTATCTTAAGCTTTGCCAGTTCTTTGAGAATCTTTTTCGCTTCACCAGGAGAGAAGGCGCCGTTGGCATCGACACGCAACTCAATGGTTTCAGGCCCATAGAGCTTGCGCAGCAAGCGTAGCAGTGCCAGTTCACTATCAATATCAAGCGCCCCAATCTTAAGTTTCAAACAGGCAAATCCATCTTGTACCTTGGCTGCAATTCTGCGACTCATCTCTTCAAGGTTTCCCATCCAAATCAGACCATTGATGGGAATGGTCATAGAGCCATCTGTAAACGGTGATGGGAATAGAATATTTGTACTACCGTTATGCAGGTCAATAAGTGCAGCTTCCAGGGCGAAGCGTATTGCAGGCCAGGCCATAAGGCTTTCGTGCAGATCTAAAGTGTAATCATCGATATTGCGGCAAACCTCACTAAGCTTTTCTTCAAGCCCGGGTCTGTCGTCAATGCTTAGACGCGGAAGTATTGAGCATTCTCCGGTTCCAACTTTGCTGGGCTCATCCTCCTCCCACACGCTGAGATAATAGCTCATTTTGCTTGTGAGTATTCCTCGTGATGTCCCCCCGGGTTCCATAAAGTTAAGCCGGTGAAGCTGAAACGATGCCTTATACATTTGTTTTTTATAGAGTGGTGCTAAATTACAATCCTAGGAGAGAAAAAGCGAATTATTTTCTTGATAATACATCTTTCAGGATAAATCTCTTTTATTATTGAAGGTGGAATTTCTGGTAGAGACAACCTCGTTTTGCCCCTTGAAAATAAAGGTGGATTATACTAGTATCCATAATTTTTTGCTTGCATCAATGGGCACCAGGGTGCTGTTTAGATAATGGGCAGATATAGAATATGATAGCGTAATTGAAATGTTGGTTCAAATACGGAAAATATTCTATAATGGTTTTAAATAAATCAAACTAAAACATTATGAAGCTCTTTGTTTGCAATTATTTAGCACCTATTATGTGTTGCAGGGCAGGGTTTTGATTCCACTTTCTATGTTTTACAACATACTATAGTTAAAATTTGACCAAAAACGCAACTTTAGATAAATTAAAGCGTTGTAAATCAGTAGTGTTTCTAATTCTTATGATTTGTAGGCCGGTTCGGTTAATTATCATTAAAACCAATGAAGTTTGAACTAATTAAAGTAATTTTGCAGTAATAGAAATTTCAAACAATTATCCTATATAGTCTATGAAAAAATATGTGATCACGGTTAACAACAAGCAATACGAGGTTGAGGTAGAAGAGGTAAGAGCTGCTGCGCCAGCTGCCCGCAAACAGGTAAATGGTACTGCTCAGGCACAAAAGCCGGCTGCTGCAAGCTCATCCAAGTCTGTTAATGGAAACGGTGGTAAGACTCTTATTGCTCCAATGCCAGGTAATGTGCTGAAGGTTCTCGTTGCTGAAGGACAAAAGGTAACTAAGGATCAGCCTGTATTGGTTTTCGAAGCTATGAAGATGGAAAACAACCTTACAGCTCCTGCCGACGGAACAGTAGTAACCCTGAATGTAAAGGAAGGATCTGTGATGTCTGTTGGTGATGTGCTATTAGTAATTGAATAAGCATAGTTAGCGATGGGAAAAAGAATAGGTATTACCGAAACCATACTCCGTGATGCGCACCAATCTCTGATTGCGACTCGTATGCGCACTGAGGATATGTTGCCGATAATCGAAAAGCTTGATGATATAGGGTATCACTCCCTTGAAGCATGGGGAGGTGCTACCTTTGACTCTTGCATTAGATTTCTGAATGAGGATCCATGGGAACGTCTCCGTAAGATTAAAGATAAGGCTAAGAAGACTCCGTTGCAAATGTTGCTTCGTGGTCAGAACCTGCTCGGATACCGTCACTATGCCGATGATGTAGTTGAATACTTCGTACAAAAGGCTATAGCCAACGGTATGGATATTATCCGGATCTTTGATGCACTGAATGACCCAAGGAATATCGAAACAGCAATCAAGGCATGTATCAAGGAAGGAGGACACGCTCAGGCTGCTATCTGCTATACTACAAGTCCTTTCCATAGCCTTGAGCAATTTGCCAAGGATGCCAAAGTTCTTGAAGATATGGGGGCCCACTCTATCTGTATTAAGGATATGGCAGGTCTGCTTAAGCCATTTGATGCATACAACCTTGTCAAGGCTATCAAGGAAAAAGTTAAGATACCAGTACAATTACATACCCACTATACAAGTGGCGTGGCTTCAATGACCTATATAAAGGCTATCGAAGCAGGAGTAGATGTTGTTGATACAGCAATATCTCCAATGGCACTTGGTACTTCACAGCCCCCAACAGAACCTCTTGTAGCTTCTTTGGAAGGAACTGAATATGACACTGGTCTTAACCTTGTCAAACTTAGTGATATTGCAGAATACTTTACTCCATTCAGAGAAAAATGGATCAAAGAAGGTCTGCTGGATACCAAGATGCTTGGTGTTGATGCCAACGCCCTGATATATCAGGTTCCCGGTGGTATGTTGTCCAACCTTGTATCACAGCTCAAGCAGGCTAACGCCCTTGACAAGTATGAAGAGGTACTTAAGGAGGTTCCCCGTGTGCGTGAAGACTTCGGATTCCCACCGCTGGTTACTCCTTCAAGCCAGATAGTTGGTACACAGGCTGTATTCAACGTGCTGACAGGTGAGCGTTACAAGATGGTTCCTAAGGAATCCAAGGGTATTGTTAAGGGTGAATACGGAAGGACTCCTGCTGCTATTTCAGCCGAGCTTACCAAGAAGATCCTGGGTGATGAAGAACCTATCACATGTCGTCCGGCCGACCTGATTGAGGCTGAGCTTCATACAATACGTGAAAAGATTATTGATTATATACAACAGGATGAGGATGTTCTGACTTATGCACTACTTCCACAGGTAGCTGAGAAGTTCTTTAAGGCACGTAAGGAAGGCACACTCAATGTAACTGCTGCCCCAGTAGAAGAAGTACCAAAGGCTGAGCCGGCTAAAAAAGCTGCTGCCGAAGGTGAAGACGAAGAACTCGTAGCTGTACTGTCTGCAGCAGTAGCTGCAACAGAAGGAGGGTCACCTTCAGACTATCGTATTACAGGTTTCCGTCAGGTAAGTCCCTGGGTATTGTACGAAAGGCTCAACCGATGACTCATTGATGCTAAATCTATATATGTGCGGAGAGGGTGGACACTACAGTGTCCACCCTCTCTTTTTTGACTGTTTATTTATCGGCGGATAGGGGGTGTTTGACGATTATAAGCATTGTTCCGTCGATTTGATTTTTAATGGCATTATTAACCCTATACTTTAGCTTGCAAAATTGGTAGTTATGAATAAACTAAGAACAATTGGAGTTGCAAGTCTAATGTGGATAATGGTTTCAGCAGGAGCCCAATCTGCTGCTGATACCGCGACCGACAAATGGGACCTGAACCGCTGCCTGGAGTATGCACTGGAGAACAATGTTCAGCTAAATAAATCAAAGCTGTCATATTCATCTGCTGAGGCAAGTCTGATGCAGGCAAAAGGTCAAAGGTTGCCTAATCTGAATGCAAGCGTTTCTGAATCAGGAACCAACACTAAAAGTGATTTTGGCATTAACGGTTCGGCATCCCTTAATACAGGGGTTACACTGTACAGTGGTGGTGCTATTAACAATGAAATCCAACGTAGCACTTTGGCCAAAGAAGCTGCTTTACTGAGCGTGGATCAAACTGAAATGGATATATCCATTGCAGTGGTACAGGCTTATGTTAATGTGCTTTATGCTTATGAAAACCTGAAGTACTACAAGGAAGTAGTTGATCTGTCTACCAAGCAGGTAGAGCGTTCCAGAAGGCTTCTTGAAGCAGGCTCGGTTTCACGTCGCGATATCGCTGACATGGAAGCACAGCTGGCCAGTGACAATTACTCTGTTGTGACAGCAACAAACACCTTTACTCAGAGAACCACTGATCTGAAGGCTTTGTTGCAGATTCCCGTTGAACAGGAGTTTAATGTTTACATTCCTGAGGAGGAGATTAATGTAATTCTGGAGTCACTGCCTGAAATCTATGATGTGTTTGAGGCTACACTGCGCAATGTACCTGATGTAAAGTACAGCGAGCTGCAAAAGCAGATGGCAGAGATTGATCTGAAATCAGCAAAGGCTGCTTATCTGCCTACTCTATCAGCTTCAGGGTCCATTGGTACCAGCTATATGGATCCATTTTCTACTACTATTAATACTCAGCTTTCTGACAATCTTAACGAACGTATTGGTCTGACTTTGTCTATTCCTATCTTCAACCGTTTCAGCACCAAGG
>CAYNFX010000040.1:0-15710 GCA_964396555.1 uncultured Alkaliflexus sp.
AGAGCATCTGGTTTACACCCAGAGGGTCAGCGGTTCGAATCCGTTAGCGCCCACCTCAATAGACTGCCACAAGCGGTCTATTTTTTTTGTCCGTACAAGATATTAGAGAATTGTTTCTTTAATCAAAAATCTTTCTATTTTTGTGTATAAGATGTTTTAAATCAACCACAATATGGCTGAAGGAAATATTAGGAAAAAGAGTACCTTGGTACCTGAGCCGGCACTGAGACGCATGCCTTGTTACCTGGCTTATCTAAAGCTTGCGCGTAACAAAGGCAATCAGTACGTGTCATCCACTATGATAGCCCGTGATAACGGCGTGGATCCGACTCAGGTCACAAAGGATCTATCATATACGGGTATTAGCGGGAAGACCAGAGTAGGATATGAGGTAGAACCTCTGATCGAGGCTTTGGAAGATTTTCTTGGCTTCAAGGAGATGGATCATGCTTTTTTGTTTGGTGCAGGCAGCTTAGGTACAGCATTATTGCACGACCATGGTCTGGACCAGTATGGTCTTGATATTGTTGGGGCATTTGACGTCAATCCTCTTGTAATAGGTCACTCTATAGGTGGAGTTTCAATTGAGCATATTGATGAATTTCTCAAGAAGAAAGATCATGGAATAAAGATTGGTATATTGACCACCCCTGCTGCAAGTGCGCAGGAAGTAGCTAATATGATGGTATCTAACGGTATCAAGGCAATTTGGAATTTTACCCCTGTCCGTATCTCAGCACCTGAGAATGTTGTTGTGCAAAACACATCACTCTATGCTCACCTGGCTGTAATGTTCAACCGTCTCTATGCTCTTGAGGCATCCGAACAGGCAGGGTGTGACTCTAAAAAGTCAGAGTTATAATTGTTTCCTTTTCCGGTTCCGAGAATGCATTGAGGCTTCCACCATGAAGCCTCATTATTTGCCTTGACAGGCTCAGTCCGATGCCTGAGCCGAGGGGCTTGGTAGAAAAGAAAGGGATAAAAATTTTATCCAACACTTCCGGTAGTATTCCTGGTCCGTTATCCACAACCTGAATAGTAATCTTTCCTCTTCTGTTGAGAAAGGCACGTAACTGAATATTTGAATTAGCACGATTCTCCAGTGCGTGCATTGAATTTTTCAAAAGGTTGATAAGAACCTGTTCTATTAGCATCTCATCAGCCGATAATTCCAATGTGAGGGGTTCGACAAGCAGAGTACAACTGATGTTATGTGCTTCAAGTTCTGCACGGTGCAGTTCGTAAATGTTGTTAAGGAGCCTTGATACCTGGAAGATTGTGAAATTTGGCGTAGGTATCCTGGTCAGGTTGCGGTAGGTGTTGACAAATTGGATCAGTCCTTCGGTACGCTTCTGAATGGTATTAAGAGCCGAACTTATTTCCTGAAGATCTTCAGTGATTTCCCCTGTTTGTTTGTTGGCTCCCTCCCTGATTATTATGTCGTTGATTAGTCCATTTACTGTAGATGAAAGGGATGAAATAGGGGTAATTGAATTCATTATTTCATGTGTGAGTACACGGATAAGCTTCTGCCATGACTCCATTTCCTTGTCATCAAGCTCATGTTGTATGTTTTTGATCGATACCAGCATTATGTTGCGGTTGTGGATCTTGAACTCGGTACCGTATATTGATAGTTGCAGGAGGTCATCCTTATCCCTTACCTTGACCAGTGAGTTTTCACCATGCTTAATAGTCAGAAGCTTTTGTACAAGTTCATGACTATAACTGCTTAGTACTTGGATATTGGCTAGATTTCTGACCTGGAAAAGCCTTTTAGTGGCGTTGTTGATAAGCTCCACTGATCCGTCACGTTGGTATGCAATCAGAGCAATACCAATATGTTGGATAATTGTTTGCAGGTAATGGTAGCTTTCCTCCTTCTCTGCCCTAACGGCCTGAAAGTCTCGTATAACTTCATTGAGGGTGGTTTTTAGTTTGTTGAGTGAGGAGTCTGTACTCTCAACCTGAAACGTACGCGTGAAATCCGAGTATCTGATTGACTGGAGGAAACTGTTTAGAAGCTGATTGGTTTTGTCAACATGCCTAATCAGCAGAAAAATCTGAACAATGGCCACCAAGACAACTGCCGCTGTAGTAAACGTCAGTTGCGTCTTATCTACTAGGTAAACAAAGAGGAACATTGTTCCTGTCAGGAGCAATATCCTTATTATAAGTTCACTTCTAAATCTGCTAAAGCCCATACTTTTCAAGTCTTCTGTATAGGGAGGTCCTGGTTAGCCCCAATTCAGAGGCCGCTTTGGACACGTTACCTTTGTGTTGTTTCAGCACTTTTTCTATCACCTTTCTCTCTACATCGTCAAGATTGTAAGTGTCCAGCTCCAGACCCTCGCTAACTTTTGCCTGGGAACTTAGGTGGAAGTCGTCTTCTGACAGACTAGAGCCTTCGCTCATAATGATTGTACGTTCTATTACGTGTTGGAACTCCCTTACATTACCGGGCCAGGGGTATTGGGTAAGCTTTCTTATTATAGAGGGGCTGGGTTTGCTAATTTGGCGGTTGTATTTTTTCGAAAAAACCCTGATGAAATGTTCAGCAAGCACAGGGATGTCCTCAGGGCGTTCCCGTAGTGCCGGCAGCTCTATTTCTACAGTATTTATTCTGTACAGAAGGTCCTGGCGGAAGGAGCCTTCGGCTGCCATCTGTTTTATACCCATGTTGGTCGCGCTGATAAGGCGGATATTAATAGGAATTGGCTTATTGGTACCAACACGTGTCACCTCCCGGCGTTCAAGTACTGTAAGTAGTTTGGATTGCAGGGGCATTGAAAGGTTTCCTATTTCGTCAAGGAAGATGGTCCCACCTGACGCAAGTTCGAAGCGTCCGGGTCTGTCAGCTTTTGCATCAGTAAAGGCACCTTTGACATGGCCGAATAGTTCGCTTTCAAAAAGTGTCTCGCTTATAGCTCCAAGGTCCACGCTGATAAATGTCTCATCCTTTCGTGTGGAGGCTCTGTGAAGTGCACGGGCAACCAGCTCTTTGCCGGTGCCATTCTCTCCAAGAATCAGCACATTTGCATCAGTTGGGGCAACCTTCTGTATGGTTCTGAATACCTTTTGCATGCCGGGGCTCACACCAATAAAGTCGGCAAAAGGCTGGTCCATTATTGTATTGATTTCCTTTTGCCTCTCGCGAAGGTTATTAAGCTCTTTCTTGGATTGCTTAAGACGCATTGCTGACCAAATAGTCGCAAGCAGTTTTTCGTTCTGCCATGGCTTTACTATGAAGTCGGTTGCACCAGCTTTTATGGCTTTAACTGATTTCTCAACGTCTCCATAAGCAGTGATAAAAAGCACGACAGCTCCCGGATCTATCTCTAGTATCCTTTCCAGCCAATGATACCCTTCCTTTCCGCTTATTGCGTCCTTGTTGAAATTCATATCAAGGAGTATTACATCAAAATCCTCTTCGGAAAGGTGCTGTGGAATACGTTCCGGATCTGTCTCAGTCTGAATTAATTCAAAATGAGGCTTAAGAAGCATCTTCAAAGCAAACAGTATGTCGGCATTATCATCGACTGCCAGAATTTTTCCTACTTTTTCAGCCATATTAGCTATCTCCTGTTTATGTTTAGTATTCCAAATCTACTAAAAAATGTGCAAGTTTACATTTTTATAGTTCGGTTTCGTACATTCTAATTTCCTGATGGCATGGTTTGTGACTTTAGTTATCGCATAAATCGAACCGTTATTTTGTTTCAAAGGAAGAAAGTGATTAGGTATTGTGTAAATATGTGATCTTGCGCGTGTTGAATGCTTGATTAGGAAGTTGCAATTTTTTTTTGAGGACTCAGTTAGGGCAGGTAGTGTACGGAAGTGAACGGAGGGTGTACGGTTTTTGAACTATTAGGCTTATGATTCATACAAGGAATTTAGTAAAAAGCTACCGCAATAAGTTGGTGGAAACACCTGCTCTTATCAATGTGAATATTGATATTGGAGATGGTGAGTTTGTAGCTATTGCAGGTCCCTCGGGCAGTGGGAAATCAGCATTATTCAATATAATGGGGCTGATGGACAGGCCGGATTCGGGAGAGGTGTATTTTAATGACATCGAATTAGGATCACTAAGTGAGAAGGACCGCTTGAATCTGAGGAGGGGAAAGATAGGATATGTATTCAGGGAATTCAATCTTATTGATGAAATGACGGTCAGAGAGAATATTGAGTTACCACTATTATACCTTAATTTGTCTCGCAAGCAAAGATCCATTATGGTGGAAGAGGCATTACTTCAGTTCAAACTTGGTCATATCCGAAATTACTATCCTCAGCAGTTGACAGGTCTGGAGCAGCAGACCGCTTCCATGGCCAGAGCATCAGTATTCAAGCCTTTACTGGTTCTTGCTGATGAGCCTACCGGAGATCTTAATTCGACTGATGGAAGTGTTATTATAGATTTGTTCTCTGAGATATGTGAGAGGGGGATGACAGTAATAATCTTTACAAACTCTTTACAAGACGCACAGAAGGCTCAAAGAATAATAAAGTTGCATGATGGACACGTTGTAACCGAAAGTGCACAGATGATTGCCACGCGACCTGTTTAATGATTTGATATGCGCATATACAACTTTATACGTGCCTTTATCAAAAATGCACTGATCAACAGGACTTACTCAATTCTGACACTTAGTGCTCTGTCACTAGGAATTGCGATTAGTCTCCTGATGTTGATGTATGTTTATTTTGAGGTGAGTTATGACAGGCAGTGGACAAACTCTGAAAGGATTTACCGTGCTTATTCCTATGGTGAGTTTGGTAACGATAGTGTTAACAGCTCAATAACTCCTTTTGTACTATATTCAGTTATTGAGGGAAAGGATGGTTTGGATGGCTATACCAGGGTTCTTCCCGGTTCCAGAAGACTTATTTTAGGAGATGATATCAGGTCTATGGAGTCAGGTTTTTGTTATGCAGATTCCAGCTTTTTCAAAGTGTTTGACCTGAGGTTTGTCGCGGGGAGCATGGCTGATTTCTGTACTCCGAATGCAGTGGTAATAACTGAGTCTTGTGCGAAAAGATTGTTTGGTGCACGTGATCCTCTTGGTGAGAAATTGCAGAATGACCTTGGGGTAGAATTTATTGTAACAGGTATAGTTGAAGACATTGCTGAGACCTCCCACCTTAAGTTTGATTTCATAGGAAATCTTGCTAATCTTGAGCAGTTTCTTCGTGGACGGAGAGATTTGTCCCAGTCGGCAATTCTGGATAACTGGCTGCATTTGAATTCATACACATATGTAAAGTTATCCTCTGACTCTGGAGAGGAATTGTTGGATGATCTTATAGCAGATGCCCAGGCAAGGCTCGACTCAAGTATAGCTGCCTCAGGCATAGCAGAAAGGGAGGTGTCAGGTAGGGTAAGGCTTCATATTGGTTTTCAGCAGGTACATGAGATCCACCTTTTTTCAGAGTTGGAGGATGAAATCAAGCCCAGAGTTAATCCTATTTACATCAAGAGTTTTGCTGCTATTCTGCTTTTTGTACTACTAATGACCGCAGTCAACTTTATAAATCTGACTATGGCGAGGGCTTCGAACCGCTACAAGGAGGTAGCGGTTCGGAAATACTTTGGTGCAGGCAAGAGGTACATTGTCAACCAGTTTATGACTGAGGCTCTTATATATTCCTTTATAGCCCTGTTTGTTGCCCTGGTACTTGTTGAGCAATTACTACCTCTCTTCAACTCAATCTTTGGTATTAAAATGAGTTCTGCCGGTTTTATCAGGCAGAGCGACACTATTTGGATTCTGGTACTAACTATGGTGCTGGGGATTTCGGCAGGTGTATATCCGGCAGTTTTTTTCAGCGGACTTAAGCCAGAAGTTGCAATCCATGGCTCTATGAAGATGAAGCGCTGGGGGGTAATACTTCGAGGGTTGCTGGTTTCATTTCAGGTCGCACTTACTTTGTGCCTTATGGTTCTGAGCTTTGGGATGCAGAAACAGGTTGAATTCCTGAGGTCGTCCTATCATGGCTTTGAAGATCAAAATGCAATGATTTTGGAGGCAGTAAGTCCAGACTCCAGCAAGCTGAAGCAGTTTGCTGACAGCCTTAGAGTACTTGATAAGGTTGCCTCAGTAGGTGCAGTCAGAAGTCTGCCCGGGGCCGACCCCGGGCTGATATCCTTTAGGGTGGCAGGTGACAGTAGCAGAGTCCTTTTGCTTTCAGACAACTATATTGGTCTTTCATACTTTGAGGCATTGGGTGTGACCCTGCTCTCAGGTCGTTATCCTGATGAAGTGGCATTTGATGAGGTTGTAATAAATGATGCAGCAGCCCGCTTTTTAGGTTACAAGACAGGCGACAGTCTAAAGCTGGAGCTGCTTGGGGGCTTAGATTCGGAAGAGTCCCCGATATATACAGTAGTGGGCGTAGTGCATGACATTTCCCATATTGGACTAAAGACGGTAGACAGGCCGATGATCTTTATCAGAGATGAAGGGCTTACAGAGGCAAACCAGCTTGTCATCAGATTTTCTGAGGCATACGGACAAAAAGCTGCAGATGCTGTGACCGAGCTATGGGAAAGAGTCGTATCAGATGTGCCTGTCAATTTGGTATCACTCAAGAGTGTTAAGGATGATTTTTATAAGGACGATGTACGCTTTGCCCAGATGGTGACTATGTTTGCCATAATAGCAATGCTGCTTACGATTTTTAGTTTGATAAGCATGGCCTCATTTGAGGTACAGTTTTTCAGGAAAAATCTTTTAATAAGGAAGGTGATGGCCGCTCCTTTCAGATCGTTACTCCTATATGGATTGCGCAGCTTTGCACTTTACCTCAGCATAGGTATTGCGCTTGCAGTTCCAGTATCTGATTTTCTACTTCATTTATGGCTTGATTCTTATTTGAAATCAATACAGGTAAGTTTTTTGAATATTGCACTACCGGCATTGTTCATGCTGGCCTTGTCTGCGTTGGCCGGTTATGTGACAGGAAACAGGGAGCTTAAACGGGAATTATATTCTTAGAACTTGAAAATTAGTTAGAGAAAAAATCATATATTTGCGCGATTCTTAAAAGTCGTGAAAAAGTTCTTGATAAGATAAAATTAATAATCAGATGCAAAACAAAGGAGCGATCAGGCTATTTGCCATTTTGCTGGCAATAGTGTGTTTATACCAGTTAACATTTACTTATTTCACTCGAAAGGTTGAAAGCAATGCAGCAAAGCATGCATTGGTAATTGCCGGTCCTGAGGCTACCCCTGAGGAAATTTTAAAGTATGAAAGCCAATATCTGGATTCTATTCTCCATGAGCCGGTTTACAACTTTTTCGGGCTTAGGAAATATTCATACCTTGATTGTAAGGAACGTGAGATCAATTTTGGTCTTGACCTTAAGGGAGGTATGAACCTTACACTTGAAGTTAAGGTAGCCGATGTGCTTCGCGCGCTATCCAACTACAGCCAGGATGAGAACTTTGTAAGGGCTCTGGCTTTGGCTGAAGAAAAGGAAAAGAGTTCTACAAAGGACTTTGTAACCTTGTTTGGTGAAGCTTTTGCTGAAGTAGCACCTAATGGCAGTCTTGCAGCAGTTTTCAATACTGTGGAACTTAGGGACAAGGGTCTGACCTACAGCTCAAGTAATGATGAGGTATTGAAGGTGCTTCGCTTAGAAGCCAACAGTGCAATAGACAATGCATTCAATATTATCCGTACCCGTATTGACCGCTTTGGTGTGGTTCAACCAAATATACAGAGGCTTCAGAAAGATGGCCAGGTGTTGGTTGAACTCCCGGGTGTTACCGAACCAGAACGTGTGCGTAACCTGCTGAAAGGTTCTGCCAGTCTTGAGTTTTGGGAAACTTATGACAATCAGGAAGTATTTGAGAATCTTGTACAGGCTGATAAAGTAATTGCCCGTATTGAATTCATCAATGGCGTACAGTCTGGTGCAATTATAGACACAACAGTTGCTCAGGATGATGTTGTGGCAGAAGATGCAGTAGAAGAAGAGTTGGCTCTGCTTAGTGAGCTTGAAAGCGACAGTGTTGAAACACCTGAAGACGGTATTACTTCTCTGTTCTCGCTTTTGAAACCTACCGGTATGGCTAATGGTCCGGTTGTAGGTGTTGCATCCGGACGTGACAGGAATAAGATCGATGAATGGCTTGCCAGTGATCAGGTAAAGGCTGTACTGAGACGTGACCTCAAACTGATGTGGGGTGTTAAAGCCATACCTGCTGATGAGCTGGCACAATACTATGGTATAAGTAATACACGCGAAAGCTATTATCACTTGATAGCTATAAGGGCTACAGGTCATGATGGTCGTCCTCCGCTTGAAGGAGATGCAATTACAACTGCCAAGGAAAGGGTCAGCCAGAGAGGTAGCTATGAGATTGAAATGTCTATGAATGCTGAAGGTGCCAAAACTTGGGCAAGGCTTACAAAAGCAAATATCGGCAAATCTATTGCAATTGTTCTTGACGGTTTTGTTTACAGTTACCCAACTGTACAGAATGAAATCCGCGGTGGACAAAGTTCTATAACAGGTAACTTTACTCCTGAAGAAGCAAAGGACCTTGCAACAATCCTGAACTCAGGTAAGATGCCTGCTCCTGCCAGAATCGTAGAAGACAACGTAGTTGGTCCTTCTCTTGGTAAGGAAGCTGTACAATCAGGTTTGGTGTCATTTATCTGGGCTTTCGTAGGTGTACTTCTGTACATGATATTTTACTACGGTGTCAAGGCCGGCGTTATTGTTGACATAGCCCTGATGAGTAATGTATTCTTTCTGATGGGTGTTTTGGCCTCATTTAATGCAGTACTTACCATGCCGGGTATCGCAGGTATCGTGCTGACAATGGGTATGGCGGTTGATGCGAATGTATTGATATATGAACGGATCCGGGAGGAACTTCGAACCGGAAAGGGTTTGAAGGCGGCTATACAGGATGGTTATAAGAATGCTTTTTCAGCGATTTTTGACTCCAACCTTACTACCTTCCTGACCGGTCTCATCCTGTTTATCTTTGGCACAGGTCCTATAAAAGGTTTTGCAACAACCCTGATGATCGGTATTGTAACATCCTTCTTTAGCGCAGTGTTTCTCACCCGTTTGATTTTTGAATGGTTGATGAAGAAGGAAAGCTTCAATGTTAACTTTGGAACTAAGCTGACAAGGAATCTGTTTACTAAGGTAAACTTTAAGTTTATTCAAAACAGGAATATTTATTTTGCAGTATCTGCTATCGTCATACTTGTAAGTATTGGTTCACTTGCAACGCGTGGATTGAAGCAAGGTATTGACTTTACTGGTGGACGTACCTATGTCATTCGATTCGATCAGGAGGTTGATGCCTCCAGGGTTTATGAAAGTATGGCAGATGTCTTTGTGGATGCCAATGTTGAAGTAAAGACATACGGTAGTGGTAATCAGATAAGGATTGCAACCAACTATATGGTACTTGATACTGAAGAAAGTGGTGACAAGGCTGTAGAGGAAGCATTGTTTGCCGGTATCAAAGCATATCTTCCAGATGGTACGTCAAATGATGTGTTTACTGACAAGTATCTGATGAGTTCTCAAAAGATTGGTCCTACAGTGGCTACTGATATGAGAACAAAGGCAACATGGGCTGTGGCTCTGTCGATGCTTGGAATGTTCATCTATATAATGTTACGTTTCCGTAACTGGGAGTTGAGCCTTGGTGCTGTAATTGGTTTGGTGCACGATACACTGTTGATTTTTGGTGTGTTCTCATTGTTTTACTCAGTGATGCCTTTTGCAATGGAAATGGATCAGGCCTTTATAGCAGCGATCCTTACAGTGATAGGTTACTCTATCAACGATAACGTGGTAGTTTATGACCGTATCCGTGAGTATCGTGAACTTTATCCGAAGAGGAAGATTTCAGAGGTGTTTAATTCAGCTATGAACTCAACCATCGGACGTACGATCAACACGACACTGTCTACAATGGTTGTGCTTATTGTGATCTTCGTCTTTGGTAGTGAGACAATTCGCGGATTTGTATTTGCGATGATGATCGGTGTTATAGTTGGTGTTTACTCAACTCTTTGCATCGCATCACCAATTTCATTCCTGCTTCTTCGCAAAAAGGTAGGAGGTGATGTTGAAATAAGCAAGGTTTCTGACAAGTTAGTAGGTTAATAGCATTAATTAATACAAGTTACCGAGGGCATTTCCATCAGGAAATGCCCTCGGATTGTTTTTGGGCTAAATGTATTATCTTTGTATAAAACCATGGGTTATGCCAGTATTTCTTTTTGGACTGTCGATGGGTGAGCTTTTTATAGTAATTTTTGTGGCCCTGCTTTTGTTTGGACCCAAGAGGATTCCCGAGCTCGCAAGGGGACTGGGAAAAGGTATCCGGGAGTTTCGTAAGGCAGCTGAGGATATCAAGAACGAAATAGATGGAGCAGCCGGCAATGATGATATGCCACGAAAATCATAAAGTAAAAGGTTAGTAGCTGTATTGATGTGGTGTGAGCCTCTATACTTCAGGGCTGTCAATAACACTGTGATAATTTGCCGCATGGAACCGGCCTGAAAAATAATATAAAACAGGATAGATGGTAGAAGGAGTCAGGATAAATAAATCTTTTGGCGATTTGAAAGTGCTTAAGGATATAAATGTTGCTATTGGCGAAGGTGAGATAGTTAGCATCCTTGGTGCTTCGGGAGCCGGTAAAACTACGTTATTGCAGATTCTTGGTTCTCTGGACAGACCTGATAACGGTGAAATTTTGATTAAGGGTAATCCGATTCATAAAATGTCGGAGAGTACGCTGGCACGCTTTAGAAATAAGAACATTGGATTTGTTTTTCAATTTCATCAGCTACTTCCTGAGTTTACCGCATTGGAAAACTGTATGTTGCCGGCTCTTATCGGAGGAAGTAACAAAAATGATGCATCAAAGAAAGCAAAAGAACTTCTTGGTCTTCTTGGATTAAGTGACAGACTGGAGCATAAGCCTTCTGAATTAAGTGGAGGGGAGAAGCAAAGGGTTGCAGTGGCAAGGGCTTTGATTAACGATCCTCTTGTAATATTTGCTGATGAGCCCTCTGGTAATCTTGACTCACAGAATCAGGAGGAACTTATGTCGCTGTTTATTTCGTTACGCGACAGATTTCATCAGACCTTTGTTATTGTGACTCACGATCAGCATCTTGCATCAAGGTCGGATAGGACTATACTGATGCGCGATGGATATATAATTTGATAAAGAATTTTGTCTTGGTTAGCGATAGAGTGATAGACTTCCTTGATAGGAAGGCCGAGCAATACAATGGCAAGTGGTTTATTGAAAAAGACCCTGTTTCCATCCCTCACCTTTTTTCAAAAAAGGAAGATATAGAAATCGGTGGTTTTCTGGTCGCAACGATAGCCTGGGGAAGGAGATCAATGATACTTCAGAAGGCCAGGTTGCTTATGGAGTGGATGGATATGTCACCACATGAGTTTGTTATGAAGGCTGGAGACAAGGAATTGAGTCGTTTGTCAGGCTTTGTTTACAGGACTTTCAACGGGGCAGACTGTCAGTACTTTGTAAGTGCCTTAAGGGAGATATACCTCAATAACGGGGGATTGGAGCAGGTGATCACTGATGGTTACCGTGAAGGCGGATCGGTTTATACTGCGCTTGACAAGTTCAGGCAGGTTTTTATGCAATACAGACCTCTTGAAAGAACGGGCAAGCACTTTGCCAATGTTACAACAGGATCCTCCGCAAAGAGGCTTAATATGTATCTTAGATGGATGGTGAGGGATGATGGAATTGTAGATTTTGGGATCTGGAAGGGCATCAATAAGTCTGATCTGATGATACCCCTTGATGTGCACGTGGGCAGGATAGGTCGTCAGCTAGGGTTGCTTGAACGAAAACAGGACGATTGGAAGGCTGTGGAGGAACTTACGCAGCAACTAAGGTTGCTGCGTCCTGAAGATCCGGTATATTATGACTATGCACTCTTTGGTACCGGAGTATTCGAGAGCGAGGTGGATTTTGGGCTGTTGAAAGCAAAAGGGCATCCTTAACGGGACGCCCTGTAATGCTTTATGGAATATTAGACGAGAACTAGTCTATCACCTTGTTAAGGACAATATGTACCAAGATTCCCGAAATAACTGCGATAATTGATGCAAGTAAGAGGGTGTTTTCAGTCTGTCTTTGGAAGGTATATACAGCCAGCAAAACAACACCGATCAATACTACAAAAACCCCCAGATATTTGGCAAATTCTTTCATGATGAATTGTTTTTTAGTTTCGCGCTAAATTACAAAGCCGATGTTATTTTTCAAATTATTTGCCGATAAATTCTGTTACTAATGTTAGGGGTATCAGAGGGAAAGCACTGAGTTTGTTTCAGGTCTGATCTTCTGAGATTCAAAACTCGTGAAATTCTTGTTATATTTAGAGCTCATCTAAATTATTTTTGAATCAAATATCCAGAATTATATGGCATCAAAAGGCGATATAGTTGAAACTCCTTTAATGAAGCAGTATCTGGGGATAAAGAAGAAGTATCCTGATGCGATTCTGCTTTTTAGGGTAGGAGACTTTTATGAGACTTTTTCAGAAGATGCTATTAAGGTATCCGGTATCCTTGGAATAACATTGACCAGACGCGCCAATGGAGCAGCCAGTTCGGTAGAACTGGCCGGATTTCCTCATCACGCGCTTGATACTTATCTACCCAAGTTGGTAAGGGCGGGGGAGAGAGTTGCAGTTTGCGATCAGCTTGAGGACCCCAAATTGACAAAGACCATTGTAAAACGTGGGGTAACCGAACTTGTCACACCGGGTATTTCGATAAACGACAATGTACTAGACCGCTCTGAGAATAACTTTTTAGCCGCGGTGCACATCGATGCAAAGAGCTGCGGATTGGCTATGCTTGATATTTCCACAGGGGAGTTTTTGACTGCCGAAGGTTCGTTCGATTATATCGACAAACTGCTTGCAGGTTTTAAGCCCAAGGAGGTCCTGTATGAAAAGGGCAAGAAGCGGGAATTCCTGGATTATTTTGGAACCCGTTATTATAGCTATCCATTGGATGACTGGGCTTTTACCTATGATTCTGCAAGGGACAGGCTGCTGAAGCATTTTGAGACAAACTCTCTGAAGGGCTTTGGTATTGAAGATATGAAGCTTGGAATAACGGCTTCCGGGGCCATTTTGCAGTATCTGGAGCTGACTCAACATCATCAGATCTCACATATAAACAGGTTATCCCGGATCGAAGAAGACAAGTACGTGTGGCTGGATAAGTTTACAGTTCGCAACCTTGAACTTTTTCGTTCAGTAAGTGAAGGAGGGCTGTCACTGATCGATGTAATTGACCGTACCATTACCCCTATGGGCAGTAGGATGCTCAAGCGATGGATAGCCCTGCCTTTAAAGGATGTGCAGGCAGTCAGTGACAGGCATTCTGTTGTGGAGTATTTCTTCAGATCACCCAAGCTTAAGGAAGAACTTCGCAGACTTCTGTCTCCGGTAGGAGATTTGGAACGCCTTGTATCAAAGATTGCGACAGGAAGGATATCTCCACGCGAAATGATGCAGCTACGACATGCCCTGTACAGTGTCGGTTTAATAAAGGAGCTTACGATAGGCTCAGACAATGAGATTCTTAGGCAAGTGGGAGGGAAGCTTGACGAATGCCGCAGCATTCGTGAAAGGATAGAAAGGGAGATAGAACCAGATCCTCCTGCAATATTATCCAAGGGAGGGGTCATACGGCAAGGAGTTTCGACAGAGCTTGATGAGTTGCGTGACATTCTGTATTCTGGCAAGGAATATCTTGATAACCTTCAGAAAAGAGAGAGTGAACGAACTGCTATCCCATCACTTAAAGTAGCATTCAACAACGTGTTTGGTTACTTTATTGAGGTGAGGAATACGCACAAAGACAAGGTCCCTTCTGACTGGATAAGGAAGCAGACACTTGTTAATGCTGAGCGTTATATTACTGAGGAACTTAAGGTTTATGAGAGTAAGATACTGGGAGCTGAGGAGAAGATACAAACCATAGAGGCTGATGTGTTTAGTCAGCTACTAGGTGCTGTTTCTGAGTTTATTCCTGCAATTCAGCTTAACTCAATACTACTTGCCCAGATTGACTGTATGCTTGGCTATTCGCTGTTAGCAGAGGAAAATCGCTATGTAAGGCCTGTTGTTGAGAATAGCGATGTACTCGATATAAAGGCAGGGCGCCATCCTGTAATTGAAACGAGGATGCCGGTTGGAGAGTCTTATATCCCAAATGATCTTTATCTGGATAATGAAAAGCAGCAAATAATAATTATTACCGGTCCCAATATGGCAGGTAAGAGTGCCTTGCTTAGGCAAACAGCACTCATAGTGCTGCTTGCTCAGATTGGTAGTTTTGTACCTGCCGAAAGTGCCCGTATTGGAGTGGTTGATAAAATATTTACCAGGGTAGGGGCTTCGGATAATATCTCACAGGGTGAGTCAACCTTTATGGTTGAGATGAATGAGGCTGCTAGTATCTTGAATAACCTGTCAGACCGCAGTTTGGTGCTTTTCGATGAACTTGGAAGGGGAACAAGCACCTACGATGGTATCTCAATTGCATGGAGCATTGTGGAGTACATTCATGAGAATCCCAATGCAAGGTCCAAGACTCTGTTTGCCACCCACTACCATGAGCTTAACGAAATGACCAAGAGTTATAAGCGGTGCAAGAATTTTAATGTGTCTGTTAAGGAGGTCGGCAATAAGGTGATCTTTATGCGCAAGCTTGTTGAAGGAGGCAGTAATCATAGCTTTGGTATTCATGTGGCCCGTATGGCCGGAATGCCCAAAAGTGTTGTGAAGCGGGCAGACGAGATACTCCTTGATCTGGAGGGAGCAAATAGAAAAGGCAGGCTTTCAAAACCGGTAGGAGAAATTGCCCAACACAGAGAAGGGTACCAGCTTAGCTTTTTCCAACTTGATGACCCAGTACTTAGGCAGATACGAGATGCCATAGCAGGTCTGGATATAAACAACCTGACACCTATGGAAGCATTAAACAGATTGAATGAAATAAAGAAGATTGCGGGACTTTAGTTATTGTTCTCAGTCTGAATTATTTTGTGTAGTTCTGCATGTGAATGGCTAATATTATCAGGGTTGGAAAGAAATTTTTTTTGAGTTCAGTATTTGGAGATTTAAAAAAACGATATATATTTGCACCCGTATTCGAAACAGCAATGCAGCCAGCAGGGCTGACGGGCGAATAAGGTTTTGAAATGCGGAAATAGCTCAGTTGGTAGAGCACAACCTTGCCAAGGTTGGGGTCGCGAGTTCGAGTCTCGTTTTCCGCTCCAGTAAACGAGATCCTCCGAAAGAGAATCTCGTTTTTTGATATATAAGAAATGGTCTGCCCGGGTGGTGGAATAGGTAGACACGCAGGACTTAAAATCCTGTGGCCATTGCGGCCGTATCGGTTCGATTCCGATCCCGGGTACCAACATTAAGTAAAGCCCTCTGATTATCAGAGGGCTTTTTTGTTTTTAGGGGTGAATTAATGTAATTTAGTTTTCACCAATTATTGAGACAAATAATGAAAAGAAAAGAAAGGAATAGGAAGAATAATGTGGAGACGTTTGATAATCAGTTTTTCATGGTTTTGATCCCCTTGCTTATCCTAATGATTCTGTTTTTATTTTTTCCCTATTGGTTTACAACACGATCATGGTTTG
>CAYNFX010000041.1:0-7081 GCA_964396555.1 uncultured Alkaliflexus sp.
TGATACCTACGGAGAAGGTTATCAGAACTGTAATCCCTGATGCTTTTGTGTATTTTCGTCCAAAGGATCTTGTAAGCGGTGACTTTTACTGGATGCATCAGCGTGATGGAAAAATCTTTATTGCTGTGGTCGATTGCACCGGTCACGGCGTGCCTGGTGCCTTTATGTCAATAATTGGTATTGACTTGCTCAGGAGCATTGTTTCTGTCCAGAAGATTGATGATCCTTCACAGATTCTTCGAAAACTAAGCGTTGAGCTGGATCAGACTTTGCGTAAGAACGATAGTAACTTGTTGGAAACTGATTCTGTCAATGATGGTATGGATATGTCTATTTGCGTGATAGACAGAAAGAAAATGGAGATTCATTTTGCAGGTGCCGTCAACGGGATTTACATTATCAGGGAGGACAAACTGGAGGCCTTCAAAGGGGACAGGGTAGCAATTGGTAGGATTCCTGATGGTCGGGTTCCTGAATACACAACCCAGATAATCCGTGCTACAGAAGGCGCAATGGTCTATATGTTTAGTGACGGATATGTTGACCAGTTTGGTGGCCCTGAATATAAGAAATTCAAGCATTTGCGATTTAGACACCTCTTGCTGAATATCCATAAACTCAATTCCGACGACCAGAAATCCATTCTGCATCAAAAGATGGAAGAATGGAGAAGAGAGGGTGAGCAGATAGACGATATTCTGGTGCTAGGCTTCAGAGTCTAGTCAGACATGATATTAGTTATTAAGATACTGCTTAATCTTTTTGAGCAGGTCCTCAGGTTGGAAGGGTTTGCTTATGTAGTCGTCCATACCAACTGCCAGGCATCGTTCCTTATCTTCTGGAAAGGCATTTGCAGTAACTGCAATTATGGGCACTCGTGTATTTGTTGTGCGTTCCAGTTCCCTAATCTTTTGCGTAGCCTTAAAGCCGTCCATTACAGGCATCTGAACGTCCATTAGAATTAGGTCGTACTTGGCTGTGCCGAACTTATCAATGGCTTCCTTTCCATTAAAAGCGATGTCAATGCTTTTGACTTCATTCTTAAGGTAAAGACAAATGATCTGCTGGTTGCTGAAGTTGTCCTCAACAAGGAGGATTGAAGCATCAGATAACTCAACCCTGTTTTTGAACCTGTTTTCTGCCCTTTTGTCATAAGCATCAGAAGACACTGTAAATTTGCCTGCAGCTGAGGCAAATGAGGCATTAAACTCGAAGATAGTATATTTTGGATTTGTAATGATATTGAGAGTATGTCCGTCACTCTCTATCATCTTTTGGGTAATGGCAAGGTCCAGGAAGTTAATTACCTTTCCAGCATTCAGCTTATGTAGATCCTGATAATTGTAGAAAGACTCACTTGAATGACTATCAGCATCCGGTTTGTACACAAAATCGCTGATGATCCTGAACATAAGTTCTACCAGGTCGGGCATAGCCTGAGCCTTTTTTACCTCTATGGTTATACTACGGGGTTCGTTACCCGAAGGTCTGCTAACAATACTGTTGATAAGGTTAAGTAGAATCTGCTTGATCTTGATGCTATTGCCTGTAAGCTGGCTGGGTATGTCGGCTGCAAGCGACAGACTGAGCCTTACTCTATAGGTCTCGTATGGGAATAGCCTCAGCACATTGTTGAGAGTATTGTACAGGTTGAAATTGCTTATATCGTTACTTTCCTTCATTGTAAGAGATGAAGCCATAACGAGGTTGTTTACAACACTTACAAGGTTGTTGGCAGAAGCATGAATCGTATTGACTGCATCTTTCTGTTCATCATTGAGCTTTGTAGATTCAAGAATATCAAGAATCCCTGTAATATTGCTAAGCGGTGTCCTGATTTGGTGAGACAATTTTGACAGCAAGTCTTCCTGAGCCTTATTCCTGTTTTGAGTGTCCAGTATAATCCTTTCCTTTTCAAGCAGAACTTCGGAACGGATAAACTGGAATGCAAATGCAGCTATTGTAAAGGTCAGGTATATTACAAAATAATAGGTGCTCTGGTTGGTGCCATATTTCAGGAAGTAAAAGCCTAAATTCTTAAACAGCAGAAAGTCTAAAGCAAGAATAATTGCCAATGCAATAGCCCATCTCAAACCGTTTTGCCTTCCTTTAAGTGCTATAGAAAAGAAAGGGAAAAGCAATACCCATACAATTCCTATTCCAGTGTTACCTCCAAACAAAATGAATAAGCAACAGGTTATAAAAAGAATGGCCAAAAAGATGTCAAGGCGCAAAGTTGATTTCAGAGATTTGATTGAAAGATGGTTTATCGCAAGGATGAAACCTAGAGTCAGAAAGGGTATAGCAAGTTCAACCCTCTCGTCAATAAGTGACCATATTCCCTCTGCTAGCACCACAAGTGTAAAAGTAAGGCTAGACAGGTTCAGCAGGAGGGATTTGGACTTTGTATCCATGTCTGCCTGATCATTCTGTTCGGAGATGAAAAGATCCATCATCCGATTTAGTATAGAATTGAGCATATCTTAAGTGCTGTGGTTGTTCTTAAGAGCAAAGTAATCAAAAATTCGATTAGCTCAAATGATGTGAATGCTTTTTGAGTATCCTTTGCAACAAATATGTTACGAAGTCCGTATTAATGACTATGTTTTATAATCAAATACAAGGTGTCAGATGAGGAAGTTGACAATAATAGCCTTCTTTGCAATCGTTTCGTTAGTTTGTAAGGCCCAGGAGCACATACCTACAATTAATGATTATAAGCGCTTTGTGAAATCCAAAACCATGGTGGTTTTGGAGGATGCTTTGATGAGCGAGTACAATATAGTAATCAAAGATATAATTCAAAGATCATGGGATATTACTCCATATGAGGTAATAAGTTTCGAGCAGTTTGAGGAGCTGAAGAATGATCCGGATTTGTCCTTTCTGATGACCACCGTGGTTTCCTTTGCCAAGGATAAGACAAAGGCACGATACAACTTCATCAGTCTGGTGATGGGTGAGCCGAAGGCTAATGTCAAGACAATGCCTGACCTTTGCTCGCTTCCTTTGTCCTACCTGAGGGTGGATGAAGAAAGTTATCATTATAAACTTGAGGCTTTTATACTTTTTATTCAGAATCATGTTCGCAATGTGCTGCAAAATGAAAAACTGATCGGAGAGAATGCCCTGAAGCTATATAATGCTCAATCCAAAGGTGCTCTGGCTAACAAGACTCTGCTTTTGGTTAAAGAAGATCTTGCGAAGGATGTTCGTACCGAAGCTGCCATCAAAGCTGTTTATCCCTATAAGTTTAGAATTGTGGACAGGGAAGAGATTGCTGAAGCTATAGAGCGTCAAGATCCTGATGTGGTCTTCCTTCACAAGGTAGGGCCGGAGGGAACCCGTGTAAATGCCCGTGTGTACAAGATTTTGGTTGGGGCTGCAGATTCAAAGCTTTACTACTGGGATTTTGAGATGATGGATAACGCAACAGATGATGCCTTTCAAATCAAAGATTTTAAGAAGCTGAAATAAACATAAATATTGAATTTGATTTTTTAGTTACAGGCTTGGATTGCCAAAGTGCAAACAGAAAAGCATCCCCGCAGGGATGCTTTTTTTTATTTCACTACCACCCATGTGAGGGCTTTAAGATTCGAGATACTATTCGTAATTTTGCGGGCGATTTTACGTGAGGAATAATTAAATAAAACCATATATGGCAGACGATAAGAAAATTATTTTCAGCATGGTAGGGGTGAGCAAGGTCTATCCCCCACAAAAAAAGGTACTCAACAATATTTATCTATCCTTTTTTTACGGGGCCAAGATAGGTGTGATCGGTTTGAACGGTTCAGGAAAATCTACTTTGCTGAAGATTATAGCTGGCATTGAAAAGAATTTTCAGGGAGATGTACATTTCTCGCCCGGATACAGTGTAGGCTATCTGGAGCAGGAGCCTCATCTGGATGAGACTAAGACTGTTCGTCAGATAGTTGAAGAAGGAGCAAAGGAAGTTGTCGATGTACTCAAGGCCTACGAAGCTATCAACGAGAAATTTGGTGAACCCGATGTGCTTGAGGATCCCGATAAGATGCAGGCTCTTATGGATGAGCAGGCCGCTTTGCAGGAAAAGATAGACCAGTATGATGCTTGGAATCTTGACAGCAGGCTTGAAAGAGCAATGGATGCCTTGCGTTGTCCTCCGGAAGACCAGCTAGTCAAGGAACTGTCAGGAGGTGAAAGACGCCGTGTTGCTTTATGTCGTTTGCTGCTTCAGGAGCCTGATATCCTTTTGCTCGATGAGCCTACCAACCACCTGGATGCCGAGTCGATACAGTGGCTGGAAGCCCACCTTCAGCAATATAAGGGTACAGTAATTGCTATCACTCACGACCGTTACTTCCTTGATAATGTGGCCGGTTGGATTCTTGAACTTGACAGGGGTGAGGGTATTCCGTGGAAGGGAAACTACTCTTCATGGCTTGAGCAAAAATCAAAACGTCTTGAACTTGAAGAAAAGGTTGCTTCAAAACGTCGACTGACCCTCGAACGTGAGCTTGACTGGGTAAGGATGTCGCCCAAGGCTCGTCATGCCAAGTCCAAAGCTCGTCTGGCTGCTTATGAGAACCTGCTCAAGGAAGACGTCAAGCAGAAGGAAGAAAAGCTTGAAATATTTATTCCAAACGGTCCTCGTCTTGGTGAAAAAGTTATTGAAGCCAAGGGAATGACCAAGGCTTTCGGTGATAGGATCCTGTTTGAGGACCTGAATTTCACTCTGCCGCCAAACGGTATAGTAGGTGTTATTGGTCCTAATGGAGCAGGTAAAACAACACTGTTTAGAATGATAATGGGTCAGCAGACCGTTGACAAGGGAACTTTCGAAGTAGGTGAGACTGTCAAGGTTGGTTATGTTGATCAAAGCCACGCTGCAATAGACCCCAACAAGACTGTGTTTGAGGTAGTGTCAGGTGGTACAGACTTAATACGTTTGGGAGGCCGCGATATTAATGCGAGGGCTTTTCTGGCAAGGTTCAACTTCACAGGTGCTGATCAGGAAAAGAAGTGCGGTATGCTGTCTGGTGGAGAGCGTAATCGTCTGCATCTGGCAATGACCCTCAAGGAAGAAGCCAATGTGCTGTTGCTCGATGAACCTACCAACGACATCGACGTCAATACCCTGCGTGCTTTGGAGGAAGGTCTTGAAGACTTTGCCGGATGTGCTGTGGTAATCTCTCACGACCGTTGGTTTCTTGACCGTATTGCAACTCACATCCTAGCCTTTGAGGGCAACTCTTCAGTCTATTTCTTTGAAGGTTCTTACTCAGAATATGAAGAAAATAAGAAGAAGAGACTTGGAAATGCAGATCCTCAGAGAATAAGATATCGCAAACTTGTAGAATAGTAGCGCTATGTTTGACAGGTAGAATATAAATACCTGATGATTTCTGTAAAAAAAAGCATAAACGCGTCGTGGCGTTTATGCTTTTTAGTTTAGGTCGCGATAATTAAACGGGAATTTCGTTATTACGGGGAATACGTGATAAATGGGGGCGGTGAATATAATACATACTCAGTGCTCCCTTGCCTTTTACCTTGCGGGATATACGTTTAATAATAATATAGTATTCCTTTAGCAATTGGTAGGTTGATTCTGAAATATTGATCTGCATCGGATCCGAGTAGGTTTGCATCCTGGCAGCCGTGTTAACAGTATCTCCAAAGATATCATACGTCAGATTGGCCCGGCTTGGAATTCCCGCAATGATATCTCCCGAATTAATACCTATTCTGATTTTCCAGTCGATTTTGTTCTTATGGTTGTGCTCGATGATATATTGTCTCATCCTGTCAGCCAACTTGGCGGCATTTAGGGCATGGTTTTCTGTCTGGTTCCACATCCCGCTAACAGCCATATAGGCATCACCGATAGTCTTGATACGGGTACACTTGTATTTTTCTGTAATCTCGTCGAAGGCCGTAAATATAGTCTGAAGTTCATCAAGCAGCCTACGTGGCGACATTTTCTGTGACTTCACTGTAAAATCCACAAGGTCGGCCATTACAACAGATACATTACGGAAGCGCCTGGGCATGATCTCACCTGTCTCCTCATAGCTTTGCAAGACTTCCGGCGGGAGCAGTCCCTTAAGGAGGTTCTCGCGTTTATGTTTTACCTGTTCTATCTGTTCCTTTTGCTTTTTAAGCTGCTTGATCTTCTCGCAAAGCTTCAGCGCAGTCCTGACCCTTGCAATCAGTTCTGTAGGTTCAATAGGTTTTTTAAGGTAATCAACAGCGCCGACAGACAGGGCTTCGTTAACGTGCGATGGAGTCGATAAGCCTGAAACCATAATTACAGGGATCTCCTTTGTGGAGGGGTTACCCTGAAGAGTCTGTAATGCGCCTATTCCCGAAAAGTCAGGCATCTCCCAGTCTAGTAAGATCAGGTCGGGAGAATGTCGTATTGCCATTGTACAAACATCATAACCGTTGCGAGCCCTGACAAACGTAGCCTCTGGCAGCATCCGGCTGAGATGTGCTTCTATGAAATCGATAAGATACTCAAAATCATCAGCTATAAGTATTTTAACACCTTCCGTCGTCGGTTCGGCGTGGTCAAAAAGTGGCAGCATTTACTCCTGTGCTTTTGATGATATTTTAATGTTTATACTTAGTTTATTCAGTTTTGTTATAGTTTTGCGGTACAAGAACTCTTATTAATCAATTAAAGGTAAAATCTATGACTGAGAAAAACTGGATGACCCTTTGTCATCTTTCTGCTTTAGCAATGTTTATTATACCTGGGATAGGAAATATCATTGGTCCTCTGGTAGTATGGTTACTGAAAAAAGATGAGTTTCCGGCAGTAAATACTGAAGGTAAGGAAGCACTGAATTTTCAGATTACAGTTTCTATTGCGCTGCTTATATCCTGGATACTATCCTTAGTCCTAATAGGATTTGTGTTAGTGGCAATAGTCGGACTTGCAAATATTATATTTATCGTTCTTGCTGCAATCGAGACCAGCAATGGAAGGCCATACCGTTATCCTTTCAAATTAGATATTATAAAGTAAGTTTTTTGAGAGTAATAGGTTGTCCGGCGCTTGCCTATCTCATCTTATTTTTTGTATGATACC
>CAYNFX010000041.1:7181-15542 GCA_964396555.1 uncultured Alkaliflexus sp.
ATGATACCAAATATATGTATTATTTCGCTTTTTCATTCTGATATTTGATAGTTTTGAGCCGTCTGTGATGACCTGTATCGATGTGGTTCTGGACTTTCTTTGTACATTTGCAGCTCATTCAATCAAAAAACTGTTCCATAATGGCTCAGAAACCTTCTATTCCGAAAGGAACCAGAGACTTTTCGCCCGACGAGATGTTGAGGCGCAACTATATATTTGATACCATCAGGTCTGTATTTCAGTACTATGGTTATATGCCTATAGAAACTCCCTCTATGGAAAATCTCGACACCTTGCTGGGCAAGTATGGTGAAGAAGGTGACAAGTTGCTTTTCAGGGTACTTAATTCAGGCGACTTCCTCTCAGGAGTTGACAAGGGACTGCTTGAAAAAGCTGATTCCCAGGTACTGTCATCCAAAATCTGTGAGAAGGGTCTGCGCTATGACCTGACAGTTCCCTTTGCCCGTTTTGTGGTACAACACCAAAGCGAGATCGCCTTCCCGTTCAAGCGTTATCAGATACAGCCTGTATGGCGTGCTGACAGGCCTCAGAAGGGACGTTACCGCGAGTTTTACCAGTGCGACGTTGATGTGGTTGGAAGCGACAGTCTGCTCAATGAGGTGGAGCTGATTCAGATTGTTGATGAGGTGTACCGTCGCCTTAATATCCGTGTGCTGGTCAAGATTAACAACCGCAAGATACTAGCAGGTATTGCCGAGACCATTGGTGAGGCCGACAGGATGGTAGATATCACAGTGGCTATCGACAAACTTGATAAGATAGGACTTGAGAATGTAAATAAGGAGCTTGAGGAAAGGGGACTGAGTGTAAAGGCAATTGAGAATCTTCAGCCAATCCTTGCATTGAAGGGTGATAATTCCCAGAAGTTGGCTGATCTCAAGCAGATATTGAAGGACTCTCCGACAGGTCTCAAAGGTATCGAGGAAATTACTGCGGTACTGGATATGGTTGCAGGACTGGAGCTGAAGACTCCTGTCGAACTGGATCTTACACTAGCCAGGGGATTGAATTATTACACAGGAGCGATCTTTGAAGTCAAGGCCTTGGATGTTGAAATTGGCAGTATTACGGGGGGCGGAAGGTATGACGACCTTACAGGCATCTTTGGCCTTAAGGGCGTTTCTGGGGTGGGTATCTCCTTTGGAGCTGACCGTATCTTCGATGTTATGAATCAGCTAAACCTGTATCCCGAGACAGCAACTGTATCAACACTGTTGATGTTTGTAAACTTTGGCAACATGGAGGCACTACATTGCCTGAAGCTTGCATCGATTTTGCGTTCAAATGACATACTTTGCGAATTGTATCCTGACAATGCCAAACTTAAAAAGCAAATGGCCTATGCCGACCGTAAGGGAATCCCCTTTGTGGCAGTAGTAGGAGAGGAAGAAATGCAAAAGGGGCTGATTAGCCTAAAGAATATGCAAAGTGGGGAGCAATCTACAGTGACAGTTGAGGAAATTATCGCCAAACTAAAGGCCTAAATCATTGATTCATATAAGAGCAATCCTCCTGGATTGGGGAATGCAGAGTGTGATACTCCGGTTGAGGGATCAGGTGCCAATTATAGTGAATTAGAAAATAGCGAAGGTGTAAACCCACCGATTGTAAAGAAAAAAAGCCGGTATTAAGATACCGGCTTTTTATTTTCATCAGATAAGTCTGCCTTGACGTCCTTGATTTGCCTTATCAGCCTCATCCTGAACTCGTGTTCGGCAATATATAGGTTGATAACCTTGTCTATCTCAAGCAACTTCTTAAACTCCCTGTGATAGAATCTTTCGAGCTTTTCTTGTTCCCACTTAAGAGACATCTGTCTGTCCAATAGGCTTGTTTTTTCCTCGTCTGTCAGTTTGGTCATTCCATGCTTAAGCTCAATTCTGGCCTTTTCACGAAGGAACTGCAGACTGTCTTTTTTGCCTTCAAATTCGTTGTATACCGGCCAGAACCTTTGGGCTTCTGCAGCCGATAAGCCTATTTTTTCAGTCAGAAATGCTATTTTCTGAGCTTTGAGGTGCTCTATCTTTTCGTTTTTGCTACGTCCGTCCTGGGCTATTGAGGCAATTGCAATAAAGCCGGTAAGGAGCGTTACTAAGATCTTTTTCATTGGTCAGTGTGTTGTTGTTACTAAAAATGCATGAAGCTGAGCAGCATAATGTCATCCTCATCAATATCCCTGAAAAACAGGCTATCAGGGTAAAGCTCAATATTTGCGTCAGTTTCGCTGGTCAGGTAATCTATTAGCTCATATTCATGAAACCAATCGACAGCCGATTGTTCGATAATCATAGCTACATCTACTTCGTTTTGTGTTTCTTTATTAAATAACTTCTTTGGCAGGAAATTGTATACCAGAGCAACTATTAGAAATGCTGCTGCAAGACCAACCCATGAGTTTAACATGGGTTTGCTAATCAGGCGCTTCCGAACAGGTCCTGAGCTATTAACCCGCACCATAAGCCTATCCTCAAAGCTGTCGAAATAGCCTTCAGGTACTGCAAATAGCTTGTGTTGATCTGTCTTTTTTCGTTCTGTCATTGTCAGGTCTTTTGGGTTATTTGTTTAGACAGTGCTGGATACTAAAAGTTTAATTCTTAAAAAAGTTCCTGCTCAATTATGGCTTCAATCTTCCTTACTGCGTGAAAATAGGAGGCCTTTAAAGCACCAACAGAGGTGTTGAGAATCTCAGCCATCTCTTCATATTTCATATTATCGTAATACTTCATATTGAATACAAGTCTCTGCTTGTCAGGCAGAGTAAGCACACTTTGTTGCAGGCGTACTTCAATCTCGTCGCCGGTAAACAGGGGATCACCTGTTAAATGACCTGAAAGGACTGATTCCAAATCCTCGGGGGAGTCAATTAGCTCTGTTCTTTTTTTATTGAGAAAGTTGAGCGCTTCGTTTGTTGCTATGCGGTACAGCCAGGTATAAAGCGAAGATTCTCCACGAAACTTGTCGAGGTTCTGCCAGACCTTTATAAAGCTGTTTTGCAGCAGGTCATCAGCATCCTCGTGTATAATAACCATCTTGCGCAAGTGCCAATAAAGCCTTTGCTGAAACTTCTTTACGATGCAGGAAAAGGCAGCTTCTAACTGCCTGGTATTAATCATAGTCAATATTTCCCTGTCATCCGGATGCATCACTAAATATTTAAGAACGACGAAGGTACAAAAAAGTATTAAAAGCATGAGAAAATGAATTACCTTTGCAGGCTGAAAATTAGAGCTAACTAAAATACATTATTACGAAGCATGGCGTTGAAGTGTGGTATAGTAGGATTGCCCAATGTAGGGAAGTCTACCTTGTTTAACTGTCTGTCGAATGCAAAGGCGCAGTCGGCCAATTTCCCCTTTTGTACTATTGAGCCCAATGTAGGGGTAATAACCGTGCCTGATGATAGGCTTACAGAACTAGAGAGACTTGTGAATCCCCAGAGGGTAGTTCCCACTACTGTGGAGATTGTGGATATAGCAGGTCTTGTAAAGGGTGCCAGCAAGGGAGAAGGATTGGGCAACAAGTTTTTGGCCAATATTCGTGAGACTGATGCTATCATCCATGTTTTGAGATGTTTTGAAGATGATAATATCACCCACGTTGACGGTTCGGTTGATCCGGTCCGCGACAAGGAAGTTATTGATATAGAATTGCAACTTAAAGATTTGGAAACCGTAGAAGCCAGACTACCCAAAGTGGAGAAAATTGCTGTTGCTTCCAAGGATCCTGATTCTAAAAAGTTGTTTGAAGTTCTTCTGAAGTTCAAAGAAGCGCTTCTGGCTGGTAAATCAGCCAGAACCGTTGAGTTGACAGAAGCGGAAGATAAGGTTGCCAAAAGTCTTTTCCTGCTAACTGCAAAGCCTGTTATGTATGTCTGTAATGTGGATGAGTCATCCATTCTAACAGGAAACAAGCATGTTGATGCTCTAAGGGGTGCAGTTGCAGACGAGAATGCCGAGGTACTGATGATAGCCGCAAGGACAGAGGCTGAGATTGCCGAACTGGAAACCTTTGAAGAGAGGCAGATGTTTCTCGAAGATCTGGGATTGAAAGAGTCCGGAGTTGCAAAACTCATCAAATCAGCTTATAGGTTGCTGGATCTTCAGACATATTTCACTGCCGGAGAGAAGGAAGTAAGAGCATGGACCTTCCCAAAAGGAGCTTTGGCTCCCCAGGCAGCAGGTGTTATCCACACCGATTTTGAAAAGGGTTTTATACGCGCAGAAGTAATCAAATATGATGATTTTCTGAAGTATGGTTCGGAGCAGGCTTGTAAAGAAGCAGGAAGAATGTCTGTAGAAGGCAAAGAATATGTGGTGTCCGATGGAGATATTATGCATTTTAGGTTTAACGTATAGACCAGAATGGTATAATTTTTGGTGAAGTTGATCACAGGATAAAATTTGGTGTTTCAGTGGGGTAACAAACTGTCGGATTTGGCAGCTTGTTTTGATTGATTTTTTTAGTGATGAGTGGATTGTAATATCAAATTAATGATTTTCTTTGCAAAAATGTTAAAACGATTAAGTAGAACACCCCATGATGGGGATAGGAGTTTTGGTTCAAAACTGTTTTCGATGATGGAAGAGAAAGAAACCGAAGTAATTACAAAGCTTAAGAAAAAAATATTTATTTATTCGGTTGTCGAGGTAGTTATAGTGCTTATACTCATAGCTTTTGGCACTTTTTTGTTCAGCATTACGCTTGCCTGATAAAAGAGTATTGTTAGCCCTAACCCTGGCTTTACACTGCAGCGGATATTCACACTTAACCGTTAAGTGTTTGTTGTATCCGTACGCCTGATACAATACCTGTTACTCTAGGTGATACCTCAGTTGATCAAGCATGATAGGAATATCTGCTTCGTCCACATTATGCTTCTTAAGCAATTCTAGATCATTATTGAACGATTCTATAAAGGCCTCCATTGAGTTGCCCTGAAACGTAATGCTCTGTTTGTAGTAATGCAGAGCAGCCTGTCTGTCACCCCGGCACCAAAGGATATGACCCATATTCATGTAGTCGTGTTTAGTCGGGTTCTCGTCCAGTATTTTTTGAGAGTATTTTTCTGCCTGGCCATACTTGCCCAGTGAGAGTGCGCACCATACGATTGGGCGTCCGACTTTTTTATTACCAGGGTCCAGATATTCAACCTTGAAATAGTATTTGAGCGCTTCCTCATAATTTTTCAATTCCAGCAGGCAGTGCCCAATGCTTACCATGGTGTGGAGGTTGTCGGGTTGTACCTTCTCTGCGTCCAGGTAGTACTCGAGTGCTTTCTCAGGATTCTTGAGATAGTGGTAGCATAGTGCTATCTTCTTCAGATTCCATACCTGATCATGCTGGAAGAACTGTGCCTGCAGGTAAAGCTCTAGAGCCTGCTCAAAACGGCCTAGTTGCTGACAGCAGTACGCCTGTTTCTGGAGCAGCTGCATGCTTGGGGCCGTATTCTTTGATAGGAATCCATATAGTTCCAATGCTTCCTGAAAGCGGTCCTTATCAAATAAATACTCGCCAAGCTTCATGTAGAAATCCTCGTCGGGCAGAAGTTGATGTACAAACTCGCAATTATGGAAATCGAGCGACCAAGCAAAGGGATCCTCAAAGGATCCCCTTTGTGGTACCAGCTTGAAGAACCTATATAGGTCCTGGATATAGAGGTTGGATATCGTAAGTTCCTTTTTCCCTGAATCAATGAGACTGTCACTTTTTTCTACTTCCTTCAGGGCACTGAGTTCTGACATAAACATTTGTCCCATCATTTCCTTCTGAGCAGCTGGCATCTGAGGGATACTGTAGACAAAGGAATACTTGTCGGAGTTGCATATAATCCCTGATGTTGCCATGCCTTCGAGGAGGTCGCTGTTACGAAATGCACCAGTTTCATATTTCAGGACATCCTCAACAATGGGATTGGGCCATACAAAAGGCATGAACCAGTTTTCCATCCTGTTGAAGAAAGGGAAATGTTTGAGCATCCTGAATGTTGAAATAAAGAGGTCTGCACCTTCCATCTGGAGACGGGACATCTCTTCCAGCTTATCCATAAGTTCTGGCTTTTCGGACAATATATCCTGCCAGTCAGGGTTTTTGCCTTCCTTGAAACCTTCTTCGATAATATTGTCGAGGTCTAGTCTGTCGCGCAGGTTGGGATGTATCCTTGCCACTTCGGGTAGTATCTCGTCAGTCAGTTTGCGGGCCAGTTTCTCTGTTTCAAGAGTCCGCAAAAGCTGGATGATGATGCCGCGCAGGACTTCCTGCTTTATGTTCCCTTGTCTCAGTTTCTGAATTTGCTTTGTAAGTTCAGGGTAGAGATTTATTCTTTTGTCGTATTTAAACAGCACCAGATATAGACCTACAAGGGCTCTCTGCCTGATCTCTGCATTTGTGTGGGTTGTAAGCTTGAAGAGCAACAGTATTGCATCTTCATTGAAGAAATGTAGCAGGTGTATAGTAACAGCACTTACAAGGATGCATTGCTGAGGCCAGGGTAGCGAACCATCTTTGAAATAGTTGACAATGGCCTCCTGATTATTCTTGTACAATCCTCGTTGGGTCAGTATTATTTCAAACAGTTGTCTGAAAGATGAGTTGAAGACTTCCGAATGTGGCACAGATTCCCCCTGAATAAGCTCTGCCCTGTCCATTTCAGTCCTACACTGTTTTAGTATGGCTTCAAGTACATCTTTAGATGTCTCCTCATGTTGGCGCACATAATCGAAGAAGATACCCTGCCCGTAGCGGATAAAAAGTTGCAAAAATATTTCATCAGCAACACCGAAGATATTGGTGATTATTTGGTTGTATATCTTTTGTCGTTCGGGATCGGTAAATCCTTCCACAGTATAGCGAAGCAGGCTTTTGTAGGTCATCTCGATATTGTACAGGGTATCGATCAGCTCTCCCTTTTGTGTTTCTCTGGCCAGTTCTCTGAGCATGGAAATGCTTTCATATAGCCTCTTGCGATTTAAGAGGTTATTGACATCTTCCTGCTTCTTGCGTATTAATGTATGATTCATTTTCCCTGTTTTTCGATTTTGAAGATCAGGTCTACACCTGATTCTTTTGAACTACCTTGTACCAGACGAAGGAACAGCCACCTGCTCAGTTCATATTCAAGTGTTATTGTTTCCGGTGACACCGATTCATTGCTGTCATCTCCAAGGCGGTGCTGGTAGGTAACAAACAAGTTGTTGGTGATGTACTTTCCAACCATCAACCCGGTGTTCTGCCAATTATCACCAGTATCTATCTCTATCATATCCAGTCGTAAGGCCGAACCAATGCTCTTGCTAAGCTGCGAGGAGATAAGGCCGGTAAGGAGGCGTGAAGGTATTGCATTGCTTACCCCGGCCTGATTACTGTAGCTTAACTCATCAAAAGGCTGGCCAAAAAGTAAATATGCCATTGCGTCAGCTTCGGGGATCGAACTACCGTCAAGTTCGAATGCAATATTCGGGTCATTAAGGGAACCACCGACGATAAGGGTCAGGATCTTCTTATTCTTGTTCTTATCTCTGAACGTATAGGCAGCTTTTAGGTTAATCAGAGGATTGAATTCCTCACCTCCGCTGAAGGTCAGTTCTCCTTCCTTAATAGCAAACCTTTTACCATATAATGTGTAATATCCGCGGTGTATTCCTGCAGAACCGAATAACTCAAATATATCACTATTCTTAACTACATCCAGATTACCATACAATTCCATCTGCATATCAGGGGATCTGATCCATGTGTTACGCGGGAGCTCAACATTTAGCTTTCCGGTCAGTAGTTTCATCAGATCCCTTTTCTTTACCTCAGGTGCAGCTTCCGGGATGTCTTCATCGATTTCAGCTACGTCGTGCTCTTGTTGTTCCTTAAGTGCCTGCACCAAAAGAGGATCGTTGAGGGTAGCCTCTGTTTCGCTCATCTTCATCAGCACTGGCAGGTTGAAGTTGGAACGCAATACCCTCAGATTGCCGCCAAAGGATGGTAGACCTTGGCTATCTTTGAAAAACATATCAGCATCAACCTGTATATCAAAGTCCCGGTGGCGGGTGATATAAAACTGGTCAGCAACCATCGTTATGTCTGCCGAACTAATTGATCCTCCTATACCCAGTGAGTCGAGAAGCATTACACCCTTGGCCAGGAGACTGCCATTAAGGTGGTGAACTGACAAAGTGTCAATCCTGATATCCCTGCCGTCTATTGAGGCCTTCAGCCTGATATCTTCATAGTTGATCCCATAGGCAGGAAGAGGCAGTAGTCCGTCAGTTACGGCTACCCAGCCTTTGACAAGTGGGGACTCAGTACTACCTTCCATTGACAAGTCGAGGTTTAGGACAGCCTTGGGCTGTT
>CAYNFX010000042.1:0-15153 GCA_964396555.1 uncultured Alkaliflexus sp.
TATATATGCTAGAAGGTTACGACCATGAAGAAATAGCCTCAATACTCAATATCTCGGAGTCGACTTCAAAGACTCAACTTATGAGAGCAAAGAAACGCATTATAGATATTCTCAATATTGGACAATATTAAGACCGGCAACGACAAGCCATGGACAAGAAAAAGAAATTATCAGATTTCATAGAGGACAACCGGGAGCTGTTTGATGACAGAATCCCATCGCCCGAGCTTTGGAATAATATCAATAGGCAGCTTAATGCAGGGTCACGCAAACGAAGATCTCTGACAGTTTTCTGGGTGTCCGGAGCTGCAGCTGCCCTGCTATTAACCTTACTGGTGCCTTCCCTGTGGTTTTCTGCTAGCAATAGACTGCAGAGTTATGACAAGAGTCTCAGCGGGGAGATTTTTGAGATAACCAACTATTACGAGACACAGATAGAAGAGAAGATACAGCTCGTTTCCACCCTCAGTGCCGATGAGCCTTCTATTCGTACCGAGCTTGATGCAGATTTGGCAAAACTTGACCAGGTGCTTGCCGAACTAAAGGAAGATTTGAAGGATGATGTTGCAAACAGGGAGGTTATATCAGCCATGATACAGAATTATAGAATGAAACTGAGCATACTTGAACAGGTCCTCGAATATGTGGACAATACTGAAAACAGTTCCGAACAGGAAAATGCAATAGAATACCAATTATAAGCGCCGCTATATGAAGCTTAAGGAAAAAAAACTGGGTTGTGATAATACCCGAACACGCCAGAGCCTATATAGACTCGCGGTAGTATTCCCAGTCATTGCCTGGATGCTTTTTATGAGCACTTCTGCAAGGGCACAGGAGATCAGGGAGACTCTCAGTACTACCTACCTGTTTCACACCCCTGCAGGAGTGACGCTTCAGATTAACAATAAGTACGGGGAGATAAAAGTCAATACCTGGCAAAAAGATTCGGTTAAAGTTGATATTAAAAGGACTTTTATTCATCCAAGCCGGGAACAAATAGAAAAGCTGAAGAATGAGGTAGACATAAGTCATTCTGTAGCCTCAAACTTCATCAGGTTTGAGACGACCTTCCAGCAAAGTGGCAAGCGTATTTTCAGGAATATCCAAGAGGCTGCCAATATGGTTGGGAATGAAAGGAACTCCCGTATCGAATACACTGTTACTGTTCCCTCAAGGGCAAATCTAAGTATTGTAAACAAATACGGGGATGTGATTCTGCCAAATTTAAGTGGCAAGGTCTCCGTGGATCTGTCTAACGGCAACCTACAAGCCCGTAAATTAAGTGGGCCAGTCAATTTGATACTTGCTTTCGGAAACGCAATCATTGATGAACTTGCAACAGCAACTTTGGATCTTAATTTTGTGGAATTATCGCTAAATAAAGTCAACAACCTCACTTTAAAGGGTAATTCATCTACTATTGATATTCCTGAGATTAACACTTTTGAGTTAAATTCCAGAAGGGACAAAATCAAAACCGGCAAGGTGGCAAGTATTAGCGGCACCACCTACTTTTCTAATATAAGAACAGAGCAGGTCACATCATATGTAAATCTGAATATGACTTATGGGGAAATAAGTAAGCTAAATGTATCAGGGCAGGTATCTGAATGTATTATTGTTGCCAGAACCTGTAATATTATCCTGGAAGTTGAAAGGCCAGTGCCTTATTCTATGACGCTTAAGCATCACAAGGGTAGTTTGACTCTACCTGAAACCATGAAACTGTCGGATCATAAATTCTCAGATCCCGAAATCAGGCGATACTACTTCAGGAATGATCTGTCTGAAAGCAGGCTGAAACTGAATGTTCAAGATGCAGATCTGAAAATAATCCACAAATAATGCAACCATGAATTATGAAAACTGTCTTTAGTTTGAAAATGGAAAGGATAAGAATATCAGCAATTATTTTGATTATGTTGCTAGGAACTAACGGAATCAAGGCACAGGATTACAACCATGCATTAAAGTTTCAGACCTCATTTGGTTATGGGCTTTCATACAAGATGATCGGGAATAATGACAAAGGCTTTGAAGTATCCTTTATAAGAAGTGATAAAATGACCCAGGCATCAGTAATACGGATCTTTCAGGAACCAGCACTTCCCAGAGTGTCAGACAAGTTATTTCTACTCTACGGCTATGGTACGCATTTAGCACACCGGTCATCATACTATCTGTGGAATCCCTTCACTCCTGGTGATGGGTATAAGGAAATTAGTCACGACTTCTATGCCCCTGGCTTTGACGGATATGTGGGATTTGAATACAGATTTTTAAAGATCCCCTTTAATATCGTTATAGATCTAAACTGCAACTTCGAATTCTTCAGACCCGGATATTTTGCAATTAATTTCGTCCCAACAGCGGGATTAGCATATGTGTTTAAAGACAAAAGGAACTATTAAAACCAGAAATTATGAAAACTCTAACATTGACAGTTGCTGTTTTGCTGACATCAGCGATAGCAGCATTTGGACAGACAGAATCAAATTCGCAAATGAAGACGATCTTTGGTGATCCGGAAGTATCATCTGTTGGCGGTTTCGGAGCCATTGGCTTTGGTTATACTGAAGTAGGCTCACAGGATGCTATTTACTTTTCGGCCCATGGAGCAGCAGTGGTCAACCACAATATGGCTATCGGTGGTGGCGGTAAGGCCTTCATTTCAAGAGTAGCATATGACCAAAACCTGAGCGATGATTTCAACTACGTCGGAGGTTATGCAGGCCTTATTATTCAACCTATTGTTGGCTGGAACCAACCCGTTCACCTCAGTTTTCCTGTTCTTATAGGTGGTGGTGGCATCGGTTACATAAAGCACTGGGGTGAATACGAAGACGATGAATATGAGTTTGATGACGAAGATAGCTATGCATTCTTTGTTGTTGAACCAGGAGTTGAAGTTGAGTTCAACATGGTAAAATGGATGCGTCTTGCTGCAACTGTAAGCTATCGCTACACTACTGATATCAAACTGAGGTACAGACCTCTCGATGGTCAGAGTCAATCAGAAACTGCCTACATAGCCCCTGACGATATGCTCCGCGGTATTAATGTCGGACTTGTATTTAAGTTTGGAAGATTCTAGCATATCACCCTATTTTCCCACTATATTTAGCTGGTTATATCGCTGAAAAACACTTTTTCAGAGACAGAATAAGTGATTTCAATAAGTCTCTGAGTGGGAAAATTATATCTATTAAGAATCAGGGGCTGTTGCTGTGGAAACAGCCCCTCTATTCAACCCAAAGTCAATCTTAATCAATGAAATATCTTTATTGTTTGCTGCTGTTGTTTTGGTCAGGAATTACACTTTTAGGTGCCAATATTGAGCCGAAACGAGATCCCGTAATAAGTGGTTATGTAAAAGATGCCAAAACCGGAGAGACTCTTATCGGCGCTTCAATATACTTTAAAGAAGAAGGAAAAGGTACAGCATCCAATCTATACGGATTTTTTAGCATTTCACTTCCTCCCGGACAAAAGGTTATCACTGTCAGTTTCATGGGTTATAAGACATATGAAAGATTGATAATACTTGAATCTGATCAAAGCCTTAATATCTCTCTTGAGCCTGTATCAGCCCAACTTGAAGAGGTTAATATTATTGCTGATGGTACACGAATGAACCTTGACGAGCCTATTACAGGGATGCAGAGAATCAACGCAGCAATGATAAAAGAGGTTCCTGCCTTGATGGGGGAAATCGATCCAGTAAAAGTACTGCAATTAATGCCCGGCATCTCGGCTGCCAGCGAAGGATCCAGCGGATTTAGCGTGCGCGGTGGAAATCCGGACCAAAACCTCATCGTCCTTGATGAAGCAATTGTATATAATGCAGGTCACCTTATGGGTTTCTTTTCGGTGTTTAACAATGATGCGCTGAGAGATGTAAATATTTACAAAGGTGATATTCCGGCCCGTAGCGGAGGACGTCTGGCTTCACTGCTCGATATCAGGATGAAGGACGGAAATACCGAAAAGCTATCGGGTAAAGGAGGGATTGGGACTATCTCATCCAGGCTGACTCTGGAAGGACCTGTGTTTTCAGAAAAGACCACCTTTCTTCTTGCCGGAAGACGCACTTATGCTGATGTTTTTCTGCCATTTGCAAAAGAAAAGCAGGTAAGGGATGCCGGTCTCTATTTCTTTGATTTAAATGCCAAAATCAGCCACACATTCAGCGATCAAGACAGAATTTATCTGAGCGCCTATGGTGGTAGAGATTATTTCAGGGCGTCCGATTCAGAACTGGCCTTTGGTAATCAGACTGCAACACTGAGATGGAATCACCTGTTTACTTCCCGTTTGTTTGGTAACCTTAGTCTGATATATTGCAACTACAACTACAGCCTTGGATCTGAAGCCGGTGAGACAAGTGATTTCGAATGGAAGTCCAGACTTCAAAACCTGGCTTTTAAAGCTGATTTCAACTATTACCCTACACCTAATCATTCAATCAGCTTCGGAGTTCAGAGTATCACACATTCTATTCTACCTGCGCATATACGGGGAACTAATGAAAACACGGTATTTAACGAATTGAAGATGCCTACAGCAAATGCTAGGGAACTTGGTATCTATGCCGAAAACCTCCATCTGATTGGTGACAGACTTACCCTAAGGTACGGATTAAGAGTATCCGGCTTTCAAAATGTGGGCAAAGGATTGAGGTACTACTATGATAAAAACTATGAAGTAATCGGTAGCAAAGAATATAAAAAGGGCGAAGTTTACAACAACTACTGGGGACTGGAACCGCGCCTTGGAGTCTCATGGATGCTCAATCCACACAGTTCGGTAAAGGCTGCCTATACTCGCACCTTACAATATATGCACCTAGCTTCAAATTCGAAGTCCACTACCCCACTTGATGTATGGTTTCCTTCCTCACCCAATGTCAAACCACAGATTTCAGATCAGGTCTCTCTGGGGTATTACAAACAAGTTTTGGGAAACCTGCTTGAAGCAGGAGTTGAGGTGTTTTATAAAGAGCTTCAGAATAGCATTGACTTTAAAGATTATGCAGAATTGCTGCTAAACGAGTACCTTGAAGGTGAGCTAAGATTTGGAAGCGGAAAGGCCTATGGACTTGAGTTTAGCACAAACTTTGATCTTTACGGATGGAGTGGGTGGCTTAGCTATACCTTGAGCAAATCAACAAGGCAAATAAACGGTATAAATAATAATAAAAGGTATTTGTCGCCCTATGACCACACGCATGACGTTTCTCTTGTCGTTACACGAAGTATTAGCAAGAGGCTTTCGGCTTCGGCCAACTGGGTATATTTCACAGGAGCACCTGTAACCTTCCCGATTGGACGCTTTGAAAGCGGAGGCAACATAATCCCAATTTATTCGGACAGAAATGCAGAGAGGATGCCTGATTTTCACAGGCTGGATCTGGCTGTGACCCTGCGCGACAAAAAGAATGACAACCGGAGGTTCAGTGGAGAATGGGTACTCTCCCTTTACAATGCCTATGGTCGCAAAAACACATGGTCAATATCCTTCATCGAGGATGAGGATGTTGCAGGTCGCACCAAGGCTATGAAGACATATCTTTTTAGTATAGTACCCTCATTAACATACAACTTCAAGTTCTGATAATAATGAAAATAACACATTTATACTCAGGATTTGCCCTTATGGCATTTGCGTTACTATCATGTGAAGAAGAGATAAATCTGAATCTTAAGACCAGTGACACCCGTCTTGTAGTTGGTGGAATGATAACCAGTGATACAACACATCATGTTATAACCCTTACTCAATCCGCTCACTATTTTGACAACACTCAGGTAAAACATATTTCTGGTGCCCTTGTAGAAGTTATGGCGGGAGATTCAATTGTCGTATTCACCGAGTCAGATAAAAATCCGGGAAGGTATTTGAGTCCGGCAAACTTTTATGGAGTACCGGGAAGCGAGTATAGGCTTAGAGTAACCAACGTAAAAATGGCAGGAGTATCTGCAGATGAAGAGTTTCTTTCCTCATCCACGATGCCACCAGTTACTCAAATGGATTCAGCAAGTATTGGATATAGTTATGAATGGGACTTGTGGAAGATTGTTATATCAGCACAGGACCCGGCCAATGAAAGCAATTTTTATATGTTTAACCTGCTGCGTAATGGTCGTCAAACCACAGAAACCTTAAAAGAAAAGACAATCCTGGATGATAGATTGTTTGACGGTAAATATGCTTCAGAAGTCTGGATCTTCGGACTTGATTCAGAAGAATATGAATTCCAACCGAATGACATCCTAACAATGGAATGCTACAATATAACAAAAGAGTTTTATAATTATGTCTATGCAGTTCAGATTGAAATACAGGGCAGCAACCCACTATTCTCAGGTTCACCGGCCAATGTACCAGGCAATATCAGCAACAATGCCCTGGGATACTTCACAACAAGTGCTGTAAGCAGGGTCGACTTTATCAATCCATACAAACTGGAGGACATTAAGTAACAAATGAAGAAATAGAATGAGGCTGGCCCACCAGGGGACCAGCCTCTTCGTTGTCAATAACCCTAAAAATTAAATCCCGGAATAAACTATTGTTCTACAATTACGTCTTCCTCTTCAATTATATATTTATATACAAGCTCTTTCTCGAAAGGAGTACCATCCATTTTCTTTGAGGTGAACAGTATCTTTACGCTGTCCTGATCTTCCACCTGAAACTGGCCAATGGGGAAACATACTATTCCACCATAGTTGGTAGTCTGAAAATCTTCATTCTTATCATGATGAAAATCGAGCGTGACATAACCTTCCTTCTTCTGGTTTTTATCATCATACACAAGATCAAAGTAGTGAGTCTTGCTATTACCAAAGAATGAAAATTCTACAGTAAGATAATCATTAGCCGTAGACAGGAATGATATGCTTACAGGGTCATTTGCTATTGTATCCCTAAGAACATTGTCAGCAATTTTGATATTCTTTGTAAGAATATTATCAATGCCCACAATCTTCACCTCATAATCATAGGCAATCTGCTCATCCTTTATCTCCTTTTCGATAACATACTGTACAAACACTCTGGTTCCATTCTTGATCGTGTAATTGTTAGGATAAGCAACGGGTTTCAGTAAATGCTTACTATCTGTCTGTATCATAAACTCTGATGCTGTATTACCCTTAACCACTCCAAGGGAGTAGCTGTAATACACAGGGTCTTCATCATCAAACTCACAGCTAACAACCAGAAAAGACAATAGTCCTAACAGTAAAAACAGATTTTTTCTCATAATTCAAGTTTTTCGTTTTCAACCTCAAAGTAACTCAATTTTCAGGTAAGATGTAACCTTATCTATTAGGTTGCTTCGCAAAAGAACATTTTTTTGAGGGGGTCAACTAAAAAAAAGATCGCTTTTTCGAGCTCCACTCCTCATAATAAGGGGTGTTATCAATTATTCTGTATATTTTTTGTTTTTTTAGCGAAATATTTTAGGGTATAAAAAGAATTTCACCATATTTTTGTTTCATCACCCCTGGTAGAAAAGGGGGTGGTCCTAAATTTTCCTAATACCTAATTAACACTATCTAGTCATGAAAAAGTATGTATTGATCTTTATCGGGCTGTTGTATTTCTCCGCTGGCAAAGCCCAAGGTTTTGATGTAGGAGTGGACTTCTACAACCGTTATGTATTCCGTGGAGTTGACTTTGGCAGTTCTCCCAGCATTCAGCCGACATTATCTTATGGTGTTGGTGGATTCACTATTGGTGCATGGGGTGCCTTTTCGACAGGTACTGGAGTAATGGACTCATTCAACGAAGCAGACTTGTTTGCTTCTTACGATTTCGACTTCGGGTTATCACTTCTTGCAACGTCCTATTATTATCCGGGTAGTTCGTGGTTTGAGCTTGAAGACGAAATATCCAGCCATGCAATTGAAGTAGGAGCTGCATACTCAGCAGGTGGTTTTTCAGCAAGTGCCTACTACATACTAAATGATACCCGTTACGGAAGTGGATCACAAGGTGGTGATACCTACTTTGAACTTGGGTACTCAAAAAACAATGTTGATGTATTTTTGGGTGCTGGAGACGGGTGGCACACAGTAAACAAAGACTTCCAGGTAGTAAATATTGGTATCGCAGCAACTAAGGAAATTTCAATTACTGAAAAGTTTGCCTTACCGGTTAAGGTTGCCTTTATTGTTAACCCCAATACTGAACAGGCACATATTGTAGCAGGATTCTCTTTATAGAAATAAACAATCCTTTTACTTTCAATTCCAATTCAACAGTTAACCGGTTGTCCCAATGGGGACAGCCGGTTTTTATTTGGAAGCATTTCGGGAACTGAATTAATCCAGTTCCATATAAACCACTTCAACCTCTGCTACAATAGGGTAATAGTTGTTGTCACCAAGATCGTATGGCATGATAATGAAGCTTTTGCCATAAAGGCACATATTTCTTATAGCTAAATCCACACCTCTGAATATCTCAGTATCATTAATAGTCCACGAACCAACACGGTATGTGGCAGGAGATCCGACGGAATAATTTGTATATCTGAGTGAAGTGGCAGGATTATCCACAGAGTCCCTAACAACATAGTAGTAATTGTACCTGATACCGACTGTTCTGCCGGGTAAAACTGTATCTTGAGAAAGGCCCTTTTCAAGAATAAATCCTATCCATCCTTCATCTTCCCTTTTATCAATCATCCTGTCAGAAGTAGCAAAGGCACTATCTTTAAGTACAAGTTCAATATACTCCTCCCTCAACTCTTTCTCACCTGCAATAAGCTTAGTATAATCCACACCTTCATATGGATCGTCGCATGATGGATACAACACAAAAGCCGAAGCCAGAAAGACTATTCCACAAAACTTACCAATACTTTTTACCATTCTCATATTCTTTAGGATTCTTTTTTTACAATACATCTAAGACGCAAAAATACTAATTATGCCGAAGCACATGCATTAATTATGCCAGACATTTATTATTTCTCACCAACATTTACAACCTCTACGTCATACTTAAGGATAGCTCTTGAAGGTATTCTGTCATCATCACCTACCAGACCATGAGCAAGATGCGGAGGCATAATAAAGGTTGCCTTGCTTCCCTCTCTTAACAACAAAATTCCTTCTTCCAGACCGCTTTCAACGCCACCCTTACCTACCTGAAACACTTTTGGTCCATCATAAGTGGAACTGTAACAAACAGTACCGTCAAGCAGACATATTTCATAATTGAGAGTTACAATCTGTCCTTTGACAATCTTATCTCCGCTTCCATTTTCATGCAAGATATACCACAAGCCTGTCTTGGTTGGTTGCATATTCAGCTTATTCTCCTCAACATATCGGCCTATAGCCTTCTGCTCTGCATCAACCATACGTCGGTTGTACTCGATAATCTTATCCATTGTGATCTCATCCTCCTTTGACTTGTCCCTCCTGCTCTGTGAGCTGGTGCAACCAGATACACTAAGCAGTGACACTGCCATGAGAATACGTATACAGTTTCTGAAAACAATAATCTTCATAAGAGCAAGATTTAAATCAGACATAAAGATATGACATCCAGTCATCTTATTCACCATCCAGGAAAGGGTCAATTGTTGAGCAAATAAGAGCGACTGCATCATTAATAGATCCCACAAATTCACCGCCTGCAGCATTACTATGGCCTCCGCCAGAAAAATACTGAGAGGAATAAGAGTTTATTGCTATTCCTCCCCTAGATCTGAATGACAATTTCACTATGTTTTCTTTCCTTTCTGTTAGCAGTATTGAAACAACAACACCTTTTACTGACAAGGGCATATTAACCAGTCCTTCAGTATCACCAGGTTTGTAATCATACTTCTTCAATTCATCAGCCGACAATGCAATATAGGCAACCCTGCCAGATGATATCACCTGAAGTTTGTTGCCCAAAGCATGCCCCATCAGCTTAGTTCTGGATAGTGAATTATTATGGAATATTTCCCTATGTATTCCATCCTTATCAATTCCTGTTTCAAGAAGATCAGCCACTATACGGTACAACACTGGATTTGAAGAATTATGGTTAAGCATGCCGGTATCCGTCATAATCCCTGAATAAAGGCAGGATGCACTTTCAATGCCAGGGGTATAACCCAGACCCCTCATAACCCTGTAACTTAACTCGCAGGTGGATGATGCTCCGGTCTCTGAAATCATTACCTGAGCCAAAGTAAAATCCGGATATGGATGGTGGTCGATAATAACACGGGGAATCTTCAATGCTCTTACAACACTTGCGACATCACCTATGCGCTTCAAATCATTAAAATCCAGCAGAAAAAGAAAGTCTGATTTTGTCAGTCTGTCTGTAGCTTTTTCTTTATCAACAGCATAACAAACTATGCTTTCAGCCCCTGGCATCCACCTAAGATTCTCGGGCACTTCGTCAGGGGATATCACAGCTACATCGTGCCCCAAATCTATAAGTACATTAAACCATCCTAATGACGCACCGATTGCATCTCCGTCAGGATCCTTGTGAGGTAGAATAGTTATTTTCTGTGGGTGGGTAATATATGAGGAAAGGTGTGACAGTTCATCCCTAAAAAGCTCCATAATATCATACTTAGGTCGCAAATATAACAAAATTTAACAGCAAATATTGCCGAAATAAAAAAATAGCTATATTCACACTTTTTTGCAATAAAAGGGAAACTTTAAGATTTTACCGGAAAAGATCAAAATAGAATAATATAGTGAAATAATGCCTTATTAAAAACTAATCCTATGAAAGGACAAATCACTCTGACCATGATCAAGCCTTATGCTGTCAAAAGACACCATGTGGGTGATATTCTAGCCGAAATCGAACACGCAGGCTTTTCAATCAGGGCCATGAAAATGGTTCAGCTGCCCAAGGAAAAGGCCGAACAATTTTATGCTGAACATAAAGGAAAGCCCTTCTTCTCTACTCTTGTTGAGTTTATGTCTTCAGGACCAATTGTTGCTGCTTTACTACAGAAGGATAATGCAGTTGCTGATTTCAGGAAACTGATTGGATCAACTGACCCGCATGAAGCCGATGAAGGCACTATTCGTCGTAAATATGCTACAGATAAAACCCGTAATGCTATTCACGGGTCTGACAGCGACGAAAGCGCTGTCAGGGAAAGTCGGTTCTTTTTCAGTTCAATTGAGGAGTTCTTTTGTGCACCGGAATAAGCATTGGCTGCGAATCAACGAAGCACTATATCGTTGATGACCTTTGCTCCGACTTCTTTATTGAGGGATTCAATAATTTTACTTTTATGCATTAAAAGGTCGTTGCGTATTACACTTGAGTTCAGACTCACGTATAATACGCCGCCTTTTATATAGATGTTTTTAGTAATTTTCTCGGCCATGGGTCCAAGCAGGTTGTTCCATGCCTTCAAAACCCTTGTCTCACGAATTCCCTGCCTCAATTCCGAGGAATCAAGTATCTTATTCAGGATCTCCTGAATGGATTTTGTATTGTTATCCCTAAATCTATTCTCCATTCTGCTGACTATTTACTACTCGTAGTCTGAGTAAGATATTACAGATCAGAGGTAATATTGCCCTCGCTCACATTGAAAAATCCGAAATTCTTACCTGCCTTTTCTACTATCTCAACAAGACGGGTCCTTTGTGTGTCAGTAATAAACACCTGCTTAAAGATATCATTTCCCATCAGCTCTATCAACTTACCAGCTCTCTGGTCATCTAATTTGTCAAACATATCATCAAGCAGCAACAAAGGAGCATAACCGCAGTGTCTGGCTATAAACTCATACTGAGCTAGTTTAAGGGCCAACACAAAAGACTTTTTCTGTCCCTGAGATCCCACCCGTCTTACAGGGTTATCACCAAGCATCAGTTCAAGATCATCCCTATGAACACCCCTTGTTGTATAGCCCAATGCCAGGTCACGGTTTCGGTATTTTATCAATTGTTCCCTTATATCTCCATTTTGGAGGTGAGAATCATATTGAATTCTTACACTTTCCCTCGAGTCAGATATGTACTGGTAGTAGCTCAGGAAAACCGGTTCAAGTTCCCTGACAAACCTACTTCTCTCATCAAAAATTGTATTACCCAGAACTACTAGTTGCTCATCCCAAACATCCAGTTGACTCTCAATTGCTAAAGCGCTGCCTCCGGCATGCTTAATTAGTGCGTTACGCTGTGCCAGACATCTATTATATCTGAGTAATGCCATCAGGTAGTTTCTGCTAAGCTGAGAGATTACTCCGTCAATAAATCTCCTTCTTTGCTCACTCCCGTCAGTTATGAGACCCTCGTCACCTGGAGAAATCATAACAAGAGGGATGAGACCAATATGATCAGAAAGACGCTGATACTCCTTTTTATTGCGTTTAAACTGTTTCTTCTTGTTCTTTTTGAGTCCTGCATAAAACTCCTCTTCCTGACCTTTAATTTCATACAAAGCCTGGATCATAAAGAAGTCCTCGCCATGACACACCAGCTGACTGTCAACCGGATTGAAATAGCTTTTACAAAAAGACATATAATAAATGGCATCCAGCAGGTTGGTCTTGCCAGAGCCATTGAGACCTACAAAGCAGTTTATGCCAGGTACGAACTGTAATTCGACCTGCCGCAGGTTCTTATAATTTAACAGATTTACATGTTTAATGTACATCAGCCTCAGATTAATTCCCACAAAAGTAGTAAAAACGGGCATAGTATTAATTAGTGGAAAAAAGCCTCCTTAGCTTTTATATTAAGCCTAAATTACTAAATTTGCGCTGAAAAATAACGAAGGCATATTTTTCACCCGGTTTTGGAAAAGAAAATATAAGACAATTTAAACAGTCATAAGATGTCAAATAAACAGTCAAGCGCAGCTGAGCAGAACCTACAACAGGTTGAAACTGCCCTGGGCAGAAGTGAACAATGGATTGAAGACAACCAGAAAAGTATTACAATTTTCATACTTGCTATTCTAATAGCGGTTGGTGGGTACTGGGGATTCAAGAAGTTTTATGTTGAACCTCGAAATAATGATGCTCAAAAAGCAGCTTTCCAGGCCCAGAATTATTTCGGTAATGATGACTTTCTGCAAGCCTTGAATGGAGATGGAGTTGCTCCAGGTTTCCTTGAAATCATTGACAGCTATGGTAGCACCAAAGTAGGTAAGTTGTCAAAATACTATGCCGGTATCAGCTACCTGAACCTTGGACAATATGATGAAGCCCTTACATACCTTAAGAGCTTTAATACCAAGAATCCCGAGCTAAAGGCTATAAAGGAAGGTGCTATTGGTGACTGTTATCTTGAACTAGGCGACAAGGATCAAGCCCTTAAGCATTATAATAGTGCTATCGCAGTCAATGAGGCGGTTACCGCTTCATTCTACCTTCTGAAAAAAGGTATGCTACTTGAAGAGATGGGCAATAAGGCTGAAGCATTGAAAGCATATAATACAATCAAGGAAGAATATGCAGAAAGTGTAGAGGCTTCTCAAATTGAAAAATATATCAGCAGAGTATCTCTGTAATTTATAATAGCATTAACACCAGAAAGAGATTGCCCGTTAAAGCGGTCAATCTCTTTTTTAATAAGGTAGAAAATGGCAACAACAGACCTTTCATCATACGATCCGAGTAAAGTCCCCTCTGCCAGTAAAATGGCATTCGGTATAGTTGTTTCGGAGTGGAACCCCGCTATTACGGGTGCATTGCATAATGGAGCTTTCAACACTCTGCTAAAACATGGTGTACTTGAAGCTAATATTGTCACAATGATGGTCCCAGGAAGCTTTGAACTGATAGCAGGAGCAAAAATCATTGCCGATACGACCAAAGTAGATGCAATTATTTGTCTTGGATGTGTGATCCAAGGTGAAACGCCACATTTCGACTTTGTTTGCCAGGGGGTAACTCAAGGTATAGCTCACTTAAACTCCACTTATAATATCCCATTTATTTTTGGTCTTTTAACCACAATGAATCAGCAACAAGCTGAGGATCGTGCAGGCGGAAAGCACGGAAACAAGGGGGATGAAGCCGCAATTACAGCAATAAAAATGGTGGATAATAATTGGAGATTTAGGAAATAATATTATTTTTGCATCGCTGTTTAAGCAGGGGGGATACCAAAGCGGCCAACTGGGGCAGACTGTAAATCTGTTGTCTTACGACTTCGGAGGTTCGAATCCTCCTCCCCCCACAAAAGTTAATGCGGGAATAGCTCAGTTGATAGAGCATTAGCCTTCCAAGCTAAGGGTCGCGGGTTTGAGTCCCGTTTCCCGCTCCAGGGAAGAGGCTGTCTCACTAGAGACAGCCTCTATTTTTTTTCATAATCCGTCCTCCCTGCTTCACTTTTACTTAATTATTAAAGTCTCATCTTAAAATTCTTTAATCTCTTCCCATTTCCCCATAAAGCACTGGCGTTAATGTGATATTTTTCTTATATTGGGGTATGAGCTAAGACCTCTTATTCCTTATTGCTTAGCTATTACTACCGAGATCCCTGGTATCCCATTGGGAGACCATTCTTTTTCGTGCTTTGACCATAAGCATTGTTGATGTTCCGGCATTACGGTTTGTAAGACACAAACGCGTACGCGTTTGTCGTCTTCATTGTAAAGCATGTCTAACCATATAAACCGTTACAACTATGAAAACAGCGTACATAGGAACTTACCCGCCACGAAGATGCGGAATAGGAACCTTCACTGAGAACTTGTTTAAGTCAGCTGAGCAAGCATTCGGAAATAAAGTTGACGGTACCCAAAGCTTTGTGGTTGCCATTAATGACAATGGCACAACATACGACTACGCCAGTGAAGTCAAATACACTATAGAGCAGGAAGTGCTTGACGACTATCTGAAAGCAGCTGATTATATTAACAATTCGGGTGCGAATATATGTATTTTGGAACACGAATATGGCATCTTCGGTGGTGATAGCGGGATATTTATACTTTCACTGCTCCACAAGCTAAAGATTCCTATTGTTGTAACCCTTCACACAGTATTGAAAACTCCATCATACAATCAAAAGGCAGTTTTACAGCAAATATGCAGGATGGCCCTGAAGGTAGTTGTTATGAGTCATAAGGCTATTGAGTTTCTCATCAACATCTACGATGTACCGATGGAAAAGATCAGCTTTATTCCCCATGGCGTACCTG
>CAYNFX010000043.1:0-10378 GCA_964396555.1 uncultured Alkaliflexus sp.
AAGGCACAACAGGCTACTCCACAACAAAAACTTTTTCATACCTCTTAATGTTTAATTTACTATATGATGTAGGTTGACTGCTGTGGTTGCTTATGTCGCGTAAAATTTCATATTTGTAAGAACCCGCATCCCTATTGGCCTGAGAATTGTACCATAAATTCACTATTTTAGCGATCTCACTTCAGATAATATTAGCATAGTATGCACACAATATTGATCCGTTGCCTTTTGCCCCGGGTAATTTCAGCAATCACCTTACTGACCCTGACTCTAAATGCCTCAGCAGGAGAATATCCTAAATGGAATTTTCACTTTCCGCTAAGTACCCCAACGACAATAAGCGGTAGTTTTGGGGAAATCCGCACTGGTCACTTCCATGCAGGTATTGATTTTACAACGGATCAAAGAACTGGTTTTCCTATCACCGCAATAGACGACGGCTATGTAATTCGCATTGCAGTATCCCCTACAGGATACGGCAAGGCCCTGTATATAGCCCATCCCAATGGCTATACTTCGGTCTACGCCCACTGTGAATGGTTTTCTGATAAGATTGACGCTATCGTAACCGAACTTCAGTACCGAAAGAAGTCCTTTGCCTTAGATGTATATTTCCAACCAGGTGAGATCCCGGTCAAGAGAGGCGAACTGATTGCATTGTCGGGCAATACTGGCGGTTCCGGAGGCCCTCACCTCCACTTCGAGGTTCGCCAAACTGAAGGTGAACGCCCCATCAACGGGCATTTCTTCAATATGCCGGTCACCGATGAAACGCCACCGGTAATTGAAGCTATTCGCATCTACCCTCTCGATAAGGGAAGTACTATCAACGGCAGCGGCCAACCTCTGTACATTCCGGCTGTCTTTCATGACGGACGATACCACCTCAAAGGCAACCCTGACATCAAGGTTACCGGCACTATAGGTGTCGGTGTTCAGACGATCGACTATGCCGGAGAAAACTGGAGGCGTAACGGAATATACACAATCAAACTACTGGTCAACTCGGCACAGTGGTTCCTGTCAAGGATGGATGGCTTCCATTTTCATGAAACACGCTATGTCAACAGCCATATTGACTATGCCTTCAGGCAAAGTACCGGAAAAACTATTCAGAAAAGTTTTGTAGACGAAAACAACCGTCTGCCTATTTACACCACAACGCCAGAGCGTGGCCGTATCCAGACCCAGCCAGGCAAGGCCTACGACCTTGAATATGAAATAGCTGACCCTTACGGCAACACCTCACGCCTTTCATTTAAAATGAATGGGGTTGAAACGGCTCCAGAAGCAACCAACGGGACTGACCAACATCTACTTTACATAGATCCTTTGAATCCGTATTTTATAAGTATAGACAACTTCAAGGCGCGCTTCCCGGCCAACTCGTTCTATACTAAGGTTCCCGCGGTCTTTGAACTGATACCAGGCAATGGTATTGGGATTGGTACTTATTTCAAGGTCCTGAGCGAGGATGTGCCCGTACACAATTACTTCGATATCACCATTCCCATCCCTGATGAATACAAGGATGCCAAGGGACTGACTGGTGGCAGTATCAGTAAGGGTAAGCTCAAATACGCAGGAGGCAAGATAGAAGATGGCACCTTAAGGATTCGTACCCGTGAAGTGGGGACTTACTGCCTTGCTATCGACACTGTGCCGCCTACTCTTCGAGTTGTCGGTGCACCGGCCGGAATGGACTACAGCAATAATGAGAAAATAAGTATCGAGATTAAGGATGACTTTTCAGGCATAGATTCTTATAATTGTTATATCAATGGTGAGTGGATGCTCTTCGATTACGACCTGAAAAGCAACATGCTCAACGGTTTCTTCAGAAACCTGAGAATCAAACCGGGGGTTCCGCAAGTGCTGGAAGTGCTGATTTCCGATAAAGTCGGCAATAAATCTTCATTAACTGTGGAATTCAGGTATAAATAAGGGCACAGGTAAAACGCATAATCTAAACCAAATGAGAAATATTCTCTACACATTGTGCTTTCTGATAACCTTCAACACCCTCCCAACCCATGCCCAAATTGATACCGACCGAATGATGATAATCGGCCGGAACGCCCTGTATTTCGAAGATTATGTCCTTGCAATACAGTATTTCAACCAGATCATCAAAGCCAAGCCCTACCTTAGTGAACCTTACTACTACAGGGCCATAGGTAAATACAGTCTCGATGACCTTAAAGGTGCCGAGCAGGATATTACAAAGGCTCTTGAAATAAACCCCTATTATGTAGAAGGATACAACCTGCGGGGAGTTATCAGGCAAAAGCTGGGACTTACTGCCGAAGCTGAGCAGGACTACAACAAGGGGCTTGAATACAATCCTGAAAACATCAACCTTCTTGTAAATAAGGGGATTGCCCAGATCAATGGCAAACGGTACGAGGAGGCCATACAAACCTACAACGAAGTTATCCGGCTGTCACCTAAGCTGGTTTCAGCATATCTCAACCGTGGTCATGCAAAGTTGTCAATGAATGACACAATCGGGGGGCTTGATGACTTCACTCTTGCAATTAAGGCCAACCCCTTAATTCCCGATGGTTATGCCAACCGCGCTATTGTTTATTATCAGATGAACAACTTCGAAGAATCTCTAAATGACCTTAATAAAGCCATCGAACTAAGACCTGATGATGCCCGGTTCTTTATGAACAGGGGGATAATCCGGTACCAACTCGATGACCTCAGGGGAACAGTTGAGGACTTTGACAGGGTTATCGAACTTGAACCCCGTAATACTCTGGCATACAGCAACAGGGGGATACTCCGTGCTCAGGTTGGGGATATCAACCGTGCCATAGAAGATTTTACCCGGGTAATTGCCCTAAACAGGGATGACATTCTTACTGTTTATCACAGGGCCCTCCTCTATATTCAAATCAAAGAGTGGGGTGCTGCATTGAGAGACCTAAATGTTGTAGCAGACCACTATCCGGAATTTGGCCCGGTTTACGAAAACCGATCCTATGTAAAACGGATGCTAGGGGATAATTACGGAGCTGAATTGGATTATGGAACTTTACTGAAACTGGAGCTTCAACGCAGGGAGGATTCAGGTAAACCTGAAGATACTCTGGGGAATACAACACAAGGCAGCAAATCTGGCAGGTCAGATAAGTCATCCGACAAGAATTCTGACAAAAAGGATCAGGGTAAGACAACTAAACGTAAGGCGACACGGAATGAGTCTGACAAAGACATTCGCAACTACGACAAGATAGCAGTGCTTGATGATTTCGGTAATGAACCTGACAATACAATTGCGACAAACCCACTAAGAGGAAGAATTCAGGACAGGAATATAATCATAGACATGGAACCTGTTTTCTGTATTAGTTTTTATCCCGGTGACATTCTGGTACACAGACTCAGATATTTCAACCTGTCAGTTGACTCGATCAACAGAAATAATCCGGTTGATAAGACACTAAAGATTACCAACGCCGAACTGGAAGTTGACAGGGACAGGGCAGCAGAGGTGTTTACAATGATAAGTCTGATAAACGAGAAACTAACAACGGCTGAGGACTCCGACAAGGCTATGCTATATTTTATCAGGGGAACGCTCTATAATGCTGTATTAAACTTGAGCAATGCTATGGATGACTTTAACAAGGTTCTAGCTATTGAACCCGACAATGTTCTTGCGCTGTTCAACAGAGCTTATACACGATTCCGCACTGTGGAGACTATACGTAACATTGAAGCAGAAAGCCCCTCTGTTCCGGTTATTAAGACGCCTGGTATTACACAGGTTACGTCTCCCTTAAGTTCTGCTGAGGATAGAAGGATACTTGACTACGACCTCATTGAAAAGGATCTCGATAGGATACTGGAACTGGATCCCGGGTTTTCTTTCGCTCATTACAACCTTGGAATGCTTAGAGCTATCCAAAAGGATTACCAGGGGGCTATTGACCACTTTTCAGAAGCTATCAATGCTAACCCCGAATTTGCAGAAGCGTGGTTTAACAGGGGTTTGACAAATATTTACCTTGAAAATGACTCTACAGGCACGCTTGATTTGAGTAAGGCTGGAGAACTTGGTATCTTTAAGGCGTACAATGTAATAAAACGTTATGGAGTAAGCTCTGAAGGGGAAGAAGAATAAGCTCCGGGAAGAACTTTAAACAGTGATGGAGGATAATCAAGAAAATATCGACACAGACAATGCCGAATTTCAGACCGCATGGAACCTGATTCAGTATAGTTCGGCATCTGTCTTTCTTACCGGAAGGGCAGGCACAGGCAAATCAACCTTCCTGAGGTATGTTTGCCGTAATACCCACAAAAAGTATATTGTCCTTGCTCCGACGGGTATTGCTGCAATCAATGTCGAGGGTGTCACGCTCCACTCTTTTTTTAAAATCCCTCTCAGGCCAATATTGCCAAACGATCCCGACCTGAGTGTAGAGAATCGACGTATCTTCGATTTCCTCAAGTACAATAAGGCCAAAAGGACGATCCTGAAAGAGGTCGAACTGATCATTATAGATGAGATATCAATGGTCAGGGCAGACATTCTGGATTTTGTGGATCAGGTGCTGAGAGTGTTTACGGGCAACAAGCACCTCCCCTTTGGTGGGAAACAGCTACTGATGGTTGGTGATGCATTCCAGCTTGAACCTGTTGTCAAGAAGGACGAATGGCAGATATTGAACCGTTTTTACTCAAGTCCCTATTTCTTCTCAGCGAATGTCTTCAAGGTGCACACTCTGGTGCAGATTGAACTTAAACAGGTGTACCGTCAAAATGACGCATCCTTTGTTGATATCCTTGATAGAATTAGACTCAACAACGCCAGCCGTTCCCATCTTGACGTTATAAATAGCCGCCTGAACCCCAACTTTACGGCAAAGCCCGAGGACTTCTTTATTACTCTTGCAACAAGAAGGGACACAGTAGATTATATTAATGAGATAAAGCTCAACGAACTGAAAGGAAAGGAGTCTTCCTTTGCCGGACGAATTACAGGCGAATTCCCCGAGTCCTCCCTCCCCACGCTGAAAAACCTTGTAATCAAGGAAAAGGCTCAGGTAATGTTTATTAAGAACGACGCTGAACGCAGATGGTACAATGGAAGCCTTGGGATAGTCGAAGATATTGATGAAGAAGGTATCTATGTCAAACTCGAGAATGACGAGCTGCATCTGGTTACTCCAGAGAAATGGGTTAACCTCCAATACAAGTACGACGAAAAAAACAACAGGATAACTGCAGAAGAACTCGGTTCCTTCAGCCAGTATCCTCTAAAACTGGCATGGGCAATTACAGTTCACAAGAGCCAGGGACTTACATTCCATAATGTAGTGATTGACCTTAGCGGAGGGGCCTTTGCCGGCGGACAGCTATACGTGGCACTCAGCCGTTGTCGTACGCTTGAGGGCATGGTGCTAAAGACCCCCGTTAGGCAGAGCGATATAATAGTCAACCGGGACGTAGTAGAATTTGCTGCGCAGGCCAACAACAAAAAGCTTATCGAGGAAGAACTCAAAAAGGCAAAGGCTGACAGCTCTTACCTTACTGCCCTGCATGCATTCAGGAGCGGCAACTGGAAACTAGCAGTCAATAGCTTTGCTGAAGCTATCAGCTACAGGAATGATCTGGAGAATCCTTATTTCAGGCGCTTTATTGCCAAGGAAATGCTGTTTATAGACCATTATCGTCACCAGATTGCCGACCTTGAGGCCAAGCTAAAGGAACAGCAGGAAAACTTGAAAGAATTCGCCAGAGAGTACTACCTCATGGCCAATGAATGTGAACTTAAATTTAAAGATACCCGCGCTGCACTAGGCAACCTCAACAAAGCCATCAAACTGGATCCTAAATTTATCGATGCCTTGCTGCGAAGGGCCAACCTGCTCTTTGCCTCAGGAGACTATGATGGAGCAGAGAAAGATTGCACTTCAATACTGAAAACCAAAAGAAGGTATTTCAAAGCTCTACTGCTAAGGGGACAGGTCAGGACTCAGACCAATTCACTGGAACTGGCATACAAGGATCTTCTTGAAGCAATGAACCTGAAAAAGTCCGACCCTGAAGTTTACCGTGCTCTGAGCAAGGTTTGCGCAAAAATGGGAGAAGACGCTCTGGCAGAACAGTATAATGATATTGCAAGCAACCTGGAAGAAATGGAGTAGTTGTGTTTTGAATCTCTCACCACATTACGAATTGAGGGTGAACATCAGAATAATTTCATAGGTATTTGAGAATAAATGCATAAAAAATAAGGGCAGCACCTAAGCGGGTGCTGCCCTTATTTCAGGTTATCAATACTATCAAATCTTAGCTAAAGCCTGATCAAGGTCAGCCTTGATATCTTCAATATGTTCTATACCTACTGAAACACGCAATACACCTGGAATTACTCCTGAAGCACGCTGAGCCTCAGCATCGAGCTGTTCGTGAGTTGTTGAAGCCGGGTGGATTATCAGGGTCTTTGCATCTCCAACATTTGCCAGATGACTAATCAGAGTAAGACTGTCAATTACTTTGTCTGCGTCCTTAGCCGAACCCTTCACCTTGAACGAAAGGACTCCTCCAAAACCTCTCTTCAGATACTTCTTGGCAATGGCATAGTATGGATTTGAAGGTAATCCTGGATATTGAACGTTCTCAACCTTAGGATGCTTTTCGAGCCATTGGGCTAGTTCAAGTGCATTCTGTACAGTCCTTTCCAACCTCAGCGAAAGGGTTTCAAGTCCCTGAAGCAACAGAAAGGCATTGAATGGGCTAAGAGCCGGGCCGTAATCACGCAGACCTTCTACCCTTACCTTTGTTGCAAAGGCGATATTTCCAAATGGACCGTCAGTTCCAAATATTTCCCAAAACTTAAGTCCGTGGTAACCTTCAGATGGTTCAGAAAACTGCGGGAACTTACCGTTACCCCAGTTGAAGTTACCTGCATCAACTATTACACCTCCAATGCTAGTTCCATGGCCTCCAATCCACTTGGTAGCCGACTCAACCACCACGTTGGCACCATGCTCTATGGGACGAACCAGATAACCACCTGCACCAAAGGTGTTGTCTACTACTAACGGAATACCATGTTTATTAGCAATAGCTGCGATGGCTTCAAAGTCGGGTATGTTAAACCTTGGATTTCCAATGGTTTCAACATACAGCGCTTTAGTATTTGAATCAATTGCCTTTTCAAATTCTGCAGGCTTATCGCTGTCAACAAACTTGACATCAATGCCAAGGCGTTTGAACTGGACCTTAAACTGGTTGAATGTTCCTCCATACAGGAAAGAGGTTGATACTATATTATCGCCTGCCTGAGCAAGACTTGTGATCGTAAGAAACTGTGCTGCCTGTCCTGAGGCCACTGCAACTGCTGCAACTCCACCTTCCAAAGCTGCAATGCGTTTTTCAAACACATCCGTTGTCGGGTTCATTATCCTCGTATAGATATTACCGAATTCTTTCAGACCGAAAAGGTTTGCAGCATGCTCAGCATTATTGAAAACGTATGAGGAAGTCTGATATATTGGTACAGCCCTTGAATTAGTTGCAGGATCTACCTGTTGACCGGCGTGTACTTGTAACGTTTCAAAGTGTAAATTTTGTGATGACATATTAGATTAGTAGTTTATATGTTAGTAATCGAACTAAGTTGTGCTATAATAACAAATTATCTCTTGTGTTTAGTAATAAACGCATTCCAATTTGTGAACATTGAGGCTCACTGGAGTAGGATTTACAAGGGTATCGTATACCGGGCATCTGGTTTCTACAACCTCGAGCCAGCGCAACAGCACCTCTTCGTCTGAGTCGCTATACACCTGAATATCAACATCAATATTTTGAAATCCTGCTCTTTCCTTAAAAGAATGTCCGTAGGCACGATCAGTGTTTATTTCACCTGATATCTCAACAAACAGTTTGTGAATCAAGATATCCATTTCCTTGGCCACCATATGACAAACAGCATTCAAACAACCGGCATATCCTGCCAGGATGTATTCGAAAGGACTGGGTGCATTAGTCCTTCCACCACTGTCCTCAGAGTGGTCAACTGCCACCTTGAAGCCGCTTGCATCAGCATATAATCTGGTTGCATTGCGGCTTTCTCCTCCGATGGAAAATCTCAACTGTGTCATGGTGTTTGTTTTTGAGTTACTTAATTCAGTATCATATGATACAAAAGTGAATAAAAACTGAAGTGAATTAAATCCCACTCTTTAGGCATATTATATACCATATTTATGGTATGAGCCTTTGAAAGGGGTAACTAGTAAACAAACACCTGACTTGTTACAGATATTCCAGAGTCCCCAATATCCCAGTAATAAAGGCGTTCTGATCAAACTCATCCCGCTTTGAAAATCCTGTGCGTACTATTACAAGATCCTTCGAAGGGATTATATATATAAACTGGCCGTCATGACCACGACAGCAAAACATATCACGGGGTACATCAGGATAATCAGTACCAGAAAGGTTGAGCCAGAAACCGGCACCATAGACACCTCCTGAACCTTCTGATGCTGCAGTGGTATATTCAACCCATCCCTCAGGTAGTATCTGCTCTCCAAGCCAGTTACCGTTATTGAGGTAGAGCAGACCAAACCTGGTATAATCCCTCATGGTAGCATAAACATAGGAAGACCCTATAAAGGTACCTGAGGCATCCGGTTCAAAAATGGCACTCGTCATCCCTATTCTCTCAAACAAAGCCTCACGAGGAAAACTCATATAGTCAGCATCATCACCAATAGCCTTACGTAAAAGCAGGCTCACTACATTAGTTGAGCCCGAGGAATATTCAAAGCAGGTACCAGGCTTATAGTCAAGGTCCCTAGCAATGGTATAGGCTGCCATATCCCCCTTCCTAAACAGCATCTTGTTTACATCTGAGCTATTGCCATAGTCCTCATTCCACTCTAGTCCACTATTCATCCTTATCAGCTGATCCGGTGTAATAGCCCTGCGTTTGTCATCCTTCCATTCCTCAATGTCAGCCTCGGCATATATATCAAACTTCTCCTCTCCTGCCAAAATACCAGCAAGAGCACTTGTAATACTCTTGGCCATGGACCAGCTCAGGAATCTGTTTTCAGGTCCAAATCCCTCCGCATATTTCTCTGCAACCAGCTGTCCCTTGTATGTAACCATCACCGCAAAAGTCCCCTTAAATGGCAGGTTGCCTGTAAAAACACTGTCAAGGAAAACATTCAATTGGTCAACATCAATACCCAAGGGAATGGTATCAGCGATCAATTCTCCCGCCGGCCAGGGGATAGAATCCTGCTTAGGATGCCATACAGGCCCGGGCCTGTATGGTCTGGACTTGATTTCCTCAATGCTAAAATCATTTACAAGAATGCTTCCATAGCCTTCGATATAAACCGCCTTTGACTTATGCCATAGGAAGCTGCTTTCCACAGTCTTATTATCGTAGTCAACCTCATTATTCACATGCTTTATAAAGGAGAAATTCAGGTCTGTTGCTTCAAGTGACTCCTGGGTACGGTTGCCCAGGAAAACACCTGAGGCAAGGTTCTTGGCGGCATACCCTGTAATTATTGGAAGTAGCGGATTTAGGTAAAGTACTCCGCCGATCAGCACTGCTGCAAGCAGGAGCAAAAAAACAATCCTAAGTTTTCTCATGGTACCCGGTTAGGTTAAATACTCAGCGTATCAGATATAATATTCTATATTATCAATCCATCCGGCTTTAATCGCAAACATTATCAATTCCGAACTACTATTAACCCCAAGCTTCCTGAAAATGTTCTTGCGATGTGTCATTACTGTGTGAAAGCTGATATTCTTCCTGACGGCAATCTCCTTGGTGGTCATGCCCTCAGCGACCATCCTTACAATCTCTGTCTCAGTCTGAGTCAGTTGACCACTGTCGCCATTTGTCGTCTTCCTTTTCTGCTCATCCATCAGCACCTCCAGGATCTCTTCGGAGTAAAACTTCCTACCCTTTAGCGCAAACCTTATAGCCATCACAAGCTCATCCCTGTCAATAGTTTTGCCCACAATGTGTTTGATGCCCATCTTGCTAAATTCAAGCAGGTCGGCTTTGATAATCTGGTTGGTAAGGACCATAATGGTCATAGAGGGAAACCGCTGCATCAGCATCCTAATTGAGTCCGGACCTTCATAATCCACTGTTGCATAGTCGGTTATCAGCACATCTGGAACCTCCCTACTCAGAAGTTTCTCCAGCTCAAAAGCGTACTTTGCAACTCCGATAAGCCTATAGCCCTCGGATTCCAGGAGCAGCTTCAGCGAGTCAATCACTAAAAACTGCGAGTCGGCCAGTATCACACCAGCTTGTTCCTTACCGTTCACATTCATAATAATACTATAAAGGTCGGAAAATGCCAGACTAAACTAC
>CAYNFX010000043.1:10478-15103 GCA_964396555.1 uncultured Alkaliflexus sp.
GGCCCTCTTTCTCTACTGGTTTCGTGTTCTTACTTCTTTTTACCTTGTGTGTCGCCACCCTTCTTATTTGCCTGTGAAGGTTTCTCAGTACTGTCGGCTTCCTTTGCCTGAGCAGCACCTGCCTTCCTGGCAGTACCCTTGCGACTTTCAAGTTCCTTAAGCACAGCATACTTGGCTGCTGCAATAGTCTCACGGTTGACCTTCTCGGTGATGCGACCCAGAGTGAGGTCATCAAACTCGATATAACCATCCATCAGAAGCAGCTGTGTGATCATATTGTTGATCATTGTTTCATGCGAATAACCTTCAGCTACATAGAGCTTGTCGGCTCCGTCGAGAAACTCCTCGGCAAACTCAGGATAGTTGGGCAGGCTCATCAACTCCTCGTAAGTCTCACCAAAACTGGTCAACTCAATATTGAGGTTTGGTGTCACCAACAGTGGACTGAAGGCCTCATCCTGCTTTTTAGGCCTGAAGTTGTTGACTCCGCTCAGGTCTAGCTCAACAGAGGGATCATCCATTCTTACAAACTGAGCCTTCATAGTTTTATCCAACTGATACAGGTAGAAGTTGTAGCGCATGATCTCACGGCTGTTGCCACCACGACTAAACACGTGGGCATATTTCTCGCGAACTATGCGGTTGACCTCGTTGCGGGCAGCATTGATGCTTCCATCTCCTGCCCTCATTTCCTGTATCATCTTGATCAGACCAAGAGCCGCTTTTGGAGGACCTGATAGTTCCTTACCCTTCTTACCGATCTCAGTTGACATAATACCGCACTGAATCTTGCGGCCCATGCCCAGTCCATCGGGACCTCCCTTCAAAACCTCTACCATCAGATAGCGGTTTTCTATCTCGCCTTCCTTGGCAACAAAGGGCTGACCACCTGGGGTACTTGCAAGACCGTCAAACATCTGGATAAATATATCACGTGACAGGTTGATAAATATAGTCTCATCTTCAGAAACTGACTCGGCTGCAAAGCGGTTTTTGACAAGGTCAAACATTACCGACCGTATAGTGTAGCTTTGTCCTCCGTGTTTGAACTTCTTTCCCTTGAAGATTTGATTTACCACATCCTCAATATCTATCTTGTCCATCATCTTGTATGACGAACAGAGATAGAACTTCTTCTCTGCAGCAACAAAGTCCCAGTCTAGCAGGTCATCAAGATAGTTGCCGTGCTTAGCCAGCACCTCAACTATATTCTTGTCACCTGTCATCCTGCTTAGCGAACGCTGGAAGTTGGGGCCGTCCTGACTTGTGGCCTTTTCCATTCTTTCACCGTGAGAATCAATATATAACAGGTAATTTTCCGGATTATTTACTCTTGTAATACCACCCTCTTCCTTCGAATAATTACTAGCCGTCAGCATTATATCGATCTTGTATGGCATATGTATTTCGCAGAAACCTGTAATAGTGCTTCGTGAGTTAAGGTCATCAACGTTACTGTCAGCACTTGTTTCAAACAGGTACTTGTAATACTTGATAAAGTCGGGATCGAAGTCGGTTACCCTTGAGAAGTCTCCTTCCTCAGTACCGAAACCGTAAATATTACCTTCCTTATCGCGGAATACATGGAACATATCACCGGCAATCAGTTTGACAGACCTTACACCCGGCAGGTCCAGACGCAGCCATCTCAGTACGAGGGCAGCAATCATTTCAGACTTGCCGGCTCCGCTATCGCCGTCAACCTCTACTGTAAATATAGACCCGTCTTCCATCTCAACTGAAAAGAGAGAACCGTGCTTAGGCACACCACCCATCTCCTTGACCTTCTCATTGAGCATTGTAAGCCACGGCTTTTTGACGTTACCAAAGTAGTCACCTTCTTTGCGCAATGGTGTTACAATGGTCTTGATGCTTCCCTTAGGACCCTTGATATCAAAGAAACCTACCTGAGGGAAGGAAATTACCTTCTCGGGTGCACCCAGGAGCAGGAATACATCAGGCACGAAGTTCTGTGCCTCCAGCAGGGTCACATCCCTATATTGAACCAAACGGAAGAAGTCAGTCAGATACTTTATATATCCCTTCTGGAATACTATAAGCTGCTTGACCACTCCATGCTGAACGATCTTACATCTGTAATCATCCGGGTCGAGGTTGGCTACAAACCTGGCAAGCCTTTTCTCAAAAAAGTCCGAACCCGGTTTGATGCTAAGGCTCTTGATATAGTCGTTCTTGGACTTGCTCCGGCTCATATCGAGCAGGTACATTGGCTCATTCTCATCGCGGTCAACCCTGTAGAAGGGGAATTCCCTCTTCTTGGCATCCGTAGCAATGCGAGTATGGAGCTGTACCGGCTGTTCGACAGATATTACACCGCACTTGATCATCAGGTCGTTGATCCATGACAGCTTACCTCCGTTGTACTCCTGAAGAATCTTGTTCTTCATATCGAAGTTACGGAAGAGCGTAACACCGTGCTGGATCATTTGGTTCATGTTGCTGTTCTGACGGCGGAACCTGTTTTCTACAGCAACCTTAAGAGCGTGCAGATAACGATAATAATAGTCGGTACCCTTGCTCAGGTTTTGCAGGTGTATTATAAAGCTCACCACACGGTGAGTTACATCCTCAAGAAGCTGCTCGTTGACCTTGATGTCCTTCTTACGGAAAATATAGTTCATGATGTCATTAACCTCCTGCGGCAGGATATCTGTCAACAGGTTCTCGGTAATGATCTTAAGGTCTGAATCATCAGTACTGTCAATCCTCTGTTGCAGGAAGGTCAGCTTTTCTATAATCTGCTGATGGAATGAATCATCATTACGCAGAAGGAAAACATAAAGGATCTTGTCTGCTGTATCCAGGTTACTGTTGAGTATCCTTTCCTTTACAGTGCTAACAATAAACCCAAAGCCCCTGTATGACAAAGGAATTGAATTAAACTTCGGATTAGTGCGCAGACCTTCAAGGAACTGGTTGAGATACTTCTCAAGATCAATACTATCAATCTTCAGACCAGTGATATCCTCATAGTGGGAACATGCCTCTTCAATAATTTCCTTTCGGCTTGGCTCAATAGTAGGCTGTTCAAAGGGCAGGTTAAAGTGCAGCAGAATCTCCTGGATATGCTTTTTCAGGATAACATTTACACCTTCAAGTCTTGCAACATCCCTCACAGGATCTCCTGTCGCATCCAGAGAAAGTATCTTCATCTTGGAGTCGGAAAACAGAATGCGTTCCATCTCGATCAGGATCTCACGCATAATATTGCGTTCCTCCGGATCATCCAGCACATAATTGTTGGGATGGAAAGTCTTCTTGTTGTGTATGTACTTCAGGATGGTAGCCTTACTGTAACGAGAGGCAACAATGTTAAAATTGAGATCCTTGATTTGCGGGATCTTCTTGTATATCTGCGGCAGCAGGTTCTCATAGATCTTTGTAAAGGCCCTGCTCCTGATAAAATCTTCAACATCGCGGCAGTTGCCTACATCACCCTGAAACTCGATCACTGAGTTGCTTGAATCTCCTATGGTTGTTATTGAAACACCACTAACCGCAGGAGAAGCGTGATACAGTGACCTGTTGTCGTTGATCTTGAGACTCTGGTTACCCTTCTTTTTCTGATCACGGATTTCGCTGAAATCTTCAAGCACCACCTCAACCCAAAGGTTTTCCTTCAAGTTAGGGAATACCTTCCTGATCACATCTTCTGCCTTGGCATTCTTGCCGGCCTTTTCAAAGGCAGCCCTGTACTTCATCCAGTAACTTAGGAAGACAGTCAGTGATACCCTGATTTCCTTCTCAAATATCTCAAAGCCCTTGGTACTGCCGTCAAGGTAGCCTCCAAGAGAGAAGCGTACTACTCCGGTCTTGTATGGCAATGCACACAGTCCCCTCTGTTCACCGATAGCCATACAGAAGATCTCAAGATCATTGTATGAACCGTAATTGGTAAACAACAGATTGAACAGATATGAACCATCTGAGTCAATAATATGTATGTCCTGGGCTCCAATACTTTCAATAACCTCGGCAGCCACCTTCTTGGCCATTGACAGGCGCTGGATGGACTCTGAACGGAAGCTCTTGTTAATCCTAAACCTGTTTAGTCCCTTGATTAGCTGCTCAGAATAATAGGAGAAGAAAGGTACATCCTTGTACTTAAAATCATCAGGGAGATTTAGAATATCAAGCTTGTCAAGACTTACAAGTTCATCAAGCAGGAACAGGTACAACGGACTTCCTTCGAAGGCCGGCACCATAGTACCGTCCACTGTCTTTATAAGTGAAGCCTTGGTCTGCTCGGCAAGGAAGGATTCAATTAGCCCCCTGACCTTGCTTCGAGAAGCGTTCTTGGGCAACTCGGCCTCCAGCTTGTCCTTAAGACCCTTAGCCTGAGTAGCAACTGCAAGCACTTCGTTAAGGAAGTACAGCGAGGCGCTATTACCCCTTATCGAACTGTTACGTTTGTTTGCATACTCTATAACGTCACCCATTGCCGGAGTGGCAACGATGGCCCCGAGGCGATCGCCAGAGCCGGCAAGGTTCTTGGTTGTAGACAGAGACGAGACCACGCGTATCTTTGAAAGCAGGTTTTCGTTATTGAAAACATACCTTGAAATAGACCTCCACTTAGGCAACAGTTCATCGTCAATCTTCAC
>CAYNFX010000044.1:0-1591 GCA_964396555.1 uncultured Alkaliflexus sp.
TAAGGGAGCGCTACAGGGGCATACGTCCGGCGCTTGGTTATCCTGCCTGCCCTGATCACAGCGAGAAGCGCATACTATTTGACCTTCTCAGGGTAGAAGAACAAGTGGGAATAACACTAACGGAGCATTTTAGTATGTATCCCAATGCGGCGGTTAGCGGATTATATTATGCAAATCCCGAGGCTATATATTTTGGAGTTGGAAATATACAGATTGATCAGGTTGAGGATCTGGCAAGACGCAAAGGCATCAGCGTCGATGAGATGGAAAAGTGGTTGCCTTCTAACCTGGCATATAAATAAAGAGAAAACAGATATGAAGACAGCAGGTCAACTGATTCAAGAGCTTACAAAACCCGGATTTTCGTTTGAATTGCTGCCCCCAATGAAGGGCAACAGCATTAAGGGGATCTACCGTACAATAGATCAGCTTAAGGAGTTCAATCCCCTTTTTATAAATATTACATCTCACCGCGAAGAGGCAGTGTACCGGAATACAGAGAACGGGCTTTTTGAGAGACGCGTTATACGTAAAAGGCCCGGTACCGTGGCTGTTGCGGCTTCCATTCAACATAAGTATGGGATAAAGGTAATTCCTCATATTATATGTAGCGGTTTCACAAAAAGCGAAACTGAATATGCCCTCATTGATCTTAACTTCCTGGGTATTCATGATCTGCTTCTGTTGCGCGGTGACAAACCCCGCAGACCCGATCCGCTGGATGTTCCCAATGGTGAGGTTAATTCACATGCAATAGACCTTATAGGTCAGGTCAACAACCTCAACAAAGGAGTTTTTCTGGATGACACTTTGGCTGAGGCTTTTGAAACTCCATTTAGCTTCGGAGTTGCCGGTTACCCTGAAAAGCATGAGGAAGCACCAAACCTAGACTCGGATATTTACTGGCTTAAGAAAAAGGTTGAAGCCGGAGCTGAATATGTGGTGACCCAGATGTTTTTTGACAATGCCAAATACTACGCCTTTGTCGAACGCTGCCGTCAGGTTGGGATAAACGTTCCGATTATTCCCGGATTAAAGCCCCTTACCTTTCTTAATCAACTAACAGTTCTGCCCAGAATATTTCATGTGGATATTCCTGAGGATTTTGCAAAGGAGCTACGTAAGTGTAAAAATGATGAGGAAGCAACAAGGGTTGGTATGGAATGGTCAATCATGCAGTCGAAGGACCTGCTTGCCAATGGAGTTAATCTGATCCATTTCTACACGCTTATGGCAACCAATAGTGTCAGACAGGTGGCCTCGGCCATTTATTAATTCTGATGGATCCTGCAAAAGCATATAATAAAGCGGCCGCGATTTGTGCCCGCTCGGAGCAGTGTATCTCAGTGATACGTACTAAGCTCCTGAAGTGGGAACTTGAGGAGGCTGAAGCCGCTAAAATCATTAAGCGCCTTGTCGATGAGAAATTCATCGATGAGAGTCGCTATGCAGGATTCTTTGTGAGGGATAAAGCACGCTTTAACAAGTGGGGCCCCAAAAAGATTGCCTGGCAGCTAAGGCAAAAGGGACTCCCTGAAGATGTAATCCGGGAGGCTATCGACAGTGTGCCATGGGACAATGTGGCAGAGGA
>CAYNFX010000044.1:1691-4988 GCA_964396555.1 uncultured Alkaliflexus sp.
GAAGCTGCAAGCTGGGAAATTGTATAAGCAGCAAGCGCAGCCAGCAGGAGCAGAATATCTGCACTCCTGACCTTTTCCATTATCTCAGCTATATCAATGCGTGAGACTACATAGTACACCGCAAGACAGCTTACAACTACTTTTAATATGTTAGTCAGAATCTTCCTAGAACTCATCAATAGGCATTAAGCCTCAAAAATAGTACTTTTTGCTTTCAAAGTTCCAAAAAGAGCTATTTTGGAACACACTTATCATCTTTAAAACCTGATTCTTTAGTAATTTGCAGGCCCAAATTTTTAAATATATGTTAGCTATATGAAGTTTATAGATATTGCAAAGAACAGATACACAACAAAGAAGTACCTCGGTGGAAGGAAGTTGGACAGGGATATCATTGACCAGTTGAAGGAGATACTAAGAATGTGTCCTTCATCTATCAACAGTCAGCCCTGGAAGTTTACCTTTATTGAAGATCAGGAGCTTAAGAACCAGTTGGCTCTGTCATCAAGGCATAATGATGAAAGGGTGAGAAATGCATCCCTGATCGTTGTATTCAGTGCAATGAATGAAGTAGGGATATTTGAGGAGCACCTGACAAAGAATCTTCCTCCAAGAGCCCTGGATTATTTCACTAACAATATTAAGCCCCGTGGTGAAGCCGAGATTAAGGTATGGATGCAGCATCAGGTTTATATTTCTCTTGGGTTCTTCCTTGCAGCCTGCGCATCTATGGGTCTTGACTCCACTCCAATGGAGGGTATAATAAGGGATGATTATGACAAAGCCCTTGGAATAACAGGATATCGCACCATGTTTGCAGTGGCCGTTGGTTTCAGAGATCCTGAGGATGAAAATCAACCAACGATTACTCCAAAGCTTAGACGTCCACTTGAGGATGTAATAACAGAAAAGTAATAAAAAACCCTCTGCCCACAGCAGAGGGTTTTTTATACTTACCATTCTTATTATACCAGATATGAACTCCTGATGAACTTTCTTTATTTTATTTTCCTTACAAGTTAGTATAGGTTCACTATCTTTTACGGCTGAGTCTTGAATTGTCTGGAATGCCTAGTTAAGCAATAACTCTGCCAGTTCATCCTCATAGAAGAATGAGTCTGCACCAAAGGCGGGTTCAAGATCATCCAGCCAGTATGCATTCTTATTAAAGCGCGCAAAGAAGGGACGGCCTACCCAGTCATTGTTCCTTCCCTGAATAAACTCAAGGACAAAGACCTTTTCTCCATTTACATCAGTTACTCCAGCAATACGTATCTTACCCGGACTTGATGACATTGACGGTCCTCTGACTGTTCTAGCAACGCCGCTGACACTTGAATATGCTCTTCTGAAAATATCCCAGGCTCTGTCAAGACTTACCCCGAAATATTCCTGGGCTCCTGTATCCCTTGCAATAAACATATAGTAGGGTATCATTCCAAGTTGTACCTGCTTCTTCCACATAGTTGCCCAAATACCAGATTTGGCATTAATATGCTTAAGCAATGGCGACTGAGTTCTAATCTGTGCTCCTGTTTCCCTTATCTTCTTTATTGCTTTAATTACGGCTTCAGTTTCTAGTTCTCTTGGGTGATTAAAGTGTGCCATAAAGCATAGAGATTTACCTGCATCTGTTATCTTGCGGAATACTCCAAGTATTTCTTCTGCATCCGGGTCCGTCAGGTATCTGTATGGCCAGAAAGAAAGAGTTTTGCTTCCGATTCTGATGTTTTGAAGATGAGGTAAGTCTGCTTCCAGCAGAGCAGATACATAGGTGTCAAGTACCGAAGCCTTCATAACCATCGGATCTCCTCCGGTTACCAATATGTCTGTAATCTCTTCATGCTCACGGATATATCCGATAATGTTCTCAATTTCCTTCATGGCAAACTTGATGCTGTCGGTAGTGACAAACTGTGGCCATCTGAAGCAGAAGGTACAGTAGGCATGGCAGGTCTGCCCCTGAGAAGGAAAGAAAAGCAATGTTTCATTGTACTTATGCTGTACACCTTGCATCATTTCTCCCATATAAACCGGGATATTATGAGCTTGCCCGGCCGGATGAGGGTTTAATTCTTTTCTGATTTCTTCGGAAGCACTTTTTATTACTGAAGGATCTGCCTCTTCTAATATCAATTTCTCAATCCTGTTGAAGTGTTCCGGTTTTAACATTCCCTTTTGAGGGAAATTAAGGATGTACATTGGATCGTTCTGGTAGTTGTCCCAATCAATCAATTCGCTGACAACATAATTATTTGTCTTGAAAGGCAGTACCCGGGACACTACATCAATACTATGCAGATCATCTTTTGAAACCTTTGACAATTGTGCAATCTGCAAATAATTGCGTGGTGTAAAAGTTTGATATATCATGATTCTTAGGTGTTTAGTTGTCGTTACAATGCCTGAAAAGCCAGATGGCAATGCCAGCGCAACCCAAAGGTTGTGCGCATCTAAGAATATGCCGTAATATCCAGTTATACCTACATTATGCAGGCAGTAAGGAGACCCACTAAGGGGTTTAACAGAATCGCTAAAAAAGCGTAATCAGGTCTTTGGATTTCTGACCGGGGCAGGGAAAAACACATGGGTCAGAAGTATTATAATTACAAATATAGCAAAAAATCAAAGGCTTACAAAATGAAATTCACAACCGGAGGCTGTTTACGATTCTAAAGATCCAGTGATTTCTCTGGTAATAAGCAATATAGAAAGTTGACAAAAAATGTCCGGGACCGAGTCTTACCTTAGCATTTCAGTTCTGTTTGTGTCGAGTTTAAGGAAGATAAACAAGAGGATTGAAAAACCCCATAATGAGGAACCGCCATAGCTGAAGAAGGGAAGTGGAATACCAATTACAGGAGCCAGACCTATGGTCATCCCGATGTTGACAAGTAGGTGGAAGAAGAAAATTGATGCCACAGCATAGCCATAAACCCGGCTAAAAACCGAGCGTTGCCTTTCGGCAAGTACTACAAGCCTTAAGAGCAGGCACACAAAAATTATGATTACTGCTGAGGTGCCCAGAAATCCCCATTCTTCACCAACAGTACAAAAGATAAAGTCAGTACTTTGCTCAGGCACAAAATTGAACTTTGTCTGGGTTCCCTGCAGGAAGCCTTTCCCTGAAAAACCGCCAGAGCCAATTGCAATCTTTGACTGATTGACATTGTATCCTGCTCCAAGTGGATCTTGTTTCAACCCCAGCATTACCAGAATACGGGACTTTTGGTAATCACTTAGCATCTTCTCAAAAATATAATCGGAAGAATAAGCGAAGGCAAGCGAGCCCCAAAA
>CAYNFX010000044.1:5088-11538 GCA_964396555.1 uncultured Alkaliflexus sp.
GCCATTATTCCGAAAAACAGTATCAGAGGTGTCATGCCCTCTCTGAAAAAAACTATCAGGAAAGAAAAGAATACAAGGGCTGAACCCATATCGTTTTGCAGGATGATAATGGCCACCGGAAGCATCCAGATTGTTCCAAGTACCAACAAATCGCGGATACGGGAGAAGGAAAACTGAAAGCGACCTAGTACCTTTCCAATAGTTAGTGCCGTAGCAACTTTTGCAAGTTCAACCGGCTGAAAGCTGAAAGATCCTATCCTAAACCATGAATTGGCACTGTTGACCTCCACTCCAAGAAAGATCACAAGGATGAGCAGCAGTATCGCAATTACATAGAAGATAAATGCAAAGGCAGTAAAAAACTTGCTGTCGATTAAAATGAGCACCCCAATAGTTGCAAAGCTGATACCTATCCACAACAGTTGTTTCATGTACTCGAGTGATAGGTCGAATACGAAACCACCATCAGGATCGGTATTGGCAGCAAATATATTGAGCCACCCGAAACAAACCAGTATCAGGTACAGCAGCGCAGTTACGCGGTCGATTGATTTTATGGAACTACTGCTTACTCTCATTTATCAGATTCAGATTTAGTATTCTATCCTCCAGCCATTTGCGTGAAGGATCAATACTTTCATTAAGAAACCTTTCAATCATCAGACTGGCTATAGGAGCAGCTGTGGATGATCCGAAACCGGCATTTTCAACATATACAGCAATAGCAATCTTCGGGTTCTCCTTGGGGGCAAAGGCTATAAAAATAGCATGGTCCTTACCATGTGGGTTCTGCGCCGTACCTGTCTTTCCACAGACTTCTATCCCCGGGATACGGGCTATACGGGCTGTAGAGCCCGCATCGCCATTGACGGCCAGATACATCCCTTGTATTACCGGTTCAAAATGCTCAGCATCTATTCCTGTATAGTGCTTTTCCAAAAAGCGGGAAGGTATGGTATCGTCTTCTATCTCCTTTATTACATGGGGGGTATAGAAATACCCTTTGTTTGCTATGGCAGCAGTCATATTTGCCATTTGCAGGGGAGTCACAAGGAGTTCACCCTGTCCAATACCAAGTGAAATAACAGTCAGGGAACCCCAGCTCCCATTGTAGATTCTGTCGTAATACTCGCTACTGGGAACAAAACCACGGTTTTCGTTGAAGAAATCACTTCCAAGTCTTTCACCGAAGCCGAAATTTTTCAGATATGTACGCCATTTTTCGAGAGCCTTCTTGGGAGATCCGATTGCGGGGTTGTCAAGTACTGATCTTAATGTAAAACAATAATAGGCATTACATGAATTGGCCAGGGATGGTGCCAGGCTAAGTGGTGAACTGTGCGTGTGACAGCCTACTGAAATACCTCTGGCATGGAAGCCGTGGTTACAAGGGTAGCTGGTCGATGGTGATATAACTCCTTCCTGCAGACCTATAAGTCCCATTATAGCTTTGAAGGTAGAACCAGGAGGATATCCCGACATTATGGCTCTGTTAAGGAGTGGATAAAGGCTGTCGGTTGACAGCACCGGGAAGTTCGCATTACGCTCGCGTCCGACCAGAAGGGAGGGATCATAGCCTGGACTTGATACCAATGTGAGGATTTCCCCTGTTGAAGGTTCTATGGCTATAATACTGCCAATCTTACCCTTCATCAGTTCCTCCCCATATTTTTGCAGCTCTACATCAAGAGCAACTGAAATATCCTTACCTGCTACGGCGGCTGTGTCAAGTCTGCCCCCACCCATCGGCCCTTTCTCAAGCCCGTGTACATCGACCATCACATATCTGGCACCTTTGTCTCCTCTAAGATACTGCTCATAGCTGTTTTCAATCCCGCTTATGCCAATGTAGTCACCTATGGAGTAATAGGGATCCTTCTTGAGCATGTTATCGTTGATTTCTGCAACATAACCGAAGACATGGGCCGCGAAAGGGTATTCATACTTCCTTACGGTTCTGCGCTGTACATAGAACCCTTTGAACAAATGCAGCTTTTCCTGAAAGTATGCGAAACCCTCTGACGACAGCTGCTTATAAAACACTGATGGCTTATAGGCTGAGATTTTATTAGACCTTACGGCTTTCTTTACATCTGCAAGCATAGTGATGACATCCTCGCTTGGAAGGTTCAGGGCATTACTAAATTCGAGGGTGTCAAAGGGTACGACTTCTCGGGGTACTATCATGATATCATAAACTGCCTGGTTGGAGACCAGAAGCTTTCCATTTCTGTCATAGATAAGACCCCTAGAGGGATACTGTGTAATTTTGCGTTGCGTGTTGTTTTCTGCGTAGTACTTGTAGGACGGGTCAATAACCTGAAGCACAAACAGCCTGATAATATATATCAGGCCTACCAGAACAAAGCAAATTCTTATTAATATGGCTCTGTTGCTTATCACCTCTTAGCGTTTATTATTCTGGTATTCGTTTATCAATCTGTTCTAATACTTTCGCTCAGCCTTTACTGTGAATAAGGTGACTATAAATATAGTGATTAATGTAGCCAGGGAACTAAAAATGCTTTTTTGAAGCGTGAAAAAAAAGTTTCCCAATGAGAAGGCCTCGATGGTCGATAGGAAAAGATGATGGGCAAACACAGCTAGTGCCGAATATTTAAAAAACCATCCATAGCCCAAATGGGTCGGCAGCGGCAGGCTGCCAGCCTCATAGCCGTCATGGGGACCGAAGAAACGCAACAGTGCAGGTCTTAAAAAGGCAAGAAATACTGTCGCTGAGGCGTGCATCCCAAGGGTATTTAAAAAAATGTCAATTATCAGTCCCGTGAAGAATCCAAAAAGCATTAGCAGCCAGTTGGGCATCTCGAAAGGGAGAACCAGGATAAATAGCACATACAACCATGGGTTAATATAACCTCCCAGGTTCAGGTTGTTGAGGATTAACACCTGAACGGCCATAATCCCTATAAAGCCAAGAAAATATCGTCCCAGATTGTCAATCATCGTAGGTCATGTTTTCTAGTTCCAGTAGTTCTTCTTTATCAGGTTTTTCGACAACCTCTACATAGGTAAGGTTCCTAAAATCTGTAGATAATTTCACCTTTATAACATAAAAACCTTCTCCTTCGTTTAGCTTATATCCTTCTATTACTCCAATCAGAATATTATCCGGGAATATCGCTGAAAAGCCGCTTGTAACAACAGCATCACCAACATGGACCGGGGCATGGGAAGGGATATCGTTCAGATACACATATTCAGGCGATTTACCATCCCATTCCAATGATCCAAAGTGGTTGGTCTCACGTAGTTTGGCCGACACCTTAAGCTTTGTGTTCAGGATGGAAACTACAGTAGCATAGTTGGCCGATGTATGTCTGACCACACCAGCCAGCCCGCGGGCCGTTATAACTCCCATCCCAGGTTTGATACCATGCTTCTCCCCTTTGTTGATTGTTATATAGTTTTGAAGCTTGTTTACTGAGTTATTGACAACCTTTGCCTGGCGGTAAATGTAATGATAACCTGACACAGAATCCGTGATCTCACTATAGGATGTATCTGTAGTAAGACGATTGGACTCCAGCTGGGTTCTCAACAATGCATTTTCACGCGAGAGTTCCTCATTGGCTTTTTTTAGCCGGAAGTAATCACTAAAGTTGCCGGAGATCTTCATGATCCCGGCAACAATAGTGCTTGAAGAGTTTGCAAAAACCTCCTTATGATATTGGTTGTAATTGACAAGCAGGGCAAAGCTTATCGTTTCGAAAAAAAGAAACAGAAAAACAATATTGTACTTAATTATAAAACGAATTATGTTTCTCATGATTCCGAAACAATTTGCAGGAAACTATCTCACAGTGCAAATCAAAAACGATTGCTACCTGATAAGGAAGTTGAATTTATGCCTGTTTTTAAGTGCAATACCCGTACCTCTTGCAACTGCATGAAGTGGGTTCTCAGCAATATGGAATGGAATACCAAGCTTGTTGGACAGACGTTTGTCAAGCCCCCTGAGCAAAGCACCACCACCTGCAAGGTAAATACCCTTGTTTACAATGTCGGCATATAGTTCCGGGGGCGTTTGTTCCAAAGCATTTAGTATTGCAGTTTCCATCTTTGAGATGGACTTTTCAAGACAGTGGGATATCTCCTGATATGATACCGGGACCTCTATTGGAAGAGCAGTCATTTGGTTTGGACCGCTTACAATGAAATCTGCCGGTGGCTCATCAAGTTCTGGAAGTGCAGAGCCAACTCTGATCTTGATTTCTTCTGCAGTTCTTTCACCAATCTTGATATTATGTTGCCTGCGCATATATTCAATTACATCGGCAGTGAGATCATCACCTGCAATACGGATGGATTTATTTGTAACAATACCACCTAGTGATATTACTGCGATTTCTGTAGAACCACCACCGATATCTACTATCATGTGGCCTTCAGGAGCTTCAACATCCAGACCTATACCCAGGGCTGCAGCCATAGGTTCGTAAATCATATAAACCTCACGTCCTCCTGCGTGTTCAGCTGAGTCACGTACAGCACGGATCTCAACTTCAGTACTGCCTGAGGGAATACAGACACAGATAATAAGTGAGGGGGTAAATAGTTGTTTCTTATCCTTGTTGATCATCTTGATCATGCCTCGGATCATTTGTTCTGCTGCATTAAAGTCAGCGATAACTCCGTCTCTCAGAGGTCTGATAGTATAAATATTGTCGTGAGTCTTACCATGCATCTGCCTTGCCTTCTCACCTATGGCAACGAGCTTGTCGGAGCGTCTGTCAAGGGCAACGATACTTGGTTCGTCTACAGCAATTTTGTCATTATATATTATGATGGTATTGGCGGTACCAAGGTCCATTGCCAACTCCTGTGTCAAAAAAGAGAACAATCCCATTTGAATAATTTTTAATGTTTAAAGTGTCGGAATCCGGTAAATACCATCGAAACATTATTTTGGTTGCAGAAGTCTATTGTCTCCTGATCACGAACTGATCCTCCAGGTTGAATTACTGCAGTGATCCCAGCTTTGTGAGCAATTTCAACAGAATCGGCAAAGGGAAAGAATGCATCTGATGCCATAACTGCACCCTTTAGACTAAGATTGAAGGAGCCGGCCTTTTCAATAGAATGTCTGAGTGCATCGACCCTTGAAGTCTGACCAACCCCGCTGGCTATCATTTGTTTGTTTGCTGCTAGAACTATAGCATTTGACTTGGAATGCTTTACGATCTTGTTGGCAAAGAGCATATCCTCAATTTCTCTCTGGATAGGGGCTTTGTTTGTGACACATTTCAGATCCTCTGGATTCTCCGTCTTGCTATCGGCATCCTGAACCAGAAATCCGTTCAAGAGTGTGCGAACTGTCTGTGTTGGTTTGTATGTTTCTTTTTGGATCAGAATTATCCTGTTCTTCTTATGCTTTAGGATTTCAAGTGCTGCCTCCTCATATGCAGGAGCAATAATAACTTCAAAAAAGATCTTGTCGATTTCAGCGGCTGATACAGCATCAACGGGAACATTGGTTACAATAATTCCTCCAAAAGCAGAAACTGGATCTGCAGCTAGGGCCAGTTCCCAGGCTTCTTTCAGATTGGGCCTTGATGCCAGTCCGCAGGCGTTGTTGTGCTTGAGAATAGCAACAGTAGTCTCATCAAACTCTGAAATTAGAGCTACTGCGGCATCAATATCCAGCAGGTTGTTGTATGAAATTTCCTTGCCATGAATCTGGTCGAACATTTTATCGAGATCCCCATAGTAAGCTCCCTGTTGATGAGGGTTTTCTCCATAGCGGAGTTGTTTGCGGCTATTGGCTGTAAGTCTGAGTGAAGGCAGCTCACCCTTGCTGAAGTAGTTGAAGATGGCACTGTCATAACCTGAGGAGACTGCAAATGCAGCAGCAGCAAAAGCTTCCCTTTCCTTAAGGGTGGTGTCTCCCTTGCCAGCCTTCAGTATCTCAAGAAGGGCAGGGTATTGATCCCTTGATGAAACAATTACGACATCATTGTAATTCTTGGCTGCAGCCCTGATAAGAGAAATGCCACCTATATCGATCTTTTCAATGATATCTTCGTGACTAGCTCCTGAAGCAACAGTTTCTTCAAAAGGATAAAGATCGACAATCACAAGGTCAATCTCAGGTATGTTGTATTTTGTTATCTCTTCGTTGTGCTTTTTGTCTTCTCTGATATTCAGAATCCCACCAAAGATGTTGGGGTGCAGGGTCTTAACCCTTCCTCCAAGTATAGAAGGATATCCGGTAAGGCTTTCAACGCTGGATACCGGGATGCCTAGACTTTCTATAAACGATTGGGTTCCTCCGGTTGAATATAATACCACTCCCTGGCTGTGTAGTATTTTTACGATCTCGTCAAGACCATCTTTGTAAAAAACCGAAATAAGGGCAGATTTTATTCTTTTTTTGTCACTCATTGTATAACTGTGTCGTTGAATAGTGGCAAAAATAAGAAATTAAGAACA
>CAYNFX010000044.1:11638-14543 GCA_964396555.1 uncultured Alkaliflexus sp.
GTCGTTTGTGATGAGTTGTTTCTGGCCCTTAACAATAGAGTTGACTCAATGGGAACCTGAAGGACTGCGGACAGACCTTCAGCAATCATCTCGCATTGGTTGTAACCCCTCTTTCGTTGTCTTTCAGGGTGAAGCGGCACGGGAATAATCAGGTCTGGTTTTTCGTAATAAGGTGATTTTAACAGCTTCAATCCTGACATTTTTCCAAGCATTATCCCAATCTGTGGCTCATTATGATATTTGAGCATACGAATAAGTTGCCTGAGACTTTCGTTTTTCCTGTAGTGAAAGAAAGAAACTGCAAAACAAAGGGGGACCCTGCCCCAAAACATACGGGCAACGGGGTTGTCATGATACATTTCGTATCCGGTAGCAGGAAGTTTGTGTATGCATTTAAGGCAGAGATATTTCTCGTGGTCATAGAGAGAGGTACCGCAACTGAGACAACTTGCCGGATAAATGAGGGATAACAATCCGTCGAGCCACTTGCGTGAATCTGAGATTCGAAAACTTATCATAGTTTCACCTATAAGAAACGAACTTTTCTAATGTGTTGTTAATGATAGAAACATCAATTTCACTATTTTCCATTCAATTGTCAAGCGCTATAATTTGATGTGATTATTGTTGTCTTTAGATAATCAAAAGAAGTATTTTTGATAAAAATATAAGATGAGTATGCGAGTTCACTTTATAGCCGTCGGCGGCAGTGTTATGCACAACCTGGCCATAGCCTTGAAGAGTAAGGGATATCAGGTCAGCGGATCGGACGATGATTTTTTTGAGCCAAGTAAATCAAGGCTTGCAGCCCATGGGCTTCTGCCTGAGAAGGAGGGCTGGAACCCTGAGATTATCACACGTAAGCTGGATGCGGTGATACTTGGGATGCATGCGCGCAGTGATAATCCTGAACTTCAGGAGGCCATACGTCAGGGCATAAAAGTGTACTCTTTTCCTGAATACTTATATGAGCAGTGTCGCAATAAAACAAGGGTTGTCATTGCCGGTAGTCATGGCAAGACAACGATTACTTCAATGATTATGCATGCCTTGCGAAGCAACAACCGGAAATTTGACTACATGGTAGGTGCCCAGCTAGAGGGTTTCGACACTATGGTTGGACTCAGTGAAGATGCCGAGATTGCAGTTTTTGAAGGAGATGAATATCTGTCCTCACCGATTGACAAAAGGTCCAAGTTTCTCTGGTACAAACCCCACATTGCACTTATAAGCGGTATCGCCTGGGACCATATTAATGTATTCCCAACCTTCGATATTTATAGGGATCAGTTCAAACATTTTGCTGATTCCGTTGATAGAAATGGTTATCTAACATGGTTTAGTGGCGATAAGCACCTGAAAAAAATGCTTGATGGGAAGAACCGGAGTTTTACTATCGAGCCATACTTTGAGGCAGAAAGCAGATATGCTGGCGACATTACACTTGTTGTACACAAGGGCAGGGAATATCCTGTTCCTTTCTTTGGTGCACACAATATGCAAAACCTGTCGGGTGCCATGAATGTATGCCGGTGGCTTGGCCTTGATGAAGACTCTTTTTTGAGATCCATGGGTAGTTTCAAGGGTGCCTCGAGGCGCCTTGAGGCAGTGGCAGGAGATGAAAACTCTGCTGTATTCTATGACTTTGCCCATGCTCCATCAAAGCTTAAGGCTACTGTTGAGGCAGTAAAGTCTCGTTATCCTTCGCGTAAGCTGGTGGCTTGTATGGAACTCCATACTTTTAGCAGTCTTGACAAGAACTTCCTGCCTCAGTACCACAATGCAATGATGTTGGCGGATGAACCACTTGTATTCTTCAATCCCGGTGTTATTGAGCACAAGGGACTAGCCCCCATCAGTCCTGCCGACGTAGCAAAGGCCTTTAGTATACCTGAGCATTCTGTGATAGTTACAAAGGAGGCTCTGCTTGAAAGGTTGGATAAGATTGAGTTTAGGAATGCCAACCTGCTTATTATGACGTCCGGCAGTCTGGGAGGAATTGATATCAAAGCATGGATCAAAAAGAAAATGGACAAACCAAAACAATAAGAAAATGAAAAGAGCATTGTTTCTTTTTTTGGCAGTGGGCTTGGCCGTGACGGTTTCGGCTCAGGAGCTGGTTGACAAGGTTCAACTAAGCTTTGAAGGCGTAAGTTTTATAAATGTTAAGGGAGCCTTCTGTCGTACCGAGTTTGCGACTTCAGGCAGTTCGGATGTCGTACTTGACGGTGAAATCAGAGGTTTGAAGAAGGATAGTGATGTGCGGATAAGATATTCACAGGAAGGCTCAAGACTTAACGTTTGGGTGGATTATCCAAGCCTGCGTAACGAACAGCTAAAAGGCTACCTGGTTTTTACAATCCCCGAATCAGCCGAGATCAGTGTTAGCAATATATCCGGCAACGTCAGTGTCGAAGGTCCCCTTTATGGAAAGGCGGTTGTGGAAACAGTCTCTGGTTTCATAATTGCAACTAACCTGATTACCTCCACCGAGCTAAAGTCAACTTCTGGAACTATTAAAGCTAAATCGGTTCAGGGCGATATAAAGGCAAATAGCGTTAGCGGTGAAATCAATATTGAAGAAGTACTTGGCTTTGGTAGCTTGTCTACAGTTTCAGGTAGTATTTCTGCCACTGGTATTAATAAGGGTGCTGAAGTTCAGACCATCTCAGGATTTATTAATCTTATGGATGTTATAGGTGGAGGTAGGCTTAACTCTGTATCAGGCAGTGTCAGTATTAGTGCAGGCAAGGGTGATTTTCATCTGGGCAGTACTTCTGGATCTGTATCGCTCACAAGTCTAGAAGGCACTTTGGATATAGAGACTATCAGCGGAAGCATAGTGGGGAATAGTGTAAAGCTTACCGGTACTTCGTCATTTAAAAGTAAGTCGGGCAACATAGAT
>CAYNFX010000045.1:0-4351 GCA_964396555.1 uncultured Alkaliflexus sp.
ATACTTATAGTAGCCGAGAAAGATTCATTAGGCTCTGCCACAGCGTCTCCTAAAATTGTGACAGGAACAAGCACTGAAGTAGCGTTTGCAGGAATTGTAACAGCTTGGTTTGTAATGCTCGTATAATCGCTACCTGCTCCTGCAGTTCCGTCAGAAGTGCTGAAAAGAAGTATTACAGGTTCCTGCGCCGGACCAGTCATATTAATTGTGAAGTCTGCCTGATTTGAAGCATTCCCTTCGGTTATGGAAAACCCTGTCAGATTTATAGTCGGTGCATCATTATCTTCAAGATTAATATCCAATAAAGCAGTGTTATAGTTTACGCTAGCGTCGCTAACTGAGGTAATAGATACTGATATTGTCTTTGTAGGTTCAGCAATATCGTCGTCAATGATAATTAGCTCAATTTCTGCACTGGTTTGTTCTGCAGCTATGGTAACAGAAGGTATGGAAATATAGTCTACTGAGGCTTCCGCAGATCCGGAATAGCTTAAATCTACTGTGAATTCAGAGTCGTATACGGGATCAACTATTATCTGGAACTTTGCATTCCCAACACCTTCTTTAGCGTTTTGTATTAATTCAAGTCTTACTTCCTGCGCGATTGCACTTTGAACCATCAACGCAAATAGGAAAATCAACAGAGGTCTGATCATAACAGGCAGTTTACATGATAGCGAGAGCTAAATTTACAACTACCTGCGACGAGATGCTTGATTTTTTGATAAACCCGGCCTTTTTTAACGTGAAGCCTGAGTTATTTTGGATTATCCCCGGGAGACTTAGGATTGTTTTATCCGAAAAGCTTAAAAATGGCTGGATTTTAATTTGTTAAGGAGTTCTTCTGAGTTCTTTTTTTCGTCCTTAATTCTTTTTATCTCCTTAAGTATAAATGATATCTCATATGCATCACGGATGGCTTCCCGGTCATATTGTTCCATAATTATATATTCCCTCGATTTGCCAATAAACTCAACTCTTAGAGGCTTGTCTGAATTGGATGCAATGAAATCCACAATTCCATTGTCCTTACCTTCTTTATAATAAACAAACTCCCATTTGAATTCGCCATCCTCAAAGCGTCTCATATCGATTCCATTGTCAGAAACCTGCTCTGAAATCACGGATTCTGGTCCGAAGTAAACCCTTATTTTGTTGTGATTAATCCATTTCAATCCGTGGTAACGGCTTGAAATGTAAAAATTTCCTTCTTCACCCAGGTGTGCCCTAAGGTAGGTTCTGTTGTAGCTGTTCTCAGGCTTTTGCCTTTTGTGAATAAGCTGTTTTTCACTGCCGTATTCGTCACTAAGTTCGAAATTCTTCATTAATGGCACCAGTAGCTCTTCATGCTCAACAAGAACACTGTCAAGAAACCTGAGATTCCGCTCCTGCTCATCAATCTCAATCTCGGCAAGCAGCTTAAGGGCTTCCTTTCCCTTTTCACTTTGGTTGCCTGCAAGTAGCATCACACTGTCAAGCTTGATCTTGGCCAGATTGAAATTGCCTGAATCCTTTAGCGCCTTGGCTTCATCAAACTTCTCGTCAGTCATCCTTACGGCCGATGGGGTGCATCCCCATAAAATAAACAATGTCAGGGCCATGGTAAGACCTTGATATTTCCTTATATTTGATCTGTTCATCGTTTTCTAAACCTGCATAATATGTAGCAAATATAGGAAAATCAAAGGGGCACGTTTCTTAAGTTTCGTTAAACTTCCAAGATATATATAAAGGTCAAATATGCTGTTATTCTTACTTTTATTTATTTTTGGAAACTTTGTTTTAGTTATCATATTCAACAAAAATAGTAGATCATGAGAATAGGTTCTTTTTTATTGCTGTTAAGCATATTTATCCTTACACCTAAATTATGTAAGGCAGGAGAGCCGCCGATAGGCGGCAAACCAATCAGCAGTAATTTGTTCGGATTGTTCTTTGAGGACATTAATTATGCTGCCGATGGGGGTCTGTATGCTGAACTTGTTCAAAACAGGTCTTTTGAGTATGCCCCGGCTATGCAAAAAGGCTGGCATCCTTTTACATGTTGGGAATTTTTACGGGCAGGTTTTTCAATAGGCTATCTGAATGTTGGTACTTCAGAGCCCATCCATCCAAATAATCCCACTTATGCTGTACTTGATGTGGAGCTGGTGGGAACATATCCTGAGATTAAGGGTTTGTCGGGAGTCGGGATCATTAATTCCGGGTTTGATGGTATCACATTGAATCAAGGTGAACATTATTCTTTCAGCTTTTTCGCAAGATTGTTGAGCGAAGATCCAGTTGATTTCCTGATACAGCTTCAGAGTACCAAAGGCCAATCTCTTGCCGGTGGAACCTTGCAAGTTGCTTCTCAAGAATGGCAGAAATATGAGATTACATTGACTTCTGAGATATCCTGTGATAGTGCTGCATTGCTGGTACTGGTTCAGAGCAAAGGAAAGGTTGCACTTGATATGATATCTCTGTTTCCAGAAAAGACCTTCATGGGACGAAAAAATGGTATTAGAGCAGATCTGGCAAGAGTTTTGGCTGATTTAGAGCCGCGTTTTATGCGTTTTCCAGGTGGTTGCCTTGTTCACGGAGACGGAATAAGTAATATATATGACTGGAAGAACACGGTTGGTCCAGTTGAGCAACGAAAGGCCCAGCGTAATATATGGAACTATCAGCAGGGTTATGGTCTCGGTTATTTCGAATTCTTTCAGTTTTGTGAGGATATTGGAGCCATGGCAGTGCCTGTGCTCCCTTCCGGAGTAAGCTGCCAGAATTCGGGTGGTACTCATGTTATAGGAGGAGCAGGACAGCAGGCAATTTGTATGGAAGATATGGATACTTACATTCAGGATGTACTGGATCTGATTGAATGGGCTAAAGGTCCGGCAGATAGCAAATGGGGATCTGTCAGGGCTGCAGCCGGAAGGGTACAGCCATTCCAACTCGAGTATATTGGTATAGGAAATGAAGAGAAGATTACTCCTGAGTTTGAAGAACGCTTCAGGATGATACAGAATGCGATCAGGGAGAACTATCCTGAGGTAAAGATTATTGGAACCTCGGGTCCTTTTTCTGATGGAGCTGATTTTGAAAGGGGGTGGGAGATTAGCCGGGATTTGGGCGTTGATATAGTTGATGAGCATTATTATAAGGGGCCTGACTGGATGCTTGCAAATCTTCACCGTTATGACAGCTATGACAGAAATGGACCAAAGGTGTACCTTGGTGAGTATGCAAGTTGGGGCAATAAAATATTGAATGCAGTTGCAGAGGCGGCCTATATGATTGGTCTGGAAAGAAACGGTGATATTGTAGAAATGGCATCATACGCTCCATTGCTTGCCCGTAAGGGGAATACCCAGTGGACGACTGACCTTATCTTTTTTGACAACAGGAATATAGTGTTGACACCCAACTACTATGTTCAGAAGATGTTTATGAACAACCAGGGCGACTACTACTATGATGGATTAGTTTCGTTTTCTACTCAGGACCCGCTGTTGTCGGCTTCAACTGTATATGACAGCACTACCGGAGACGTAATTATCAAAATAGCCAATCCAGGGATGAACCCAAGCAAGGCTAGAGCAGACCTTTCTGGATTTAAAGGCATTGGCAGCGATGCACAGTGCTTTATTTTGAGAGGTGCACCGGATGCAGAGAATACCTTTGATGCTCCCACCAATGTGCATACTGTTACTGTTCCGGTGAGATTGAATAATGCGGCAGTTCTGGAGTATGAAGTACCAGCTATGTCTGTTACTACAATCAGGATAAAGAAGGAGTAACATATCAGTGATCCTTTCATTTTGCAGAAGGCAGATCCAAAAATCAGGGAGCTAAGGTGGAATGGTGAAGGGTTTCCGGATTTTGGTCAGGGTCTTGCAGACTGAATTCTGAGATGTTAGAAAATGTTGTCCGATAGACTGGACTTCCATAATTTTTGTACCTTTGCCGAAATTTATTTCACACACCCTAAAAGCATCACCTATGTCATTTATTGAAGATAAAATCGATTCGTACGGGTTAACATTTGATGATGTCCTTTTAATTCCTGCCTATTCTGAAGTATTGCCCAGAGAAGTTTCTTTGGTTACAAAGTTTTCGCGCAATATTGTTCTCAACACGCCTATCATTTCTGCAGCCATGGATACAGTTACCGAAGCGCGTATGGCTATAGCCATAGCACGTGAAGGAGGTATGGGTGTTATCCACAAGAACATGACTATTGAGGAGCAGTCTCGTCAGGTAGAGGTTGTCAAGAGAGCTGAGAACGGGATGATTTACAATCCTGTAACAATCAAGAGGGGCTCTACAGTTGCCAATGCGCTGGATCTGATGAAGGAATACAAGA
>CAYNFX010000045.1:4451-14412 GCA_964396555.1 uncultured Alkaliflexus sp.
ATCAAGAGGGGCTCTACAGTTGCCAATGCGCTGGATCTGATGAAGGAATACAAGATCGGTGGTATTCCGGTTGTTGATGAGCATGGTTATCTGGTAGGTATTGTAACCAACCGTGACCTGAGATTTGAGGTTAACCTGAATCGTAAGATAGATGAGGTGATGACCTCCAAGAATCTGGTAACAACAGACCAGACAACAGACCTTGAAAGTGCTGCAGCGATTCTGCAAAAATATAAGATCGAAAAGCTTCCTGTTGTTGACAAGGACGGCAAACTGGTTGGACTTGTCACATACAAGGATATTACTAAGGCCAAGGATAAACCCCTTGCCTGCAAGGATGCGAAGGGTCGACTAAGAGTAGCTGGCGGAGTAGGAGTGACCTTCGATACATTTGATCGAATTGAGGCGCTTGTAAAGGCAAACGTTGATGCTATTGTAATAGATACGGCTCACGGACATTCAAAGGGTGTTATTGAGACATTGAAGGAAACCAAACGTCGTTATCCTGAACTGCAGGTAATCGTAGGTAATATTGCAACCGGACAGGCTGCCCTTGATCTTGTAAAAGCTGGTGCAGACGGAGTGAAGGTTGGTATCGGTCCCGGTTCTATTTGTACGACACGGGTTATAGCAGGTGTTGGAGTTCCCCAGTTGTCAGCCATCTATGATGTGGCAAAGGCTTTGAAGGGAACAGGTGTACCTCTTATTGCAGACGGTGGTTTGCGTTACAGCGGTGACATAGTAAAAGCTCTCGCAGCTGGTGCGGATTCTGTGATGGCAGGATCTATGATTGCCGGAGTTGAAGAGTCTCCCGGTGAGACAGTTATCTACAATGGTCGTAAGTTTAAGAGTTACCGCGGTATGGGTTCGCTTGAAGCTATGCAAAAGGGCTCAAAGGATCGTTACTTTCAGGATGTAGAAGATGATATCAAGAAGCTTGTACCTGAAGGTATTTCAGGACGTGTTCCTTACAAAGGCACTCTCTTTGAAGTAATCTATCAGATGATAGGTGGTCTTAGAGCTGGTATGGGTTACTGTGGTGCACATAATATCCAGGAACTTCACAATGCGAAGTTTACTCGTGTCACTGGAGCTGGAGTTAACGAGTCGCACCCACATGATGTGACAATCACTAACGAAGCTCCAAACTACTCAAGGTAGTGCGTCTAGAGGCTTAAATATTGACCGGGAGAACCGCTACTGCGGTTTTCCCTTTTTTTTCGCTTTTGCCCCGGGGAAAAATAAATGTTGGAACAGGATTGAAAATTAGTTAATTTCGACACTGTTTCAATTCGGATAAAACTCACAAGGCATGAAAGGCTTTGGTTCTTTTGTTTTATTTGCTTTTTTTCTGCTTTGCTTTCCTGCGCAGGGATCCGGCGAAGGGGATGTTGTCTTGACTATAGGTGATGAGAGTTTTGAACTTGGTGAGTTCTGGCATATCTATAACAAAAACAGATGCATACCCGGTTTTGATGAGAGTCCTGCCTTGTTTGCTGAAAGGTTTATCGATTACAAACTAAAAGTTAAGGAAGCCAAAGCTCTGGGGCTTGATACCCTGAGTTCATTTAGAAGCGAGTATCAGCAATACGTTGATATGGTCAAGTCTTCCTATATGGTTGATTCTATTGCTCTGTTGAGGGATGCCAGGGAGGCTTATGCCAATATGAGATACTATGTAAGAGCCTCACATATTCTAATACTTGCAGGCACGGATGCATCTCCAGAAGATACACTGGCTGCATATCGCAGAATAAATGAGATAAGAGATAGAGCCCTGTCAGGGGAGGACTTTGCAATACTTGCAAGGGCTAATTCTCAGGATCCTTCTGTAGAGCAAAATTCCGGAGACCTGGGTTTTTTCACTGCTTTTGTTATGATAGCTCCTTTTGAAAAGGCAGCCTTTGCAACTCCTGTTGGTGGAATCTCACAAGTGATACGGACAGAATATGGCTATCACATTATTAAGGTGATGGAGAAGCAGCCTAATAAAGGCCGAATCCGAACAGCTCATATAATGAAGAGATTTGAACCTGGTAATAAGGATAGTGAAGCCATGGCAAAGTTGGCTGCTGACAGTATATATAACAGATTGCAAAATAAAGAGCTGTTTGAAACCTTGGTCTCAGAGCAGTCTGATGACAAAGGTAGTGTGGAGAAAAGCGGGGAACTGTTCCCCTTCACATTGGGTGAAATGATACCCGAGTTTGCTATGGCTGCATTTGCTATTGAAAAGGACGGAGATATTTCCCAGCCTGTGCGGACGGATTTTGGCTGGCATATAATAAAGAGGCTCGGGCTTGATCCTATTGGCAGCTTTGAAGAGGAATCAGAATTTATTATCGATATGCTTTGGCGTCAGGGCAGGGTGAAGGTAAATGATTGGGATGCAAAAGAGTTGGCCAGGGTAAATCTAGATTTTAAATACCTGATCCGGGAATATTATGATGGACTTCTGATCTATGAGATAAGCGACAGGATGATTTGGCAAACTACCGGGTCTGACAGTGCCGGGCTACATAATTACTACTTGCAGAATATAGACGAGTTCATGTATCCTCCCGTACTTGAAGGTGTGGTTGCAGAAGTTGGTGACAAGAAGTTGCAGAGGAAACTAACAAAGTATTTTGAAAAAAATCCCAAGGCTGCAGGTCTGGTACAAATATTGAAGGACTTGGCGGGGAATCCCCAACAATATAACATAGTGGAGGGTAGCTTTGGTTTTATTAAGGAGGCTTCCAATCCGGTTAATCCATCTTTATTGCCCAAGACCTCTGAGCTAAGTGGTAGGAAGGGGCTTCTGTTTTGGGAAGGTGCTGTTAGCGAATCTGTACCTATGCCTTTCAAGGAAGCACTTGGAACAGTACTTAATAGCTATCAGAACAGTAAGGAAAGGGAATGGGTAAAGGAATTAAGAGCAAAGTACAAACCGGTGTTTAGATATGAATTGATAGGTTCAAGATAAAAACAGACAGAATTATGCTGTTCGGAAGAAAAATCTGTTTACTAACTATAGTGTTGTTGACACTGTTTGCCTGTAAGTTTAATAAAGAAGACCCGGGTGCTGAGGCCATTGTGACTGTTGGGGGGGTATCGTTAACCCTTGACGAACTGATGGATGCAGTGCCTGACAATCTTGCGGATCAGGACAGTATTGCTATTGCTGAGGACTACATAAGCAGGTGGGTGCGTACAAACCTTATGCTTCGTCAGGCAGAGATTAATCTGTCTGAGGAGGAGAAGAATGTGGATAAACTGTTGGAGGAGTATCGTACTTCTCTTCTAGTGCATATGTACCAGCAGAAGATTCTTGAACAGAAGCACTCTCCATTGGTTACCAGCCGGGAGATAGAGGACTATTATACCCAGATGAAGGACAACTTCAATCTGCAGGAAAGCATAATCAGAGGTGCCTTTATAAAGATACCAGTAGATGCACCAAATCAGGAACTGGTTAAAGGATGGCTCAAATCAAATGACGACAGCAACCTGGTTAATATTGAGGCCTATGCCTTCCAGAATGCGCGTACATATGAACAGTTTGTCGAGAACTGGGTCCCCTTTAGCCGTATCAACGCTCTGCTGCCTGAACCTGTGGTAAATGAGGATAGGTTTTTAAGATGGACTACCTTCTATGAAACTACTGACGGTAATTACAATTATTACCTTGTAATAAAAGAATTCATGCTGCCAGGTACAACGGCCCCGTTAAAGTATGTTGAGGAAAGAATCAAGGCCATATTGCTTAACAAGAAGAGAATTGAGTTTATTCAGCAGTTGGCCCAGGACTTGTATGATGAAGCAATCAGAGAAAAGATTATTACATTTAACAATTAATATATATAGCATTTTAAAGAATAGGTATGACTAAACTTAGCATGAAAATATCAGGGATGCTGCTTGGATTCATATGCGGCACCTTCCCCATATTCTCTCAGTCCAACGTTATTGATGAGGTTATTGCTGTAATAGGTGATACACCTGTTTTGCTTTCCGATGTGGAAATGCAATATCAGCAGGCTGTGATCCAGGGAGCAGATTTTCAGGGAGATTTGAAGTGCCATATCTTCGAGCAGCTGATGATACAAAACCTGCTTATCGAACAGGCTAAGCTGGATAGTATAGAGGTAGGCGAGAACATGGTGATTATGCAGGTTGACAGGATGATCAATGAGTACATCAATAGAGCCGGCTCAAGGGAAAAACTGGAGGAGTGGCTTAACAAACCTTTGTTTCAGATCAAGAAGGATCAGAGAGTTATTGTTCGCAATCAGATGATTACCCAGGAGATGCAGCGTAATATTACTTCAGGTGTTAAGTTGACTCCTGCTGAGATCCGTGCCTTCTACCGTAATACAAATCCTGACAGTCTTCCAATGGTTCAGGCTCAGTATGAGATTCAACAAATACGTATTAATCCGCAGATTGATCTTGAGGAAATTGAGGCTGTTAAGGCTCGTCTCAGGGAGTTTCAAAGGCAGGTAGCTGAGGGTCGTGATTTTGCAACTCTGGCTGTATTGTATTCTGAAGATCCTGGTTCTGCACCCAGGGGAGGAGAGCTGGGTTTTATGAGCAGGGCCGAATTGGTACCTGAGTTTGCTCAGGTTGCTTTTAATATGCAGGAGCCGGGAAGGGTATCCAAGATTGTTGAGTCTGAATTCGGTTTCCACATTATCCAATTGGTCGAACGTCAGGGTGACAGAGCTAATGTGCGTCATATATTACTTAAGCCGAAGCCAAAAGCTGCTGCTATTGAAGCGGCAAGACTGAAGGCTGATTCCATAGCCAACCTGATTCGTGTTGATTCAGTTTCATTTGAAGAAGCTGCTCTGCTTTACTCAATGGATAAGGATTCAAAGCTTACAGGCGGTCTGATGGTTAATCCACAGGACAACTCTACTAAATTTGATATTCAGATGATCCCGCCTTCAATCAATCGTCAACTTGAAAAGATGAAGGTTAGTGATATTTCTGACGCCTTTATGATGAAGGACGAAAGATATGGCAAAGACTATTTTGCAATTATTAAGCTTAAATCAAAGGTGGACTCACACAGGGCAAATCTGACAGATGACTATCAGTTGATACAGACCATACTTGAAAACAAGAAGAGAGAGGAGATATTTAAGAAATGGATTACTGATAAGCAACAGGATACCTATATATCTATTAACCCCAGGTGGTCGGGTTGCAACTTTGAGTTTAAAGGCTGGATAAAGTAAGATATCCGGGATTGGAGATAAACTTTATGAAGGGTTTGAAGAAAAGTATCCTTCCCTTTCTTGTGTTACTACTGATCGGGGTTGCCTCTGCACAACAGAGGCAGAGTACTTCTATGGTCACGATAGAGCATGCTGACTATCTTGAAGGTTCATCACGTTTTGGCAAGAATGTACAGGCATTATTTGGTAATGTCAGGTTCAGGCATCATCAGACATTGATGTTTTGTGACAGCGCATTTTTCTACAGGGATTCCAACAGGGTACATGCCTACGGCAATATTCATATAATTCAGAACGATACAATTCACCTTTACGGGGATACTCTGTTTTACTACGGCTTTGAGGACAAGGCAATGGTTAGACATAACGTGAAACTTGTCAACAAGGATGTGGTACTTACTACACACTTTCTTGATTACAACCGCAGAAGTGATGTTGCCTATTATTTTAATGGTGGACAGATTGAGAGCGGTAGTAATAGCCTTGTAAGCAATTGGGGTTATTATTATCCTCAAATTGATGAGGCTCATTTTCGTAAGGAGGTGGTGGTGACTAACCCCGATTATACAATGTATTCCGATACCCTCTTGTATTACACGGTATCCGAGGTGGTTAAGATTGTAGGACCTACTACCATTATCAGTGAAAGAAATGAGATTTATTCTGAGTTAGGATCCTATGATACCCGCAATGATGTGGCCCGTCTAGAGAAGAAAAGCTATATTAAGGGTGAAGAGCAATTATTAAAAGGGGACACGATATTCTATGACCGCAAAAGCGGTTTTGGCGAGGTGTTTTCAAGTATGTTCCTTCTGGATTCTGCCAATCATGTAATTATTACCGGTGATTATGGTTATTACAATGAATTGGAGGACAGAGCTCTTGCAACGCGTGATGCTGTAATGATGCAGGTGAGTGAAAACGATACCCTTTTTCTGCATGCAGATACACTGAGGGCCGATCCAATAGATGATACCGAGTACCGTATTATACGTGCCTATCACAATGTTAAGTTTTTTAGACGCGATTTTCAGGGAAGGTGCGATTCGATGGTTTACGACCTCAAGGACTCGATCAACACCTTTTACAAGAATCCGATAATATGGGCCAACCTCAACCAGATGAGTGCCGGTACTATCAGGCTTTATACGCGCAATAAAACGGTGTACAAGGCTGAAATGATTGATAATGCCTTTGTGGTGGCACCCGAGGATACAGCCTCCTATAATCAGATAAAGGGCCGTAATATGATAGGCTATATAAGGGACAATGAACTTTACCGGATTGATGTGGAGGGTAATGGTCAGACAATTTATTATCCAAAGGATGAGGATGAGGTTATAGGGGTCAACCGAGCCGAATCAAGTAATCTTACGCTGTTGTTGGAAAACAGGAAGGTTGTGGGAATCACCATGCGGAGTTCGGTAAGCGGCAATATGAATCCTCCTCTGATTCTGGAGCCTGAATCTACAAGGTTACAAGGATTCAGATGGCTGGAAAATTACAGACCTAAGAGAATGGAAGATATATTTATCAAGAACGAGGGGCCGGAACCTGTAGAACAGGTCAATTACAACGACTTTCACTTTGACACAACAATGCCATAAAACAAAAAAGGAACCCTCGCAGGTTCCTTTTTTGTGAGTTTTTAGTACTCATCTTCGTTGAAGAAGAAATCGTCTTTGCTCGGATAATCCGGCCATATGTCTTCTATGCTTTCGTAGATTTCGCCTTCATCTTCAAGTTCCTGGAGGTTTTCTATAACTTCCAATGGTGCACCTGAGCGGATTGCGAAATCGATCAATTCTTCTTTAGTTGCAGGCCAGGGAGCATCTTCTAACTTAGCTGCTAATTCAAGGGTCCAATACATAGTTGAATAGATTTTACTCCGTTATTTTTAGATCCTTCTGTGTTTTCGGCGAAATTAAAAAAAATAATCAATCATGCAAATCAGGCACCCACCTAATTTCGTCAATATTGAAATAATTGGCCAAATGGCGTGACAAAACGAAAAAATAGTCAGAAAGTCTGTTAACATATCTGACAACCCATTCATTCACTTCGGTGTTTGCTGACATCGCTATGATTCTTCTTTCGGCCCTTCTGCAAACAGTACGGGTAATATGACATTGAGCCACCGCCGGATGGCCACCAGGCAATACGAAGTGCATCAATGGGGGGAGGGCTGACTCCATCTGGTCCATCTGACGTTCAAGCAGCTCAATTTCCGATTCTTCTGTTTTCAGGCGGTCCCTAAGGTCTGATACCTGGTCGTCGGTAGCAAGGTAGGATCCAACTGTAAATAGGATATCCTGTATGCGAATCAGAGTGTGTTTGCTTACTTCATCAATAGGGTAGGAACGAATCATACCAATATGGGCATTCAGTTCATCAACTGTGCCATATGCTTCGAGTCTGTAATGGTCCTTTGGTACACGGGTGCCACCGATAAGTCCGGTCGTTCCCTTGTCGCCGGTTTTTGTATAAACTAGGCTTTTTTTCATTGCTATTTTTCTTCCAATTTAGTGATATAACATCACAATTGGCTGACGTGTTCATTTCGCTCATCACGTTCTATCTCTCCATCACGAAGACGCACTATACGATGGGCATGCAATGCAATATCCTCTTCGTGGGTAACCAGAATGATTGTGTTGCCGGCAGAATGAATCTCAGCAAAGAGCCTCATGATATCTATTGAAGTCTTGGTATCGAGGTTACCTGTTGGTTCGTCGGCAAGTATTATTGAAGGATTGTTGATAAGCGCTCTGGCAACTGCAACCCTTTGGCGCTGTCCACCCGACAGTTCGTTGGGCTTGTGCTCCATCCGGTTGGCAAGACCTACTTTATCAAGTGCTTCCTTACCCCTTAGGATACGCTCCTGTTTGGGCACGCCTGCATATACCAATGGCAATATTACGTTTTCAAGTGCGGTATACTGGTGCAACAGGTTGAAGGTCTGGAATACAAAGCCAATCTCCTTGTTGCGAATCTCGGCCAGCCTGTCGTCATGCAGGTCGCTTACGTCAGTCCCGTTGAGCACATATTTACCTGCAGAAGGGGTATCAAGCCCCCCAATAATGTTCATAAGGGTTGATTTGCCCGATCCCGAGGGCCCCATTATGGCAACGTAGTCACCTCTCAAAATCTGAGTGCTTACCCCGCGTAAAGCTCTTACTTCCTGCGTTCCTACCTGATAAATCTTCTGAATATTCTCAATCTCTATTACGTTGTTCATAAAGGTTTTGCTATGTTGTTTGATCTTCGAAATTAGACCGCACAAGATCGGTTTGGTTTAATACCTAAGTACAAAATGCTCTTTTTGGTTTTCCTTACGGAAAAAAACTATCCCGATCCGCATCAGGTCAAGCGAGAGCTTGACCTTTGGATGCTTTGCTATTTTGTTCCATGCCCGTTCCATCTCATGTGACCAGTGGATATCGTCAAACACAAAGATGGTATCGTTGTGAATGTAAGGCAGGCATTGCTCGAAATACCTCAAAGTGCTTTCTTCCCTGTGGTCTCCGTCGAAGAATACCAAATCAAGTTGGGGCAGATCCTTTAATGCCTTAGGCAGCAGTTCGTCAAACGAACCCACCCGCATATCTATATGGTCAGCACCCAGTCTATCGAATCCTACCTTAGCAACTTTTGCTGTTTGCGGGCATCCCTCGATTGTAATTGCTTTCCCTTTTTTATAAGGCATAGCAATATAAAGTGTACTAATCCCGCATGAAGTACCTAATTCAAGTATGTTGCTTGCTCCAAAACGACATGCGATGCGGTACAGCAACTGCCCATATTTGGGTGGTGTAGCACCTCGGGAAACGATTGACGAAAGCCTGCGCTTTCGTCTTTGCTGCTTTTGTCCACCTGCACCTAGGTCGAGTATTTCTATGGTTTCCTTACTTCGTTTAAGGGCGGCACGCCATGCTTCTATCTTTGCAAAGTCATAGTAGGGGTGTTTTTCCCTTAGCAGGTTGCCCGCAAAGTCGAAAGCAAACGGAGATTGTATGCCATAGCCGCGCCAGTGGTTGGGTCGAAAATAATATCCTAAATATCTTTTGGTTTGAAACAGATTCACTGACCTCTAGTTTTGTGCAAATATACAAAGGTTTTCATTCCGACTGCATTGAAAGGCCGATATTAGCCAGGATTAGAAGGCCTTTGGGAGAACGACTTGTTAGATTCGTCCGATTCTTCTATTTTTGATAAAGTATGAGCGAGCTTGCGACCTTAAATATTATGTACCTGCCGGGAGTCGGACCAAAGAAGGCTGATCTGCTGAAACGGGAACTTCGTATCGTTTCGTACGAAGATCTGCTGTATTACTTTCCGTACCGCTACGTTGACAGAAGCAAGATTTATACTATTAGTGAGATTCGTCCTGATATGCAGTATGTGCAGGTCAAGGGTCGTATTGTTGCCTTGCGTACTGTTGGGGAAGGCAGGACTAAGCGCCTCCGTGCCTGGCTCGACGACGGTACCGGCAGGATTGAGCTTGTCTGGTTCAAAGGTCTGAAGTATGTTCAGGGCAGACTTAGAAGTGATATAGACTTTATCGCTTTTGGAAAACCAGTGGTCTATGGCGGGCAGATTAACATTGTACATCCTGAAATGGAAAAGTATGATGAAAGCAAGGTGCGCCTTCAGGCGGGCCTTCAGCCTCAGTATGTGACTTCCGAGAAAATGAAGAGCAACTTCTTGAATTCCCGTGCTGTTCAGAAGCTTATCTTCAA